>CAKTKT010000035.1 GCA_934572325.1 uncultured Oscillospiraceae bacterium
TGAGCTGGCGGATAAAATGTCGCCTACCATGCGCTTTCTGGTCAGCGTATGTGTGTCGCGCGAATACGGAGAAAAGATAAAGCCTTCCCTTGTTTAACCGGTCGGTAGATACAATTAACAGCTACAAGAATGAAGCCAGAGATTATAGGGCTGATTTGGATTACATATTTGAAGATTAAACCCTTTGTCATCGAATAATACTTGCGCAAACGCGGCGATCGTTGTATAGTAATAGCAGCAGAAACTCTATACAAGGAGCAAGGTTTATGGATCTGCAAAGGCTCACGATAGGGCAGATGGCGGAGCTGAACCACGTGTCGGAGCAGGCGCTGCGCCTGTACGACAGGGAGGGGCTTTTAAAGCCGCAGCACACCGACACCGCCACGGGCTACCGCTACTACCACATCACACAGTCGGCAAAGCTCGACCTCATACAGAACATGAAGGTCTACGGCATGACCCTGCGGCAGATACGCGAGGTGCTCGACAACAACGACGCCGCCGCGCTGCAAAGCCTGCTGACCGAGCAGGCGGGGCGCGTGAGCGAGAGAATAGAACAGCTCGCCCGCTCGCGCGGCGCGATAATGCGCGCGATAGAAAACTACAGGCGCTATGAGGCGATGCCAAAGAGCGGGGAGATATTCCTTGAATTTATACCGGAACGGTATATTTACCGCTACTCCTGCGACGTCAATTACTTTGACCAGGACGAAACAGGGTATGAATATATGCTCAGGCAGCTAAAAAAGCACCTTGTCGTGAACAATATGCCGCTGTCGTACTTCAGCAACATCGGCACGATAATCCGGCGCGAGCATCTGCTCTCCGGCGATCTTTACTCCAACGAGGTGTTCCTCTTCGTCGGCGGGGATGAGGCTTCGCCGGATATTGAGCTCATTCCCGCCGCCGCGTATGCGTGCCTGTGCTCGGACGAGTTCAGCCGCGAGGAGGCGAACGTCCGCCGCCTCGTGGAGCATATCGCGCGGCAGGGCTGGGAGATCGCGGGCGATTATATCTGCGAGGTCGTCGTTGATTTCCCCGTGCTCGACATGGAGCGCCGGCAGATGTTCTACAAAACGCAAATACCGGTGAGGCTGTGACGCTCACCGGTATTTGCGCTCATGGGGCATTTGCCCCATGAGTAGTATCATACGTGAAGAGGGACTCCCGCCCCTCTTCACAGATCTCCCCTGCGAGATGCAGCGCTGCCGCGTTAAAGCAAAAATAGCAGATATTTCCGGTGAGGCTGTGACGCTCACCGGTATTTGCGCTCATGGGGCATTTGCCCCATGAGTAGTATCATACGTGAAAAGGGACTCCCGCCCCTCTTCACAGATCTCCCCTGCGAGACACGGCGCTGCCGCGTTAAAGCAAAAATAGCAGATGTTTCCGATGAGGCTGTAACGCTCACCGGTATTTGCGCTCGTCATTATTTACAATTGTATGCCGGAAAAGCTGTGCAAAACCACGGGCAATATTTCGCTTGACTTTATACCTACTATAAAGATTATAATAAAGCCGTAAAGGTTGTTAAAAAAATAACCTAAAAATATAATTTTGAGGAGGCTAATAATATGGATCGCAAGGTAAGAGTTGTTCAGTACGGTGCGGGCAAGATGAGCCGCTATCTGATGCGCTACGTGCTTGAGCACGGCGGGGAGCTTGTGGGCGCGTTCTGCCGCAACAAGAGCCATATAGGCAAGGACGTCTCTGAAATAATCGGCAACGGCTATCCCACGGTGGGCGTGGTCGTGGAGGATTCCGCGACGGCGGACGCGCGCATTGCCGAGCTGAAGCCCGACGTGTGCATCATCGCCACGCGCAGCACCGTCGCCGAGCTGGAGGATATATTCACGATATGCGCGCACCACGGCGTCAACGCCATCACCACCTGTGAGGAGGCGCTCTACCCGTGGAACTCCTCTCCGGCGCTGACTGCGAAGCTGGACAAGCTGGCGAAGGAGGGCGGCTGCACGCTGACCGGCGTGGGCTACTGCGACCTCTACTGGGGCACGATGGTCACGAACCTCGCCGGCTCCTCCCACAAGATCACGAAGATCGTCGGCAGCAGCTCCTACAACGTCGAGGACTACGGAGTGGCGCTGGCGGAGGGGCACGGCGCGGGGCTGACGGTCGAGGAATTTGACAAGACCATCGGCTGCTACAACGAGACGCCGTCCGACGAGATGAAGGAGCTTGTGGAGAGCGGCAGATACGTGCCGAGCTATATGTGGAATCAGAACGGCTGGCTGTGCAGCAAGATGGGGCTGCACGTCGTCTCCCAGACGCAAAAGTGCATCCCGTGCATAGACAAGGAGGATCTCAAGAGCGAGACGCTCGGCATGGTCGTCAAGGCGGGCGACGCCACCGGCATGCGCGCCGTCGTCACCACCACGACGGAGGAGGGCATCACCCTCGAGACCGAGTGCGTCGGCAAGATATACAATCCCGAGGAGATGGACCGCAACGTCTGGACGCTCTACGGCGAGCCGGAGACCACCTGCATCGTCAACCGCCCCGCAACGGTCGAGCTGACCTGCGCCACGCTCGTCAACCGTATCCCGCAGCTCATCGACGCGCCCGCCGGCTACGTCACCACCGACCAATTCCCGTATAACGAGTACATGGTGCACCCGATGAACACCTACGTCAAGACGAGGTAAGCACGAAGCGCAATACTCGAAAAACCGCCCGAAGCATTGCTTCGGGCGGCGTTTTGCTTTATTGGCTTTATAGCTTTCAGCCTACTGCTGATAATGGTGCGCGTCCTGCAGCACCATCTCCTTGACCTTCAGCAGACGCACCTTGGTGGAGTTCTCGTTCTCCTCGAGCTTCATGGCGATATACTTGATATTCCCCTCAAGCTCCGGTATCATGACGTACTCAAGCGCGTTGACACGGCGGCGGGTCTTTTCTATCTCCTCCGCGAGAAGCTGCATGGTCTTTTCGACCTGCGCCAGCTCCAGCATATCCTCGAACACCTTTGCCAGCTTGTCCAGCGCGTCGTCCAGCTCGCCGGAGGTCTGCGCGAAGCCGTAAGGGTATATCTCGCTCGGGTCGTTGCTCCGTGTCTTGAACGAGTAGACAGGAACGTTGACGCTCATGATGTTTTTGAACTTCATGCCCAGCTCCACGCTTTGGCGCGGGTAGAGCAGCGCCTGCTCCAGCATCTCAGGAGACATGATGGCGCTTGCCACCTGAAGCGACGAGAACGCCGCCGTCAGCCCCTCCTCAACGCGGGTGCGAAGCTGCTTGTTGAGCTTGACCACGTCCATGAACTGGCGCATCAGCTCGTCGCGCTTGTCCTTGAGCAGCTTGTGCCCGCGCCTTGCGGTCTTGAGCCTGCCCTTTAGCTGGTTGAGCACCATTCTGGTCGGGGTTATAGCAGTGCTTGCCAAAAAGCATCACCTCCGATTTCGTAAAAATTATATAGGGTTCAGCCTTTTGGACTTACTTTTTGGGCAGATACTTGTCTATCAGCTCGGGCTTGATACGCTTGAGCTCGCGGCGCGGCAGTATGCTCAATAGCTGCCAGCCGAGGTCGAGCGTCTCCTCGATGGAGCGGTTGGTGCTGTTGCCCTGACTGACATAGACCCTTTCAAACTCGTCCGCGAACTGCGCGAAGAGCTTGTCGTCGTCCGACAGCGCCGCCTCGCCCAATATGGTCATAAGCTCCTTGGCGTCCTTGCCGCGGGAGTACGCGGCGAAGAGCTGGTTCATCGTGCCGGCGTGATCCTCGCGGGTCTTGCCCTCGCCGATGCCCTTGTCCTTCAGACGGCTCAGCGACGGGAGAACGTCCACCGGAGGAACGATGCCCTTGCGGTGCAGATCGCGCGAGAGGATGATCTGCCCCTCGGTGATGTAGCCGGTGAGGTCGGGGATGGGGTGGGTCTTGTCGTCCTCGGGCATGGTGAGGATAGGGATCATGGTGATCGAGCCCTTCTTGCCCTGACGGCGTCCGGCGCGTTCATAGAGCGTGGCAAGGTCGGTGTAGAGGTAGCCGGGGTAGCCGCGGCGACCGGGGACCTCCTTCTTTGCCGCGGAGACCTCGCGCAGCGCCTCGGCGTAGTTGGTGATGTCCGTCATGATGACGAGCACCTGCATATCCTTTTCAAACGCAAGGTACTCCGCCGCGGTCAGCGCGACGCGCGGCGTGGCTATACGCTCGACCGCGGGGTCATTGGCAAGGTTGGAGAAAACGACGGTGCGGTCGATTGCGCCGGTGCGGCGGAAATCGTTGATGAAGTACTCCGACTCCTCAAACGTGATGCCGATGGCGGCAAACACGACGGCGAAGGTCTCATCGTCGCCCAGAACCTTTGCCTGACGGGTGATCTGCGCGGCGAGCGGCGCGTGCGGCAGACCCGAGCCGGAGAATATCGGCAGCTTCTGCCCGCGAACGAGGGTGTTCAGCCCGTCTATGGTGGAAACGCCGGTCTGTATAAACTCCGCGGGGTAGGCGCGGGCGGCGGGGTTCATGGGGAGACCGTTGATGTCCATATGTGCGTCGGCAAGCACCTCCGGTCCGCCGTCGATGGGCGCGCCCATGCCGTTGAAAACACGACCGAGCATATCCTCGGACACGGCGAGCTGCTGGGGATGACCGAGGAAGCGCACCTTCGTCTCGGCAAGGTTTATGCCCTGCGCCGACTCGAAAAGCTGCACGACGGCGCGGCTGCCCTCGACCTCAAGCACCTTGCAGCGGCGCACCTCGCCGTTGGGGAGCTCTATCTCGCCAAGCTCGTCGTAGGTGACGCCCTCGACGTCCTCAACTATCATAAGAGGGCTGGCGATCTCTCTTATTGTCTTATACTCTTTGATCATGCGTCCTCACCTCCGGCAATGACAGCCTCGATCTCCGCCTTCATCTCGGCGGCGATCGCGTCGTAATCGGCTTCAAAGGTCTTGGCGTCCGCCATCTTCGCGCGTCCTATCTTCTCGCGCACGTCAATGGTGAACAGCGCCTCCATGTCGGCGTTCCTGTCGAGCGCGGCGCGGCACAGCGCGTCGTAGGACAGCACCGTGTCCAGAAGTCTGAACTGCTTTGCGTAGGAGGAGTATGCGTCCTCATCGACAAAGGCGTTCTGCTGCAAAAAGTCCTCGCGCAGCATCTTCGCCGTCTCCATCGTGAGACGGTCGGCGGGAGAGAGCGCGTCCTGTCCGACAAGACGGACGATCTCCTGAAGCTCGCTCTCCTCCTGGAGGATGTGCATCGCCTTTTCGCGGTTGGTCATATAGCTCTCGCCGAACTGGTCGGTGTACCACTGGCGCAGGGTATCGACGTACAGCGAATAGCTCGTCAGCCAGTTGATGGCGGGGAAGTGGCGGGCGTAGGCAAGGCTGGAGTCGAGCGCCCAGAACACCTTGACTATGCGCATCGTCGCCTGAGAGACAGGCTCGGAAATATCGCCGCCCGGAGGGGAGACAGCGCCGATGGCGGTGACGGAGCCCTGCCGGTCGTCCTGACCGAGACACTCCACAACGCCGGCGCGCTCATAGAACTGCGCCAGACGGGAGGCGAGGTAGGCGGGGTAGCCCTCTTCGCCGGGCATCTCCTCCAGACGGCCGGACATCTCGCGCAGCGCCTCCGCCCAGCGGGAGGTGGAGTCGGCCAGAACGGCGACGTCATAGCCCATGTCGCGGAAATACTCGGCGATGGTTATGCCGGTGTAGATGGACGCCTCGCGCGCGGCGACGGGCATATCGGAGGTGTTGGCGATGAGCACGGTGCGCTTCATCAGCGGCTCGCCGTTGCGCGGGTCCTTCAGCTCCGGAAACTCCATGAGAACGTCGGTCATCTCGTTGCCGCGCTCGCCGCAGCCGATGTAAATGACGATGTCCACGTCGGACCATTTTGCAAGCTGGTGCTGCACGACGGTCTTGCCCGAGCCGAACGGACCGGGAACGGCGGCGGTGCCGCCCTTGGCGATGGGGAAGAGCGTGTCGATGATACGCTGTCCGCTGTTCATGGGGCGGCTGGGAACGTACTTTTTGGTGTAGGGGCGCGCGATACGCACGGGCCAGCGCTGCATCATGGTGAGCTTATGCTCCTCGCCCTTCGCGTCGCGCACGACGGCGACGGTCTCCGTCACGGTGAACTGACCGCGCTCCACGCTCACGACCTCGCCGGATACGCCCGGGGGCACCATGATCTTGTGGCTTATCGCGCTCGTCTCCTGCACGTCGCCGAGCACGTCGCCCGCCGTGACCTTGTCGCCGGGCTTCGCCACGGGGACAAAGTCCCACTGCTTGTCGCGGTTGAGGGCGGGCACGTCCGTGCCGCGGGTGATGGAGTCGCCGGTGAGGCGGCGCATCTCGGGCAGCGGGCGCTGTATGCCGTCGTAGATATTGTCGAGCATACCAGGTCCAAGCTCAACGGACATGGGCATGCCGGTGGTTTCGACCGCAGCGCCCGGTCCGAGCCCGGAGGTCTCTTCATAGACCTGTATGCTCGCCCTGTCGCCGGTCATGTTGAGGATCTCGCCTATCAGGCGCTGAGAGCCGACACGCACAACGTCGGAAACGTTCGCGTCCGCCAGACCCTCTGCCACGACAAGCGGCCCTGAAACTTTTGTGATAGTTCCGCTCATATAGTTCAGTTTCCTTCCTATAAGAATGTTGAAGGCTCTAAGCGATCAATCGCCCAGAATGTTTGTGCCAACGGCACGCTCCACGGCGGCGCGCAGCGCCGTCTGACCGAGACCGATGCTCCCCTCCCTGCCGGGGATGAGAATGATAGCGGGGGTTGGTCTGTCCTTGAATCTGTCTATCTCATGAGCCATGTACTGCGCCAGACTCTCCTCGATGTAGATGATGGCGTAGTCCTCGCTCTCGCGGGTGAGGCGGCGCAGGATGTGCCCTGCCTCCTCGGCGTCTGCGGCGGGATAAGTCTCCAGACCGAGAGCCTTGAAGCCCATGACGGTGTCGCTGCCGCCTATGACTGCAATTTTAAGCATACATATCACGCAGCCTTTCTCTGATAACGTCGGGGTCGATGCCCGCGAGCCTGCCCGTGAGGATCATTCTCACGGCGGTGATCTCCCCCTCCACGGCGGCGAGGTAGGCGATGAGCGCCTCGGGTCCGTAGCTGATGAGCTTGGCGGAGCGCAGATAGGCGTTCACCGCGTTGTCGCAGGCGAGCTCAAACGCGGTCATGCTGCCGCCCTCGACGGCGTCCGCGCCGAGCGCCGCCGCGCGCTCCAAAAGCGTGTTGGCAAAGAGGGCGGTGATGCTCTCCTTGTCGCCCGCGGCGACTATCCTGTCGGCGCTGACGCTGCCGCCGGGGATGAGGGCGCTGTCCATAAATTCAAGATCCTTGCCCATGCGCAGCGTGCGCACGGCGCTCTTGAGGTTGGTGCTGTCGGTGAGTATATCGGCGTAGCCGGTGAGGAACGGACACTCGGCGCACTGCGCCGCGTCTCTGACCTCGGCAAAGTACGCCCTGTCGAGGATGAAGTCCGCGAGCTGGGGGTTCGACGTGCGCGCAAGGACGCTCTTCGCGTCCGCGACTGCCGCGGCGTATATCTGCGGAAGCTGACCGAGCTCCTCCTCGGTATAAAGCTCCGCGAGCTTTTCGGGAGCGAACCTGCCCGAACGGCTCATCAGCCGCGCGCCGTCCTGCCCCACCGCCTCGGCCTTGACGAGAACCTTGGCGTTGTGGTAGTCGTACTTCATTCTGAACACGTCCACCACGCCCTTGTCCGGCGCGAGCTTTTCCATCTCCGCAAACAGCTCGTCCCGTCGGGAGGAGAGAGAATGCTCTATCTCCTTGGCGCTCATCGCCGACATATCGGCATAGCCGCAGTCGGTCAAAAGCTTTGCGCACTCCTCGAACGAGCCCGCGTCCAGCATACGCTCGGCACGGTCGCGCGTCAAAAGCTTCGGCTCTCTCGCGCGGAGCATCGCCGACAGGCACAGGTATGCTTCTCTTTTAGTTGACAATTTATTCCCTCCCTATATGGGGATAGTATGGCGTCGCCATCAGCCGAAGAGCACCTTGGCAATGTCGGAGGACATCTCGCCGCGGGCAAGCTCTATCAAAAGCTCCACGGTGCAGTTCGCCTCGACGCTGCCGCGGCGGAGGATGAGCCCGCCGGCGAACGCGCCCGCGTCCGCGCCGAGCGTGAGCTTTCCGTTCGGGATGAGCGCGTTCGCCGCAGAGACGACCTTCCCGCCGACGGCGGCGCGGTCACGCGCGTTGAGCACAATCTCCTCGTCGCCGGAGACGGAGGCGTTCGCGGCGAGCTTGGCGAGGAAGGCGACATACTGCGCCTCCGGCAGAGCGACGAGCATATCGAACGCCCTGTCGAACGCCTCGCCCACCATCTGCTGCTTGAGGGCGAGCACGCCCTTTTTCGCCTCCATGCGCGCGATGCGATCCATGCTGTCTACTCTGTCCTGGCAGCTATTCACGCCAACGCGGATGCGCTCCTTGTACAGCTCCTTCGCCTGCGTCTCATAGTCCGAGCGGATACTCGCGCACTGCTGCTCGGCTTGAGCGAGGATCGCGTCGGACTGCTCCTTCGCGTCGGAGCGGATATGCGCGATTATTTTTTCAGTGCCTTTCATAGTATCTCCTGTCCAGTATAAGTGATCAGAGGGTGATGCTGTTGAGCATCATGAAGGATGCGAGCAGGGAGAGTATCGCGTAGAACTCAACGGTGATGCAGAGGATCATGCCCTTGGACCAGTCGTCGGGCTTCTTTGCGAGTATGTTGACGGACGCCGCGGCGACCTTGCCCTGAGAAATAGCGGACAGCAGACCGCCGAACGCGATGGGCAGGCACGCCATCATGACCTGAAGCGCCTGCTCGACGCTGACGGAGGCAGCGGCGGAGAGCTTGGAGAATGCGAGGAACCAGATAACGAAGCCGTACAGGCCCTGTGTGCCGGGGATGACCTGAAGGATCATCACCTTACCGAACTTGCCGGGGTCCTCCGAGACGAGACCGGCGCCCGCTTCACCTGCGATGCCGGTGCCCTTTGCCGAGCCGATGCAGGCGAGGAAGCCAGCCAGACCTGCGCCGAGAAGACCGAGTGCGTATCCGCCGATAGCGTTCAGAAATTCCATTTTAATTTCCTCCTAAATATGTCTTGTTTGGTTGATGAGCTTGTAATTTAACTGCGCCGGAGGAGGGGGTCATTCCCTCGCTCTGACGTATTTGCTTTTTATTCTGAGCGGGTCAAAGGGCTTGCCGCCGTCCTCATAGAACTTGCCGAAGAACTCCAGACACTGCAATCTCAGATCGTGCACGAAGCAGCCGAGGAGGTTGAGCGCGAAGTTGAGCGCGTGACCTATAAGGAAGATGACGATGAAAGCGAGGATGCTCAGCACGCTCACGCCGCCCGCAGAGGGCATTGCGGCGATATTGTTGAACACCTGCGCCACGACGCTGCCCGCGAGCATGAGAGCCATGATACGCGAATACGACAGCACGTCGCCGAACCAGCCCGTCAGGGTGTTGTAAACGCAGCTCAGCGCCGCCGTGAGCTTGCCGAAGCCCTTCGCGTGCCGCCCCGCGCCGAAAAGGAGCGCGACCGCGCCGATTATAAGCACGATCTTGCCCGCGGCGAACAGAGCGTCCGTCACGCCGAGCGCCGAAAGCCCCATCATCACGCCGCCCACGAGGATGACCCACAAAGGCGCTTCCTCGAACAGTCCGTCCATGAGATTGCCGCGCTTTGCCTTGAGGTAAAAGCTGACCGCCATACCGGTGTTGAGGTGGATCACGCCGAGCGCCATCGCGCCGTAGAGCACGAGAGAGCTGTTGTTGACGGGGTTGAAGAGATACGGCAGACCCTCCCACGTGCTTGCGGGGTTGAACATATGTACGAGCTGATACGGCGCGTCGCCGAACAGACCGCCCGTGAGCGCGCCCATGACGAACGTGGATATGCCGCCGTACAAAAGAAGCTGACAGAACGAGAGACTGCCCTCGCGCGGCTTTATCTTTGCCAGCGCCACCGCCGCCGCGATTATCATCAGCAGCCCGTAGCCCATGTCCGCCATCATCAGCCCGTAAAAGACGACGAAGAACGGCGCCATGAGCGGGTTGGGATCAACCGAGCCATAGGCGGGCAGGGAGTACATATTCGTGACCATGTTCAGCGCGTTCGTGAAGCTGTTGTTTTTCAGCGACACGGGAACGCTCGGGTACTCGTCCTCCTCGGGATCGCGGCACTCCCACGCGCAGTCATACCTGTCGAAAACGCGCGCAAGCTCGCTCTCGCGCTCCGCCGGCATCCAGCCGCGCATCACAACGACGCTGTCCGTGCCGTAGAGGCGGCTCTCTGCCTCCGCCACGGCGATCTTCGTGCTCACGCGGTCACACGCGAGCTTCAGCTCGTCCCGGCGCACGCTCTCGCCGACGATGGACGCCTCGCACGCGGACTTCTCCGCCGCGAGCTCCTCCAGCGCGCGCGTCGCCTCGGAGAGCGTTTGGCGCGCGGTGCGCTGCATACCGGAGAATGCCGCAGGCGCAAAGCCGAAGCGGCGCAGAACCTCCTGCACCTCGCCGAGCCCCTCGCGTATGCACACGACGGCGGCGTACCGGCTGGTCTTGTCCTCGTACACTTGGAAAAGCTCCGCCTCGTCGCAGACCTCCGCCAGAGCGGCGCTCACCGCGTCAAGCTCAGTCTTGAGCGTGAAGCTGCCCAGAAGGACGTTTGTGCGCTGCGTGCCCTCCATGCCGAGCGGGATGTCCAGATCCAGCCACGGCTGAAGCGACTCCGCCAGCACGCGCTGGCGGCTCTCCTCGGCGGTGATGCGCTTTATGCGGTCATCCGCGCCCTCTATCGCACCGGCGAGCTTCAGCGCCGCGTTCAGCCCCGCGTCGTCCAGCAGGACGGCGGGCGCGACCTCCGCCGGGGAGGAGAGCAGCTTCGTCTTGGCGGGGGCGTATCTGTCCAGCAGCGCTACCGCGTGGGTGAGCGAGGTCTGCTGAGCCCTGAGCGCCATGAGCTTCGAGTCCTCGCGGTGCAGCGCACCGGCAAGCTCGCTCGCCGCGACCTCGTCCTCGATCTCCGAAAACTCCACGCAGCCGTGCTGCGCAAGCTCCCGCAGGAGAGCGTCCTTCTTCGAGCGGACAGCCATAAGATAGAGCTTTTTCATTTTTAAGATCATCTTAGCTGTTCACTATCCTTTCCACTACAAGAGTTGCCGCTTGCGCGAGCTTGGTCTCCGCCTTGGCGCGGAGCGCCGCCTTGGTTTCCTCCAGCTCCCTGGAGAGACCGCCCGCCGCGTCCATCGCTTTCTCGTCCGCCTGCCGCCGCAGCTCGGCAAGCTCATTGTCCGCCTTTGCCGCCGCCGCCTCGATCGCCGCTTTTCCGGCGTTCTCCGCGTCAATGCGCATCTGGCGCGCCTTCGCGTCCGCCTGGGCAACGCTGGCTTTCGCGTCGGCTTCCGCCTGGGTTATACTGGCGATTGCCTCAAATGACACTGGCTCACCCCCTTTTCGGTGTGAATTTTTTTCGCTGTTTCGGTTGGAAATTTCGTTCAGCGCGGAGATGAAAGGCAGAAATATCCTCCATTTCCTCCGCAGTTACTGATACTGCCATGATACCGCATCCGTGACCCTCTTTCAAGACAAAACTGTGTTTTCGCCATGTCAAAATAACAACATTTGCGTCACGGGCGCGTATTCTGTAACGACAATAATTATGTCACGATGTTAGTTAAAAGTCAAACTTTTTTTGGCGTTAAATGAGAAAAATGCTCAAATTTCGGCAGTCATGAGAAAAATCAGCCGCCCAGCCGCCTTTTTTCGCTATTTTGACAAAAAAAGTGCGGGAAGAGCCGAGACTCCGCCCGCACTATATGCAGTTTATACAGATTTGCCACGAACGTCACGCCACGATCTCGTTTTGCAGCCCCGTGGCGGCGTTGACGTAGATCGTGACCTCCGCGCCGTCGGGAGCGGCGCACAAAAGCTCATAGCAGCCCACGGCGCGCCGCCCCGCCGTGCGTACTATGACCCGCCGCACGTCCGCGACCTCCAGCGCCTCCGGCGCCGCCGCCCTCGCCTCCGTCTCCGTGACGCTCCACGTCACGTCGAGGGGGTCTGAGGAGTAGCTTTCAGCGTTGAAGGCGCACACCGCACCGTCGTCCAGCGCGACGGAGAGCGTCACGAAGTTGTCAAGACACAGCGCATCGTCCTGCGTCGAGGCGAATTTCAGCCGCGCCATGCCGCCTTTGCGCTCTGCGGCGATGAGCGTCATGTCCTTATACCCGTGACCTTCCAGGAAGTCATGGGCGAGCTGCTGGGCGCGCTCGTCCGTGATGCGCTCCTCGCTGACAAGGCGGGAGCGCCCCATGCTCTCAACGCCCGCGTCGTTGACCACCACGAGCGTATCCCCTGCGGCGTAGCACTTCACGCCGTTTGCGCCCTCATAGTCGTAGGCAAGGCGTATCTGCGCGGGGCTGACGCCGACAAACCCCGCCGCCACGGCGAGCTTTTCCGCGTCCGACAGCTTCTTTGCGCCCGTGCTCTCCTCCCGCTGCGCCGCAGCGCCGTAGCGCCCGTCGTAGTCCATGCTCGCCCGCCGCGGGAACTCGCTCTCATAGCGCAGAAGCTCCGTGCTGACCTTGCCCGCCGAGGGGTCGAGCCCGATGTTCTGAAGGCGCGTCTCGCCGCTGTCCATCTCGATGCTGCCGTTGTGATAGCTGCGCTGAAGCTCCGCGAGCGAATCCGCGAGCGAGGCGGCGAGCGCGGAGAGCTTCGTGAGGTTTTCCGTCTCCTCGTCGGTGAAGCCGTCCTCCGCCCCCGCCGAGGCGCACAGCGTGTAGGCGTAGTCGCCCGCCTGATTGAGGTAGCCGGAGATCTGCTCCAGCTCCTGCGTGGCAAAGGGCAGCGTGCTCATCGCCGCCTCCGCCGCCAGCGCGTCGGCGTACACCTGCGCGCAGATCCTCGCGCGCATACCCGCGTCCGTGGCGTACACGCTCTTTTTCAGCGCGCCGCTCATGTGGCTGACGGCGGCGACGGTCTCCTCCAGCGCCTCCTGCGCCGAATAGCGCGCGGCGAGGCGGTAGTCCGCGAGACGGCGGCAGCTCATGTATGAAAATATGCCCAGCACCGCGATCAGCGCGAGCGCGTATGTGCCCAGCACGAGGGCGGCTTTGCGTTTTTTCGGCATTGGCGTCATGCGTATCGCTCCTTATACAAAAAACTCTCTTCGGATATTTTTGTCCGAAGAGAGAAATTTATGCATTGTATATTGTTACCCCAGCTTTTTAAGCGCAATGTCTATGCGCCGCAGCGTCTCCCCGCGTCCGAGGATGCGGCAGATCTCCACCGCGCCGCCGGGCGTGACGGCTTTGCCCGCCGCCGCGATGCGCACCGGCCACATGACCTTCGCGTTCTTCGCGCCCAGCTCCTCCGCGAGCGCGACCATAGCGCCCATGATGCTCTCGTCGTTCCACGCGCCAAGCGCCTCGAACACCGGCAGTATGCGCTCCAGCACGTCCTTTGCCGACGCCTTATCGGACTTGGACTTCTTGTGCACGAAAAGCTCCGCAGAGTACTCCGGCAGAGCGTCAAAGAAATCGACCTTCTCGGGAATGTCCGTGAGCACCTCGGTGCGCTGCTGCAAGAGCGCGGCGATCGCGGCGGCGTCGTAAGCCTCGTTCTTGACGCTTTGGCGGATGTACGGCTCCGCCGCGGCGGCGAACGCCTGCGGCGTCATAGCGCGGATATACTCGCTGTTGAAGTAGCGCAGCTTTTCAATGTCGAATATGGCGGGGGATTTGGAGATGCCGGAAATGTCGAATATCTCCTTGAGCTCGTCGAGGGAGTATATCTCGCGCTCGCCGCGCGGACTCCACCCCAGCAGCGTCACGTAGTTGAGCACCGCGTCTGTCAGAAAGCCCTGCGCGATGAGATCCTCATACGACGGGTCGCCGTGGCGCTTGGACATCTTGCTGTGCGCGTCGCGCATGACGGGGGAGCAGTGGACATACTTGGGTATCTCCCAGCCGAAGCCCTCGTACAGAAGATTGTATTTCGGCGCGGAGGACAGATATTCGCTGCCGCGCACGACATGGGTGATGCCCATGAGATGATCGTCGATGACGTTGGCGAAGTTATACGTCGGCAGACCGTCGCGCTTTATGAGCACCTGGTCGTCGAGCGCGGCGTTCTCCACGGTGATGTCGCCGAAGATCTCGTCGTGGAACGTCGTCGCGCCCTCGCGTGGGATGCGCTGGCGTATGACGTAGGGCTTGTCCTCGGCGGCAAGGCGGTCGGACTGCTCTTTCCCCATCGCGCGGCAGGGATCATCCCCGCGGTCGAACTCGCCCGCGTCCTCCTCGCTCTCCGCCTTCTCGCAGAAGCAGCGGTAGGCGTGTCCGCGCTCGATGAGAAGTTCGGCGTACTCCTTATAGAGCGGGCGGCGCTCGGTCTGGATATACGGACCGACGGGACCGCCGACATCCGGACCCTCGTCATGCTCAAGATGGCACTGCGCCATCGTGCGGTAGATCATATCCACCGCGCCCTCGACGAGTCGCCCCTGATCGGTGTCCTCGATGCGCAGTATGAACTTCCCGCCGCTGTGGCGGGCGATAAGGTAGGTGTAGAGCGCGGTGCGCAGGTTGCCGACGTGCATATATCCCGTGGGGGAGGGGGCAAAGCGGGTGCGCACCCCGCCGTGCGGTATGCGCGCCTCCATCTCCTCAAACCACTGCATATCCTTCATTTTCACTTCTCCGATCTGCCGCGGATGAGCGCGGCGGTGATGTACTTCCAAGCAACTATAATATTTTATCTTTTTACGGTTGTCAAGATGGACTTATTCTGCTAAAATAGGTAGGCTGCAAATAATGCGGGCATTTCAATTTCAGTTGATATATATACGATTATACGATCTCCACAGGAGGCAGCAATGGAAAACAACATAGCAAAGGAAAATGCCGCGCCGGCGAAGAAGGTAATGTTCTCCGGCATCCAGCCCTCCGGCGATATGCATCTGGGCAGCTATCTCGGCGCGCTGAAAAACTGGGTGGCGCTCGCGGAGGAGTACACGTGCTATTACTGCATCGTGGATATGCACTCCATCACCGTGCGCCAGAACCCCGCCGAGCTGCGCCGCCACTCCATCGCCCAGCTCGCGCAGTACATCGCCTGCGGGCTCGATCCGCAGAAGAACACCCTGTTCATCCAAAGCCATGTGCACGAGCACGCGGAGCTGGGCTGGGTGCTCAACTGCTACACGATGTTCGGCGAGCTCAGCCGCATGACGCAGTTCAAGGACAAGTGCGCCAAAAACGCCGACAACATCAACGGCGGGCTTTTCACCTATCCCTGCCTTATGACGGCGGATATACTGCTCTATCAGGCGAACTACGTCCCCGTCGGTGCGGATCAGAAGCAGCACTGCGAGCTTGCCCGCGACGTGGCGACGCGCTTCAACAACATCTACGGCGAGACCTTCACTGTTCCCGAGCCGTACATCCCCAGGGTGGGCGCGCGCATCATGTGCCTGAGCAGCCCCGCGTGCAAGATGTCGAAGTCCGACCCTGCGGGCTGCGTATTCATCATGGACTCGCCGGAGGAGATTGCCCGCAAATTCAAACGCGCCGTCACGGACTCCGACACGGAAAACTGCGTGCACTGCGATCCGGAGAATAAGCCGGGCGTGGCAAACCTCATGAGCATCTACTCCGCCGTGACCGGCGAGAGCTTTGAAGAGATAGAGCGCGACTTTGCCGGCAAGGGCTACGGCGTGTTCAAGAGCGCCGTCGGCGACGCCGTCATCGAGACGCTCCGCCCCATCCGCGAGGAGGCGCTGCGCCTCACCGCCGACAAGGAATATCTCAAACAGATATACACCGAGGGCGCGCAGAGAGCCGCCTACACCGCGCGCAGAACCCTGCGCAGGGTGTATAAAAAGGTCGGCTTCGTCGAAAAACCGTTCTGAGCCGCGCATTATAAATCAAATGCGTCGCAGGACGCAGTCGGGAGATATATTTAGATGTTTCAGAATATGGCCGTTTGGCTGAGGATAGTTCTGTCCTTTGCCGTGGCTCTCGTTGTTTCGCATTTCATGACCCCGCCCGTCAAGACCTTTGCCGAGCGCGTGGGCGCGTTGGATGTTCCGCGCGACGGAAGGCGCGTGCATGACCACCCCGTGCCGCGCATGGGCGGGCTTGCGATGTTCGTCGGCTTCGTCGTGGCGATGATACTCTTTGTCAGCTTCACCACGCAGGTGCTCGGTATGCTGCTGGGCGCGCTGATCATCGCCGTGATGGGCGCGGTGGACGACATCGTCAACCTCCGCCCGTGGATAAAGCTGTCCATACAGATCATCGCCGCGCTCGTGGCGATACGCTGCGGCATCATCTTCAACGCCGTCTCCAACCCCAACTTCATGTCGGATATCGGCACAATCCCCGTCGGCTCGCTCGCCATCCCGCTGACCGTGCTGTGGATCGTCGGGTGCACCAACGCCGTCAACCTCATCGACGGGCTGGACGGGCTGGCGTGCGGCGTGTCGGCGATAAGCTCGCTGACGATGATGGTCGTCTCGCTCTTCGTGGCAGATCCCAACACCACGTTCATCCTCGCCGCCCTCTGCGGCGCTTGCGTGGGCTTCATCCCGTACAACCTCAACCCAGCGAAGATCTTCATGGGCGACGTCGGCTCGCAGTTTCTGGGCTTCGTGCTGGCGTGCGTGTCCGTGATGGGGCTTTTCAAGCTCCACACCGTGATAACCTTCCTCGTTCCGGTGCTCGCAATGGCGATCCCGCTGGCAGACACCGTGTTCGCGTTCTTTCGCCGCATCGTCCACGGGCAGAGCCCGTTCCACGCCGACAAGGGGCACTTCCACCACAGGCTTCTCGCCATGGGGCTCAGTCAGAAGCAGGCGGTCGCGGTGCTGTACGGCGTGTCCGCGGTGATGGGGCTTGTCGCAGTGCTGCTCACGGGGCGCGATCCGCTACAGCGCATCATCTGCGTCGTCGCGGCGTTCGTTATCTCGCTGGGCGTGTGGCTGTACGTGTTCTGGAAGAACCCCAACCACAAAAACGGGCAGTGCGCGCACCCGGAGTGTCCTGCCGACGCGCCCGAGTGCGCCTCCTGCTCCGGCGCGGACGAAAAGCCGGACGCGCCGCAGCATAAAAGCGAATAGGAAAAAAGAAAAAGGCGCTGTGCGTTTGCGGACGGGGCTGACGGGCATATCCCGTCCGCCGCTAATCCAGCAAAAACATAGCGCCTAATATAATGAGAAGCTCGCTGTCGCCGCTCTCGCGGTACATGAGATAGAGTATCAGCAGCAAAATGATGTCCTCCGTCTCCAGCTCGCCTATGGAGCCGAGCTTCCCCGGAACGAGCCGCGAGAGCCGGTCGAATATCCCGCCGCCGTCTTTTCCGCCGCCGAGCAGCGCTTGCAGCGGGGAGGGCGGCTTGCCTGCGCCCGCGCAGGCGCGGTGCGCCGTGCCGGTCGGCGCGGCGGCGTCCGTGCCCGCCGTCACGCAGGGGCGGGGCGGCGGCTGGGAGTCGTCTATGCGCACGACGCGCCCGGTGTTGCCCTGATAGCGGTTAAGCATGGCTTTTGTCCTCCGTCTCCCCGATGGCAAGGCGCGCGATACGCGCCAGCCGCGCCAGCTTCATCGCCTTATCCATCCTGCTCCGGCGCTTTTCGGACAGATACGGGCGCATCGCGTTCAAAAGCGCCTGCTCATCCGCGTTTTGCGCGCTGCCGGAGGAGATAAGGCGCGTGATGCGCGAGAGCATATCCGCGTCTATGCCGAGCGAGGCGAGCTCCGGCATGGCGGCGGGCTTGGCGGGGGCAGGTCTCGCGCTCTCCGCGCCGCCGCCCGCCGCGCCCGTATCGCCCGCCGCGCCGCCCATGAGCGACTGGGCGAGGCGGGTTATCTGCGCCATCTGCTCCGGATCGCCCAGCACCTCGGAGATCTTATCCTCAAGCTCGCTCATGGCGCTTCACCTCACTTTTCCTGCATCATCCGCCGCACGTTCTCCGCGAGACGCTTCCCCTCGTCTGTATTCAGCACCTGCGTCAGCATACGGCGCAGCGCGTCCGCGTCTCCGGTGCGCGCCGCCTCCTCGACGGCGCGAGCGTCCACCATGCGCCCAAGGCGCTGCCCGTCGTCCGATTCGGCGAGCGCCCTTATGCGCTCGGTCTTGCCCTGACGCTCAAGCTCGCGCTCAAGCTCCTGAAAGCTCTGCATGATCTGCTTCACCCGTATGTCAAGCCCACGACAAAAAAATTTATAACTTTTTTTGAGGCTTTCCGGGCAGCCATATAGCCACCCG
>CAKTKT010000036.1 GCA_934572325.1 uncultured Oscillospiraceae bacterium
AGCCATAGGCATAAGTGCGCGTTGACCAAATCAAAGATTTGGACGCTTACTTATCCTCAAGGAGAAGGCTTTTTTTACAAGCTGAAAAACCGCCTCGAAACCGAGGCGGTTTTTGACGTCTGATGAAAAAGGCTCAGAGCTGCTTCTGGGCGTTGATCTTCACGCCGGGACCCATGGTGGACGCGGTGACGCAGGACCTGATGTACTGACCCTTGGCGGAGGCGGGCTTCGCCTTGATGATAGCGCCGATGAGCGCGGTGTAGTTTTCATAGAGCTTGTCCGCGCCGAAGCTGACCTTGCCGATGGGGCAGTGGATGATGTTGGTCTTATCGAGACGGTACTCGACCTTACCGGCCTTCGCCTCGTGGATCGCCTGCTTGATGTTGGGGGTGACGGTGCCCGCCTTAGGGGACGGCATCAAGCCCTTGGGACCGAGGGTCTTACCGAGACGACCGACGATGCCCATCATGTCGGGGCTGGCGACGACGGTGTCAAACTCGAACCAGTTCTCCTTCTGGATCTTCTCGACAAGCTCCATGCCGCCGGCGTAGTCCGCGCCGGCTTCCATAGCCTCGTCAACGCGCTCGGGCTTGCAGAAGCACAGCACGCGCACGGACTTGCCCGTGCCGTTCGGCAGAACGATGGCGCCGCGGACCTGCTGGTCGGCGTGGCGACCGTCAACGCCGAGCTTGACGTGCAGCTCAACGGTCTCGTCGAACTTCGCCTTGCTGGCGCTGCACACGAGGGTGAGCGCTTCCATGGGATCGTAGAGTGCCTGCTTATCTATGAGCTTGGAGCTCTCTTTATAATTTTTACTTCTGAACACTGTATTTTCCTCCTAAAAATGTGGTTGAGTCGGATGGATAAATCCTCCCACGTTGGGCATATATGCCCTTGGCTGCCGGCTCAGTCGCCGACGATGACGCCCATGGAGCGGCACGTGCCCGCGATCATGCTCATTGCGGATTCGATGTCGGTGCAGTTGAGGTCGGGCATTTTCTGCTCGGCGATCTTGCGGACGTCTTCCTTGCTGATGGTCGCAACCTTGTCTCTCTGGGGAACGCCGGAGGCGGTCTCGATGCCGCAGGCCTTCTTGATGAGCAGAGCGGCAGGAGGAGTTTTGGTGATAAAGGTGAAGCTGCGGTCGGAGTACACGGTGATGACGACGGGGATCATCATGCCCATGTCGTTCTTGGTGCGCTCGTTGAAGTCCTTGGTGAACTGACCGATGTTGACGCCGTACTGACCGAGAGCCGGTCCGACGGGGGGCGCCGGAGTCGCCTTTCCGGCGGGAACTTGGAATCTAACGTATCCTACTACTTTCTGTGCCATTTACAGCACCTCTTTCTTATTATTCTTTGATTGCATCGACCTGATCGAGCTCCAGATCCACCGGAGTCTCTCTGCCGAACATGGACACGACCACGCGCACCCTGTTCTTGTCGGGCTCGAGCTCCTCCACGACGCCGTTGAAGCCCGCCAGAGGTCCGTCGTTGACCCTGACCTCGTCGCCGAGCTCATAGCCCACGACGATCTCCTTGTGCTCGACGCCCAGGTCGTAGATCTCCTGCTCCGTCAGGGGGATGGCTTTGCCGTCCGAGCCGACGAAGCCCGTTGCACCGCGGACATTGTGGATCAGATGCCAGCTCTCGTCCGTGAGGATCATCTTCACCAGCACGTAGCCGGGAAAGACCTTGCGCTCGACGGTCTTCTCCTTGCCGTCCGCGATCTCCGTGACGGTCTCGAGGGGGATGCTGACCTCTCTGATCAGGTCTGTCATTTTGCGGTTTTCAGCCGCCTTCATAACGGCGGCAGCCACTGCATTTTCATAACCGGAGTACGTATGCACTACGTACCATTTTGCTTCTGCGGCCATGCTCTTAACCCGCCAGTGTAAACAGCGCCCTGACGAGCATCTGCGCCAGCTCGTCGAAGCCCCAGATAACTATTGCGGAAGCCACCATCATCACGACGGAGACGAGCGTGTTGTTGAGAAGGGTCTTCGGCGTGGGCCATATGACCTTTTTCAGCTCGCTTTTCATCTCGCGGAACCACTTGCCGATCCTCTTGAAGAAGCCGGGCTTGGTATCGTCCTTCTTGACGGCGGTGACAGGCTTTGCGGGAGCGGAGCTTGTTTTCTTTTCGTCAGCCATTTTCACGCATCCTTTCAGACTTTACTTTGTTTCCACGTGCTTGGTGTGCTTTCTGCAGAAGGGGCAATACTTGTTGCGCTCCAAACGGTCAGTGGTGTTCTTCTTGTTTTTGACCGTGTTGTAGTTTCTCTGCTTGCATTCTTCGCATCTGAGTGTGATCTTGATCCTTGCGTCAGCAGCCATTTTTTCGGCACCTCCTATTTTATTTACCGGCTTGCCCGCTTGTGCGGCTGAACCGGCATTGCCTCCCTGTCCGCGCAAAAGTGCGCGCAAAAAATAGACCTCTCGATCGACAGGTAATACATAATATATCACAGCGCGCCGCGCGCGTCAACAATTTTTTGCGGGATTTTTCGCGCGTTTTTCAAGGCTTTGCTTGCGTCGGTGGCATATTGGTGGTATAGTCATTTTTCGAGGAAAGCCGCATATGATATATTGGGGATATACTATGGATTATAAAGAGACCTTGGAATATATAAACGGCGTGGCGTGGTTCGGCTCGAAGCCGGGGCTTGCGCGCATAGGGGAGCTTATGCACCGCCTGGGCGATGTGCAGAATACGCTTAAATTCGTGCACGTCGCGGGGACGAACGGCAAGGGCAGCGCCTCGGCGATGCTCGCCTCGGTGCTGAGGGCGGCGGGGTACAAGACGGGGCTTTTCACCTCGCCCTATCTCGCGCGCTTTAACGAGCGTATGCGCATCAACGGCAGGGAGATAGAAAACGACGTGCTCGCCGACGTCGTCTCGCGCGTGCGTCCGTTGGCGGACGGCATGGACGAGCACCCGACGGAGTTTGAGCTGATGACCGCGGCGGCGCTTTTGTGGTTCGCGGAGGAGAAGTGCGACGTCGTGGTGCTGGAGGTCGGGCTCGGCGGGCGGTACGACGCGACGAACGTGATAGCCGCGCCCGAGGCGGCGGTGATAATGAACATCGGGCTTGACCACACGGCGGTGCTCGGCGGCACGGTGGAAAAGATCGCGTGGGAAAAGGCGGGCATAATAAAGCCCGGGTGCGACGCGGTGCTCTACGAGCAGAGCGAAAGCGTTACGGACGTTGTCCGCGCGGAATGTGCAAGGCAGGGCGCGGCGCTGCACGTCGCGGACTTTTCGCGCCTATCGAGCGAGTTTGACAGCCTTGACGGGCAGGTTTTTTTCTATAAGGGCGACGCCTACGCCCTGCCGCTGCTCGGCGCGCACCAGCTCAGAAACGCCGCCGTCGTCATAGAGACGGTCGAGGTGCTCCGTGCGCACGGCTGGAGACTGGAGCAGAGCGACGTGGAGCACGGGCTGTACGCCGTGACATGGCCGGCGCGGTTCGAGGTCGTGGCGGAGGAGCCGTACTTCGTCGTTGACGGCGGGCACAACCCGCAGTGCGCCCGGACCGTGGCGGACAACCTCCGCGCGTACTTCCCGGGGAGACGGCACGTGCTGCTCGTGGGCGTGCTGGCGGACAAGGACTACATGGGGCTGACGGAGATACTCGACAGCGCGGCGGACGAATATGTCTGCGTCACGCCGCTAAGCCCCCGCGCACTTCCGGCGGAGAAGCTGGGCGAGTACCTGCGGCGCTTCGGAAAGCCCGTGAGCGTGTGCGCCTCGATACGCGAGGGCGTGGGCGCGGCGCAGGACGCGGCGGGGGCTGACGGCGCTGTCTGCGCCGTCGGCTCGCTCTACATGGCGGGCGAGATACGCGCCTGCTTCGGGCTGAAATGAGAGAGGGAGATATATTTTTTATGCGTATAATGGCGATAGATTACGGCGACGCGCGCACGGGGCTGGCGGTGTCCGACCCGACGGGGCTCATCTGCGGCGAGGCGTGGACGATACAGGAATGGAGCATGGAGCGCGCGGCGCAGCGCATATGCGAGGAGGCGGCGGCGCGCGGCGTGGAGCGCTTCGTGCTGGGGCTGCCGCGCAATATGGACGGCAGCGAGGGACCGCGCGCGGAGCTGAGCCGGCAGCTTGCCGCGCTGCTCAACGAGCGCTGCGACATACCCGTGACGCTCTGGGATGAGCGCAGATCGAGCATCGAGGCGCACGCCATCCTCCGCGCCGCAGGGAAAAAGGAGCGCACCCACCGCCGCACGGTGGACGCCGTCGCCGCGAGCCTCATTTTGGAGGGCTACCTCGGCTCAATAAAATAACGAACAAACAACTAAAAATACAAATTTTCAAATTATAGTATAAATAACCTCCTTTATTTTTACCCGAACGACACATACTCTAATAGGCGGCAAAACAGAAAAAGAATTTGCGGCGGGGAGGATGTTTATACATGAAAAAAGCAATGATCACCGCGCTTTTCTGCCTGTGCGTATGCTCGGCGCTGGGCGCGCCGGCGTCGGCGCAGGAGCTTGTGGTCGGCGGGCAGGCGGTCGGCATACAGGTGGGCACGAAGGGCGTCATAGTCGCAGGGCTGACGCAGGTGGACACGGCGGGCGGCGCGAAAAGTCCGGCGCAGAGCGCGGGCATGAAAAAGGGCGACGTGATAGAGAAGATAAACGGCGCGGAGGTTGACACCGCCTCCGCGCTTATCGACAGCGTGGGCGCGCTCGACGGCGCGAGCGCGGAGCTGACCGTGCAGCGCGAGGGAAGAACGCTGCGCGTCACGGTGCAGCCGGTGCAGAACACCGAGGGGCAGTGGATGATGGGGATGTGGCTGAGAGACGGCGTATCCGGCATAGGCACGCTCACGTTCCGCGATCCGGCGACGGGGATATACGGCGCGCTGGGGCACAGCATCACAGACGCGGACACCGGCGCGAAAATGCCCATCGGCGAGGGCAGCATCACAGACGCGGAGATCGTCAGCGTCACGCGCGGCACGCCCGGCGCGCCGGGCGAGCTGAACGGCTGCGCGGACGCTGGGCGGGTGCTGGGCAGCATCGAGGGCAACACCGCCCACGGCATTTTCGGCAGGGCGTACACCGCCTTCGGCGGGCGCACGATAGAGACCGGCGCGATAACCACGGGACCGGCGAGCATCGTCTCCACCGTCAGCGGCAGTCAGCCGCGCGAGTACAAGGTCGAGATCAACCGCATCTACCGCGACGCGGAGGGCGAGCACGTCATGCTGACCGTGGTGGATCAGGCGCTGTGCGCGCAGACGGGCGGCATAGTGCAGGGGATGTCCGGCAGCCCCATTTTGCAGGGTGGGCGGCTCGTGGGCGCGGTGACTCACGTGTTCGTCAACGACCCCACGCGCGGCTACGGCGTGAGCATACAGGATATGCTCGCCTCGGCGGGCGTGCTGGAGCAGGCGGCATAAAATACTCTCGGCGGGGCGGGTTTTATCCCGCTCCGTCTCTTTAAATCCCTGCGGAGGTTTGATATAATAGATGTATAATATACAAAATCAAGACCGGCAGGGGGGAATTTAATGAGATCTGACATAGAGATCGCGCAGGCGTGTCAAATGCGCCCGATAGGGGAGATCGCCGCGCTTGCGGGCATAGACGAAAAATATCTGGAGCAGTACGGGCGCTATAAGGCGAAGGTCGCGCTGGATTTTCTGGACGACACGCCGAAGGAGAGCGCGCCGCGGGGCAGGCTCATCCTCGTCACGGCGATAACGCCCACTGCGGCGGGCGAGGGCAAGACCACCGCCGCCATCGGGCTTGCCGACGCGCTGCGGCGCATCGGCAAGCGCGCCGTGATCGCCATGCGCGAGCCGTCGCTCGGCCCTGTGTTCGGGCTCAAGGGCGGCGCGGCGGGCGGAGGGTACGCGCAGGTCGTGCCCATGGAGGACATAAACCTCCACTTCACCGGAGACATACACGCCATCGGCGCGGCGAACAACCTCCTCGCCGCGATGATAGACAACCACATCTATCAGGGCAACGCCCTCAATATCGACCCCGCGCGCATAACGTGGCGGCGCTGTGTGGACATGAACGACCGCCAGCTCAGGCACATACGCGACGGGCTCGGCAGACCGACGGACGGCGTGGAGCGCGAGGACGCCTTTGACATTACCGTTGCGACGGAGATCATGGCGATATTCTGCATGGCGCGCTCGCTCGCCGATCTCAAGGCGCGTCTCTCGCGCGTCATCGTGGGGTACACTTATGACGGCGAGCCTGTCACCGCGCGGCAGCTCAACGCCGTCGGCGCGATGGCGGCGCTCTTGAAGGACGCGATAAAGCCAAACCTCGTGCAGACGCTGGAGGGCACGCCCGCCTTCGTGCACGGCGGTCCCTTTGCCAACATCGCGCACGGGTGCAGCTCCGTCGCGGCCACGCGCATGGCGCTGCGCTGCGCGGACTACGCCGTGACGGAGGCGGGCTTCGGCGCGGATCTCGGCGCGGAGAAGTTCATGGACATCAAGTGCCGCGCATCGGGGCTGCGTCCGGACGCGGCGGTCGTCGTGGCGACGGTGCGCGCGCTGAAAATGCACGGCGGCGCGGACAAGACCGAGCTTGACAGGGAAAACCTCGCCGCGCTCGCGGCGGGGCTGCCCAACCTCCTGCGCCACGTGAGCAGCATACGCGATACCTTCGGGGTGAGCTGCGTCGTCGCGCTCAACCGCTTTGAGAGCGACACCGAGGCGGAGCTTCGCCTTGTGGAGGAGGAGTGCCGCGCGCTGGGCGCGGCGGTGTGCCGGTGCGAGGTGTGGGCGCACGGCGGCGCGGGCGGAGAGGCGCTCGCGCGGGAGGCGGTGCGCCTTTGCGAAAAGACCTCGCATTTTCGCTTCGCATACCCCGACGGGGCGAGTCTTGAGGAAAAGCTCACCGCCGTGACAAGGAAGGTATACGGCGGGCGGGGCGTGGCGTTCACGCCGGAGGCGCGATTTCAGATGGAGAAGCTGGAGGCGCTGGGCTTCGGCGCTCTTCCCGTATGCGTGGCGAAAACGCAGTACAGCCTTTCCGACGACAAAACGCTCCTCGGCGCGCCGACAGATTTCGACATCACAGTGCGCGAGCTGAAGGTCTCCGCCGGAGCGGGCTTCGTCGTGGCGCTCACGGGCGACGTGCTCACCATGCCGGGGCTGCCGAAAAAGCCCGCCGCCGAGGGGATAGACGTCACGGACGAGGGGAAAATAACGGGGCTGTTTTGAGCTTAGGGCTGCGCTGCACAATACGCCTGCGGCATCTGCCGGACAATTTGCGTCCTGATATAGTCGCTTTTTCTTGAAATACACAAAGTATTCCCGCGAAAAAGAGCCGTCATCAGGACGCAAATTCTCTCGCCATCTGCTCCTCGCGCATTGTGCGGCGCAGCCCCATACACACGCCATGCAATTACCCATTGACAAAGTAGGAATACAGCAGTATCATCTGCACATTCATTTTATTTATAGGAGAGGGTGCGCGGAAAATGGAGGAAAAAGCGGCGAAAAAGCGGGGGATAGACCGCACGGTGATAAGGACCGCCTTTGTAAAATCGCTTCCGGTTATGTTCAGCTATCTCTTCATCGGCATCGCCTACGGCATGACGATGGAGGAGGCGGGGCTGAAATGGTACTGGTCGCTCGCGGTCAGCTCGGCGGTGTACACGGGCGCGTACCAGTTCGTGCTGATAACGTTCCTCTCGAGCGGCGCGTCGCTTCTGACCGTGGCGCTGACGGCGCTTTTGATGAACAGCCGCCAGAGCTTCTACGCGCTGACGTTCCTCAACGACTTCAAGCGCATGGGCAGGCGCGAGCTCTACATGATCCACACCCTCACCGACGAGACCTACGCTGTCAACTGCACGCTCGGCGATGTGCCGGAGGGCGAGCGGGGCGACACGATGTTCGCCGCCGCCGTCCTGTGCCGCTTTTACTGGATCGCAAGCTCCGCCCTCGGCGGAGTCATCGGGCAGCTCATCCCGTTTAGGCTCGAGGGGATAGACTTCTGCATGACGGCGCTGTTCGTGATAATCTTCATCGACCAGTGGGAGCGCGCAGAGCGCCACACCCCCGCCCTCGCGGGGCTGGGCATAGGCATTGCGTGCCTGCTCGTCTTCGGGGCGAGCCGCTTCATGCTGCCGGCGCTGCTGATAACGTCCGGTCTGCTGGCGCTGCCCGGCGGGAAGGAGGCGCAGGCATGAGCACGAGCTATGTTGTCCTCGCCATCGCGGTGTCCACCGCGGTGACGTTCGCCCTGCGCGCGCTGCCGTTCGCGGCGTTCGGCGGGGAAAAGACCATGCCCGCGTGGCTGGAGCGGCTGGGGCAGACGCTGCCGAGCGCCATCATGGCGGTGCTCGTCGTCTACTGTCTCAAGGGCGCGGCGGCAGACTTCGTCGGCACGGGCGTGCCGCAGCTTATCGCCGTCGCCGCGGTGGCGGTAAGCTACAAGCTCCGCCACAGCACATTTTTGAGCATCCTGCTCGGCACGGGCGCGTATATGGCGCTGCTGCGGTTTATGTGACAGAAGTGCGTAACACCCGAATGTGAACAGAGAAACAGCGGGGTAAAACGCCCCGAATATAAAAGCCGTGTCCGCCGCCGCACGGAACACGGCTTTTGCCGTATCTGCGGCGGAAAAGCGGGATTTTTCCGCAAAAGGGGCTTTTCTTTTAACCGCGCGTCTGGTATACTCAAGGAGGATAAAGGAGCGGAACAAAACCCGTAACACCGTTACAGGAATAGAGTAACAAGGAGAAGGCGCCCATGGATTTTTACGAGCAGACCAGCAGCAATATGCCCAAGCTCTCCTCTACGGAGCAGAACATCTTCAACTACGTGATAAAAAATATGCACCTCGTGAAGAACATGAGCATCCGCGAGCTGTCGCAGACCTGCTTTGTCTCGACGACGACGCTTTTCCGCTTCGTGAAGAAGCTGGGCTTCGAGGGGTACGCCGACTTCATAGAGGCGGTGCGCCGCACGGAGACGGAGAGCCGCAAGATACACATCCCGAAGATCGTCCACGACGACAATTACCGCGACAGCTATCTCAAAAACGTTGTGGAGGCGGTGAAGGTGATAACGGACGAGAAAATAGAGAAATTCCACACCATCATGAACCGCAACCCGCATATCTACATCCTCGCCGAGGGGCTGAGCCGCGAGGTGGGGAAGTATTTCTCGCGCCTGCTGACGACGATGGGCTACAACGTGGAGATGCCGACGGAGGAGTATGAGTTCGCCTCGCTCCTGCGGCGCGTCAAGCGGGACGATGTGCTGCTCATACTGTCCTACACCGGCAACAACCACAACGTCATACACGAGATAGAGCGCATCTTCGCCATCGCCACGCCCACGATCATCTCCTTCACCCGCGCCGACAACAACGCCGTGCAGAACATGAGCGACCTCAACTTCTACGTCTTTGCCGACGAGATAGACTACGAGGGGATAGACGTGACCTCGCGCTGCGGCATGATAGCGATAATGGAGACGCTCATATACAAGCGCCTGACCCGCGTACAGAACAGCGCCGCAGACATATGACGGGCAAAAAACGGCAGCTTTCGCCGAAAATCGACGTTTTTCGGGGAGAAGCAGCACGGATAGGAGCGCATAAAACGCGCCGTTACCTGATAAGTAACGGCGCGACATTTTTATTTACGGCGTTACAATACCGAGTGAATAAATTGACAATGATAATATTATAGGATATTCTTGTGCCATAGGACGATGCGAAGCCCGCCCCGACCCGCGCAATATGTGGAAAACTGACAAAAAGCGCCCGTGCAGTACGGAGAGCGCGGCAATGCCGGGCTTCCGGCGGCGTAACGGCGGACAGTATCGCAGGAACGCAACTTTACAATACAGGAAAGGAACTGATACTATGGCAAAACGTATCGACAGCACCCCGAGGAAGGACGGCTTCAGAATGCCGGCGGAATTTGAACCGCAGAAGCAGATATGGATGCTCTGGCCGGAGCGCCCTGACAACTGGCGCGACGGGGCAAAGCCCGCGCAGAGGGTCTTTGCGGACGTGGCAAAGGCGATAAGCGAGTTTGAGCCCGTGACCATGTGCGTCAGCCCCGCGCAGTACGCCCACGCGCGCAACGTCCTGCCGCCGGAGATCCGCGTGGTGGAGATGACCTCCAACGACGCATGGATACGCGACTGCGGTCCGACGTTCGTTGTCAACGACAAGGGCGAGGTCCGCGCGAACGACTGGTCGTTCAACGCATGGGGCGGGCTCTTCGACGGGCTCTACTTCCCGTGGGATCAGGACGATCTCGTGGCGCAGAAGGTCTGCGACATCGAGGGCGTGGACACCTACCGCACGCCCGACTTCGTGCTGGAGGGCGGCTCCATCCACGTTGACGGCGAGGGCACGCTGCTGACAACGAAGATGTGCCTGCTCAGCGAGGGGCGCAACCCCGAAATGACGCAGCAGGAGATAGAGGAGAAGCTCAAGGAGCACCTCAACCTCGAAAAGATAATCTGGATAAGCGACGGCATAGATCCGGCGGAGACGAACGGGCACATCGACGACGTGGCGTGCTTCGTGCGCCCGGGCGAGGTCGCGTGCATCTGGACGGACGATCCCGAGCACCCGTTCTACGAGCAGGCGCAGGCGGCGTACAGGGAGCTGAGCGAGGCGACGGACGCCAAGGGCAGAAAGCTCAAGATACACAAGCTCTGCCTGACGAAGAAGCCCTGCCTGCTGCACGGCGCGGACACGATAGAGGCTATCGAGGGCACGATCCCACGCGAGGACGGCGAGGTCGCCATCGCGTCCTACATGAACTTCCTCATCGTCAACGGCGGCATAATCCTGCCTCAGTACGGCGACGAGAACGATCAGCTCGCCGTCGAGCAGGTTCAGGCGATGTTTCCGGAGCGTCGGGTCGTCGGCGTGCGCACGGAGGAGGTCGCCTACGGCGGCGGCAACATCCACTGCATCACCCAGCAGCAGCCCCTCGGCTGAACCGACGATACCGACGTTCCCTCTCCACCCGCGTTTCCCTCGCAGGACAGCAACATAACATAGAATAAAGTCAACAATCGCGGCGCGCGGCGAAGCGCCCGCGCCGCACGAGAGAAAAAGGAGAATTATTATAGTGGAAGACAATAAAAAGGTAAGCCTTGTAAGGACAGTATTGTTCACGGTGTGCAGCATCCTCGTCCTTGACTCGTTCGTTGCACCCGCGATAATCGGCGTGTCGTCCATCACGATATGGATAGTCACGGCAATAATATTCTTCATCCCCTACGGTCTTTTGTCCGCCGAGCTTGGCAGCACATACCCCGACGACGGCGGCATAGTGAGCTGGGTCGATCGCGCGTTCGGCGAGTATCCGAGCGTTCTGGTCGGCTGGATGTACTGGGTCAACGTGGCGTTCTGGATGCCCGCGGTGTTCACCGCGTTCTCCGGCTGGCTCACGCTCGCCATCTTTCCGGAGATGAGCACCGTCGTGCAGGCGGTCATCGCCGTGGCGATGTGCTGGCTGATAGTGTGGATAGGCGTGCGCGGCATTGAGCTTTCCGTGCTCGTGAGCAGCATCATGGCTATCATCAAGATGGCGATACTCGTCATTTTCGGCTTCATGGGCATCGCCTACGGCGTCAAGTACGGGCTTGCCAACGACTTCTCGCCGGCAAGCTGGATGCCCACCTGGGACAACACCGTCACCTATATCGCCGCAATTGTCTATAACCTCCTCGGCTTTGAGCTTATCGGCTCTATCGGCTCGAAGATAGACGACCCCAAGCGCACCGTGCCCAAGATGACCATAATCGCAGGCGCTGCGATTACCTTCCTGTACGCCTTCGGCACGTTCGGCGTGCTCGCGGCAATCCCCGCGGCGAATGTGGACGAGGTGGACGGCTTCGTCTACGCCCTGCAGGAGCTGTGCTCCGTGTTCGGACCGGCGCAGATGCCGATGTTCTACATCCTCGTCGTCCTCGCCATCCTCACCCTCGTCGCCAACATGATCACCTGGACCATGGGCGCAAACGAGTCCTTCATGGGCGCGGAGCTTGACAAGCGCGTCAAGTTCTTCGGACACCGCAGCAGTAAGTACGGCACGGCGGACAACCTCTACTACCTCATGGGCGCTATCTCCTCCGTGCTCATCATCCTCAACTACTCCCTCTCCGGCAACGCAAACGAAATCTTCTGGACGCTCTTCTCGTTCGCGTCCATCGTGTTCATGCTCAACTACCTCTTCATGTTCCCCGCGGCGCTCAAGCTCAAATATAGCGACGACACCCCGCGCCAGTACGCCGTTCCCGGCGGCAAGACCGGTATGTGGATATGCTCGGTGCTGTGCTTTGTGTGCGTGGCGCTCGCGTGCTACTTCCTCGTTGACTGGGATTTCTCCGGCTACGCCTTCTGGATGCAGTTTATCGGCGTTATCCTCGTGGTGATCTCCGGCACGTGGATATACAAGGCGGGCAAGGGAAAATCCTGAGCGCAGACATAACATTTAGGGTAAAGAGGGCGATAGCCGCGTGAAGACAAAGAAAATATCCTGCCTGCTGCTGATACTGGCGGCGGCTGCCGCCGTCGCGTACCTCGGTCTCGTGTCCGGCTCCCTGCCGGACACAGGCTCGCCGGCGGCGCTGGGGGCGAGCCTCGGCGCGATGAGCCTGCTGCCGATAATCCTCGCCGTGGCGCTCGCGTTCGTCACGGGCGACGTGATACTCTCGCTCTTCACCGGCTACATCGGCGGGGTGACGATGCTCGCCGTGGCGGAGGGCACGGGCGCGGCGGCGCTGCCCGACGCAGTGCTCGGCAGCGTATGCCGGGGCGTCGTCGCCACGGCGAGCTCGTGGGATAACGCCTCCGTGCTCATCCTCTGCGTCGCCGTGGGCGGCATGGTGGAGGTGCTGCGCCATTCCGGCGGGTTCACGGTGCTCGCGCGGCGGCTCGTCCGGCGCATCAACAGCCCGCGAAAGGCAAACATAGTCTCGCAGCTTTTCTGCACGCTCTTTTTCTTCGACGACTACGCAAACGCGCTCATCTCGGGTCCCGTGCTTCAGACCATGACCGACAGGGCGGGGCTGAGCCGCGCCCGGCTAAGCTACATCGTCGATTCCACTGCCGCGCCCGTCGCGGGCATCGCCGTGGTGTCGAGCTGGGTGGCGGTGGAGGTGTCGGTGATAGACGAGGGGCTGGCGCTGGCGGGGCTGGGCATATCCGGGTTCGAGCTTTTCCTGCGCAGCATACCCTACTGCTTCTACTGTCTGTTCTGTCTGGCGTTCGTGATGGAAAGCTCCGTGATGGGGCGGGAATACGGTCCCATGCTCACGGCGGAGCGCGAGGCGCGCCGCGCCCGGCGCGAGAACGCCGCCGCAGGCGCGGCGGCGCAGGAGTCACCCTCGGACAAGACCGACGGGCGGCGCGTGTTCGTGTGCGTTTTCAGCGTGGCGCTGCTTCTGGTGACGGCGATGCTGTCGTTTTACACCTCCGGACGCGCGCAGGCGGTGGCGCTGGGGCTCATCGAGGACGGCGCGCCGTTCTCTCCGGCGACGCTGTCCACCGCAGTGGCGCAGGCGGACACGATCTTCCTCGTGCTGCGCGCGGCGCTGCTGTGCGGGCTGGCGGCGATCGCGCTGTCAACGCTGCTGGGGCTCGGCTCCGTGGGCGAGGGGATAAGGGCGTGGCTGCGCGGCGCGGAGGCGCTCATGCCGACGATAGTGATACTGCTTCTGGCGTGGTCGCTCGCGGACGCGGTCAGAGAGCTCGGCACGGTCTACTATGTCGTGGAGATAATAAGCGCGGGTGTTCCGGCGTTTCTTGTGCCGTCGCTCATCTTCGTGTGCTGCTGCCTTATCTCGTTCGCGTCGGGCAGCTACGGGTGTATGTTCATGGTCATGCCTATGGCGATCCCCATCGCGTCCGCCGTGATCGGTGCGGAAAACCTCAGCGGCGAGTGCAGCTTTCTTCTGCTGTGCGTGGCGGCGGTGCTGTCCGGCAGCATCTTCGGCGATCACTGCTCCCCCATGACGGACTGCACCGTCCTCGCCGCGCTCGGCAGCGGGTGCAGCATCATGGAGCACGTCAAGACCCAGCTTCCCTACGCCCTGACGGTCGCCGCAGTGACGATACTGTTCGGCACGCTGCCCACGGCGCTCGGCGTGAGCGTGTGGCTCTCGCTGATTATCGGCTGCGCGGTGATGGCGGCGGCGCTGTTCATCGCGGGCAAGAAACCTTAGATCGGTAAACAAATCCGACAGAATTTTAATATAAAAAAGGAAAAAACATTATTACACACGGAGGAGACCATGAAAAAAGATTTTCTGACCACCTATGACTTCACCAAGGAAGAGCTGATGGAGATTATCGATCTGTCGCTCGCAATAAAAAAGGCAATCAAGGCAGGCTACAATCCCCCGCTGATGAAGGACATGACCCTCGGTATGATATTCCAGCAGTCCTCCACCCGCACCCGCGTCTCCTTCGAGACCGCAATGACCCAGATGGGCGGACACGCCCAGTATCTCGGACCCGGCATGATCCAGCTCGGCGGGCACGAGACGATAGGAGACACCGGCAAGGTGCTCTCAGGACTTGTTGACATCGTCATGGCGCGCGTCATCGACCACAAGACCGTTGTGGATCTCGCCGATGCCTGCACCGTTCCCGTGATAAACGCCATGTCCGACTATACCCACCCCACGCAGGCGATCGCGGACATCATCACAATCATGGAAAATCTCCCCGCCGGAAAGACGCTTCAGGACTGCAAGGTCGTGTTCGTCGGCGACGGAACACAGGTGTGCGCCTCGCTCGGCTTCATCTGCACCAAGCTCGGCATGAGCTTTGTCCACTACGGTCCCGTCGGGCACCAGCTCAACGAGGAGCACAAGGCGATCATGCAGCGCAATATCGAGGAGAACGGCGGGAGCTGGCTCGTCACGGACGAGCGCGACTCCGTCCGCGGCGCGGACTTCATCTACACCGACGTGTGGTACGGGCTCTATGAAAACGAGATGCCCAAGGAGGAGCGCGTGCGCGTGTTCGGCGCTTATCAGGTCAACCGCGAGCTTATGCAGCTTGGCAATATCGGCTGCAAATTCCTGCACTGCCTGCCCTGCACCCGCGGCGAGGACGTGACCGACGAGGTCGCCGACTCCGCCTCCAGCCTCTGCTGGGAGGAGGCGTGGAACCGCCTGACCGCGATGCGCGGGCTACTGGTGTACTTCACGCGCGGGCGCAAGGCTCACAGCGAGCTGGAGAAGGCGGCGGCAAAGGAAGAGCTGGACGCTTTCCTCGCGCAGATGAGGACCCGCTGAGCGCACGGCAGGGGGGGGAGACGATGGCAAGAATAGTTGTGGCTCTGGGCGGCAACGCTCTGGGCAATACCCCGACGGAGCAGCGCGCGAAGGTCGCCGAGGCGGCAAAGACGCTCGCGGGGCTGATAGAGCAGGGCAACGAGATAGTGATCGCCCACGGCAACGGGCCGCAGGTGGGCATGATAAACCTCGCGCTGAGCCATTCCGCCGCGGACAGCGTGATAAAGGCGGAAATGCCGTTTCCCGAGTGCGGCGCGATGAGCCAGGGGTATATCGGCTATCACCTGCAAAACGCCGTGCTGCGCGAGCTGCGCCGCCGAGGGGTGAAAAAGGACGTCGTCACGCTCGTGACGCAGGTGGAGGTGGACGCGGCTGACCCCGCCTTTGAAAACCCCACGAAGCCCATAGGCGCTTTCTGCACCGAAAAAGAGGCGCGCGCGGCGATGGCGGCGGACAGCGCGCTCACGTTCAGGGAGGACGCGGGGCGCGGCTGGCGGCGGGTCGTGGCGTCGCCCCTGCCCGTGGGCATCGTGGAGCGGGACAGCATAGTCTCGCTCGTGGGCGCGGGCGTTGTGGTCGTGGCGTGCGGCGGCGGCGGCATCCCCGTCGTGCGGCGCGGCGAGGGCGACTATGAGGGCGTGAGCGCCGTGATAGACAAGGACTTCGCGTCGGAATGTCTCGCGGAGCTTGTGGGCGCGGACTATCTCTATATCCTCACGGCTGTTGACCGCGTGTGCATAAACTTCGGCAAGCCCGATATGCGCGAGCTGCGCGAGCTGACGGCGGCGGAGGCGAACGCATACGCCGAGGCGGGGCACTTCGCCCCCGGCAGCATGCTGCCCAAGGTCAGGGCGGCGGTGAAGTTCGCCGAGTCGAAGGCGGGTCGGCGCGCCGTGATATGCTCGCTCGAGAAAGCCACCCTCGCCATGAGCGGCGAGAGCGGCACGGTTATAAAAGGATAAAGCTAAGACGGCAAATCAGGCTCGCGGCGAACGCCGCGAGCCTGAACGGTTTATATCACTTTTTGTGCTTGAGCACCATGAAGAGCCTCGGCGTGACGCGCCCGGCGAGGGCGACAATGCGGAACATGAGCATATTCAGCGCCACACACCGCGTGTGCATCACCGCGCACATTATCCTCGCCGCCGCGCTGCCGAAGCTGCCCTCGCTGCGCTGCTGCACCTGCGGGTTTTGCAGTATGCCGCGCACATACGCGCGCTTGCCGCGGTAGTCGAGATCGCAGCTCGGCGAGTATAAATTCGTCATGCACGAGAAGATGCTCTTGACGAACATATACCGGCAGGGCGCGTCGTCCTCCGTGCCGAAGCGACTGCAAAGCTGCTGCATACGGCTGTCGGCGAGGCAGCACGCCTCCGGCTTTTTTTCATAGTAGCGGGAGATGAGGCTCTCTCCGGCGTGCATGACGTAAAAATACCTGCACTCGGGCAGCATCGCCGTCATGACCGCGCGCTCAAGGCAGTCGAAGATGAAAAGCCTGTCCTCGCCCCAGCGAAAGTCGAGAAAGCGCAGAGCGCCCTCGCGGATGAGCCGCGCGGAGAAGAGCTTCGCCCAGACCTGATTGAGCATATTCGCCGTGTACAGCCTTGGCAGCGCCTCGCCGAGCGTCGAGGCGTCGAACATCGCCTCCGGCTCGTAGTAGTCGCGCCTCGCCCCGTCGGGGCTGAGGATGGTGAAGCCCATCAGCACAAGCTCCGCGCCCCGTGCCGCCGCCGTCAGCGCATACTCCACCGCGTCGGGGGCGATATAGTCGTCCGCGTCCACGAACATCACATAGTCCGCATCCGCGCTTATCGCCTCCATGCCGCGGTTGCGAGCCGCGGCGGGACCGGAATTGGGCATACGTATCACGTGGGCGCGCGTGTCCGTGCGTGCGATGCGCGCGGCGGTCTCCGCCGTCTCGTCGGTCGAGCCGTCGTCCACGACGATAAGCTCAAGCTCCCCGTGCGTCTGGGCGAGCACGCTTTTCATCGCGCGTTCTATATACTCTCCGGCGTTGTACGCCGGTATTATCAGAGATACCTTCGGCTGCTTCATTCAACCATCCTCTCCGCTACGGGCGACCGCAACGAGATATTCATACATCGGCGTGAGCGCCGCGAACGTGTCCGCGAGCATGGCGGGCAGCTCGGGGGAGTAGAGCGCGCCGCCGAAGTCGCGCGTACAGTCGATGCCCACGCGCCTGCGGTTGTACCACTGGTCGATCACGCCGCCGTGACTGCCTTTCGGCTTTTTATACTCCTCGCCCGACACGGCAAAGCCCTCGAGCCTGCGGAGCTTTCCCGCCATACGCGCGAAGCGGGCGGGGTTTGCGTCGATGCTGCGGCGGAACGCCTCCATCTGCGCTGCCGTGGCGCTGTAAAACCCCATGCCGTAGCTGTAATCCGCCGCACCCAGCTCAAACCAGAACATCGGTCCGTCAAGGAGCTTGTCGTCGCCCTTTATGGAAAACCACAGGTGATCCTTGTACGGTCCTCTCCCGTGCAGCCGCCGCGCGTCGCGGTAGATGCGCGCCACGTGCAGCTTCAGCTCGTCCCCGCCGCGCCGCGCCGAAGTCAATGCGAACGTCTCCGCCGCGAGCGCCTTAAACGGGCGGTTGAGCACCCGCTCAAACTCGTCCTTGTGCGCGAGAAACCATGTCCGCTCGTTGTTGAACGACAGCTCCCACAAAAAATCCGAGGTTTTGGGCGTGAAGCCCTCAAATTTCATATCGTCATTGCTCATAGTAACGCACCTGCTGAAAAAAATCCCTGTCATATGCTCCGAAACCGTATTATAGCACATGGCGGAGCGGGGATTCAAGAACAATCGTATGAATTGAGGCTTGCGAAAATGTAGGACTACAATACATATTGGACAAGTGAATAAAAAGATATGAAGGATATGGTCTCATGGGTTATAGTTGAG
>CAKTKT010000037.1 GCA_934572325.1 uncultured Oscillospiraceae bacterium
AATAGAGGAGGATAATCACAAATGGCAAGAGTTAAAGGCGCAATGATGACCCGCAAGCACAGAAACAAGGTTCTCGGTCTTGCAAAGGGTTACTGGGGCAACAAGTCCCGTCACTATAAGATGGCTAACCAGCAGCTGATGAAGTCCGGCCGTTACGCTTACGTCGGCCGCAAGCAGAAGAAGAGAGACTTCCGCCAGCTCTGGATCACCCGTATTTCCGCAGGCTGCAAGATGAACGGCATGAACTACTCCACGTTCATGCACGGGCTCAAGCTCGCCGGTATCGACATGAACCGCAAGATGCTCTCCGAGACTGCGATCCACGATCCCGCCGCTTTCACCGCTCTTTGCGACATGGCTAAGGCGGCGAGCAAGTAAATAAGCGCCGCATATATGCATATTAAAATCTCCGTGCCGAGGCACGGAGATTTTGCGTATTCACCCCCGCTCCGCGCCGCAGCGCGGAGCGGGGGTGCTGATATTCGGCATTATTTCCCGAGGTATGCCTTTTTGACCTCTTCGTTGGAGAGAAGCTCCGCGCCCGTGCCGGAGAGCGTGATGCGCCCCGTCTCAAGCACATAGGCAAAGTCCGCCGTCTTGAGCGCCATATTGGCGTTCTGCTCGATGAGCAAAACGGTGACGCCCTTTCTGTTTATCTCCTTGATAATATCGAAGATGCCCTTGACGACGAGCGGCGCGAGACCGAGGGATGGCTCATCCATCATGATGACCCTCGGGCGGCTCATCAGCGCGCGCGCCACGGCGAGCATCTGCTGCTCGCCGCCGGAGAGCGTTCCGGCGAGCTGCCATGAGCGCTCCTTGAGACGCGGGAAGAGCGAATACACCCACTCGATGTCCTCGGCGAGGTCGTCCTTGCGGAGGTGCGCGCCGATCTTGATGTTTTCAAGCACGGTCATATTGGCAAACACGCGCCGCCCCTCCGGAACGAGCGTGACGCCGCGGGAGACGATGTCGGACGAGTCCTTGCCGGTGATGCTCTCGCCCTTGAACTCTATCGTGCCCGCGCTGGGCTTGACAAGACCGGCGATAGCCTTGAGCGTGGTGGATTTGCCCGCGCCGTTCGCGCCTATGAGCGTGACGATCCTGCCCTCCGGCACGTCAAAGGATATGCCCTTGACCGCCTCGATGCCGCCGTAGCTGACTTGCAGATCCTTTACGCCGAGTATAACGTCACTCATCCTCGCTCACCCCCAGATATGCGTCTATGACACGTTCGTTGTTCTGTATCTCCTTTGGAACGCCCCTTGCAATGAGCTTGCCGAAATCGAGAACATATATCATGTCGCAGATATTCATGACAAGATCCATATGGTGCTCAACAAGGAAAACGGAGAGCTTATAATCATCCCTGACATGGCTGATGAAGTCCGCCAGCTCAAGCGTCTCCTGCGGGTTCATGCCGGCTGCCGGCTCATCGAGGAGGAGAAGCCTCGGCTCGGTGGCAAGGGCGCGGGCTATCTCAAGCCGGCGCTGTATGCCGTAGGGCAGACTGCCCGCGACATCGTCCTTGTACTTATCAAGCCCCTGCTCGGCGAGCAGCGCCATGGTCTCCTCGCGCATACGCCGCTCCTCCGCGCCGTTGAGATGAAGCGCCGCGGAAAAGAAATTCTGCTTGGCGCGCATATGCTTTGCGATGAGAACATTTTCAAACACGCTCAGCTTGGAGAAAAGGCGGATGTTCTGGAACGTGCGCGCGATGCCCTTTGCGGTGATGACGTCCGGCGTGTGGGATACGACATCCGTGTACATTCCCATATTCTCGCCCGCATAGAGCTTTTTCATTTTGCCCTGCGGGTGGTTTTCGACGATGGTCTCCCCGTAAAAATCTATTTTGCCGTTCGTCGGCTCATAAACTCCCGTGACGCAGTTGAACGCCGTGGTCTTGCCTGCGCCGTTCGGACCGATGAGAGCGACGATCTCGCCCTGATCAACGTCGAGATTGAGGTTGTTGACGGCGACAACGCCGCCGAATTGCATAGTCACATTTTCAATATGCAGTACGTTTTCAGGCATTGTCCTTCGCCGCCTTTCTCTCGCGTTTTGTGAAGAGCTTCTTGAAGAAATCTATGATCCCCTGCCATGAGAACTCTCTCGTGCCCATGATCCCCTGCCGGTAGAAAAGAACGATGAGCATGATGACGACGGAGAACACGACCATGCGGAAGCCGCCGCGCATGAACGGGATGTTCACGCCGAGGTAGGTCTGCGAGTCGTCAAGGAAGCGCAGCCACCACTCGGAGCAGGCGATATACAGAAAGCTGCCTATAACGCTGCCCGTAACGGAGCCGATACCGCCGATGACGACGATGAGCAGTATCTCATACGTCATGGCGGAGGTGAAGGAGCGCGCCTGCACGCTTGCCTGGAACATCGCCAGCAGCGCGCCGCCGATACCGGCAAAGAAGGCGCTGGTCAAAAACGCCTGCATCTTGGTCTTGGCAAGGTTGATGCCCATTGCCTCTGCCGCTATCTCGTCCTCGCGTATCGCCTTGAACGCGCGTCCGTAGGAGGAGTTGATGAGCAGCACGATGAGGAAAATGCAGAACGCGGAAACGATGACCGGAGTGAGGATGCTGTCAAACTTGGGGAACTTCTTGAGGATGTTGGAGGCGTTGGTGACGGGACCGAGCACATCCCACTGGATGATCGCGCGCAGGATCTCGGCAAAGCCGAGCGTGGCAATGGCAAGATAGTCGCTTTTCAGCTTGAGGCAGGGCTTGCCGACGAGCCACGCGAACACGACCGCCACAAGTCCGGCGAGGATAACGCCCGCAAACGCCGGCAGGCAGACATTGACTATGCCGCCGTTAAAATACTGATAAACGCTCGCATGCTGCGCAAGCGGTATGGTAAGGATGGCATAGGTATATGCGCCGAGCATCATGAAGCCCGCCTGACCGAGGGAGAACAGCCCCGTAAAGCCGTTGAGCAGGTTGAGCGAGACGGCAAGGAGCGCGTATATCGCCGCTTTCTGGATGACGGAGGCGAGCATGGAATAATGCTGCTCCCTGTCCACATATATAAGCAGCGCAAGCACGACGAGGGCGAGGACCGCCGAGAGGATAACGTCTCTTTTCTTTTTCGTCATAGTATCACACCTTCTCCGTCAGCTTTTCGCCGAACATCCCGTTGGGCTTGAACAGCAGCACCAGTATCAGCAGCGCAAACGTGAACGCATTGCTGAATATGGCGATGGCGTCGTTCGCCTTGATGAGAGATTCGCAGATACCGATTATGTATGCGCCAAGCACAGCGCCGGGGATAGAGCCTATCCCGCCGAACACCGCCGCGACAAAAGCCTTGAGCCCGGGCATCGCGCCGATGGTGGGGCTGACCTGACCGTAATTTGTGAAGTAAAGAATAGAGCCGACGCCGGCAAGGAACGAGCCGATGACGAACGTGACCGTAATGACGCTGTTGACCTTGATGCCCATGAGGCGGGCGGTGTCAAAATCCTTGGAGACTGCCCGCATCGCCATGCCGGTCTTTGTATGGTTGATGAACAGCACGAGCGCGACGACGAGCAGAACCGTCAGCACGGGGGTGACAACGGTGATGACCTTGACCTTGAGCGCACCGACCATAAACGTGCCCTTGAGGAAGGATATTTCGGGGTAAGCCCTCGCAAGACCGCCGGTGATATACGTGGCGAGATTTTGCAGCAGGTAGCTGACGCCGATGGCGGAGATCATGACGGACATACGCGGCGCGGAGCGCAGCGGCTTATACGCGCAGCGCTCTATCACGACGCCGAGAATGACCGTGAGGATGAGCACAACGGGGATCGCTATCGTCATTGGCATGGAGGCGCTGATATACACCATAAAGAAGCCAGCCATCATGAAAATGTCGCCATGGGCAAAGTTTATAAGTCTCAGTATGCCGTAGACCATGGTGTAGCCGATGGCAATGAGCGCGTACAGGCTGCCGACGGTAATGCCCGACAGCAGCAGATCTATGTAATATGTGGCAGTGTGCATATTACAGCCTCCTAACCGTTAAACTCTTTATATGCGGGGAAAGCCGCTCGGATAATTCGGATAATACCATTGGGCAGCGCCGCGGCGTGCCGCACGGCACTGCCTCTATAAAACGGAACGTTCCCCGGCATATATAGCCGGGGATGAAGCGTCCGTTTGCTTTGGCGCGGATTATTCGCCGGTGTAGGAATCGGAGAACACTATCTGACCGTCCTTGAAGGTCTTGATGGCAACGTAATTCTTGACGGCGTCGCCGTTCTCGTCGAACTTCAGATCGCCGGTGACAAGCCCGCTGACCTCAAGGGAAGCGAGCGCGTCGCGGATAGCCTCGCCGTCGGTGCTCTGTGCGGCGATGATGGCATAGTAGGCTGCCATGTAAGCGTCATAGCCGCAGGGCGTGACGGAGGAGATAGCATCGGCAGTGCCGCCGTTGTTCTCAAGTCTGGTGGGATCGGCGGCGATCCACTCAAGGATGCCCTTGTTGAACTCAACGCCTGCTTCGTTGCTCGTATCGGAGGCGTCAAAGAAGGCGGAGAAGAACACGCCGTTGGCATTCTCGCCCGCGCGCTCGGCGATGGAGATGTCGTCCCACGTGTCGCCCGCCATGATCTGGCAGTCAACACCGGCTTCACGCGCCTGGTTGATGATCAGAGGAGCGGTCTCGATGGAGACGGGGGCGAATATCCCGTCATATCCGGCGGACTTGATGTTTGCCATGATGGTGGAGAAGTCGGTCTCGCCGGTCTGGAAGGTGACGGTGCTGCACTTTGCGCCGGCGGCGGTCATAGCCTCGGAGAAGTAGTTGCCGAAGCCGGCGGAGTAATCGTCACCGGCCTCAACGATAACGACGCAGTTCTTGCAGCCGTTCTTGAGCGCGTAGCTTGCCATGACGGCGCCCTGGAACGGGTCGATGTAGGCAATGCGGAAGTAGTAGTCGTTGCCGAGAGTGACCTGCGGGTTCGTGCAGGAGGTGCCGATGGCGGGGAGCTTCGCCTCGGCAAAGAGGTCGCCGGCGGCGATGGCGCAGCCGGAGCCGTAGGTGCCGATAACGACGGAAACGCCCTGGCTGATGAGAAGCTGTGCGGCGGAGGGCGCCTTCGCCGCGTCGGAGGCGTTGTCAGCGTAGACAAGCTCGAGCTTATAGGTCTCGCCGTTCATCTCAAGCGTGGGGTAGAGGTAGTTGGCATACTCAATGCCGAGAATCTCCTTCTTGCCGCCGGCGGCGTTCTGACCGGACTGCGGCTCGAAAACGCCTATCTTGATGACCTTCTCGCCGGAGGCGGAAGCGTCGGACGCAGCGGGGGCGGAGCTGCTGCCGCAGGCACAGAGCGCAAAAACCATGACGAGCGCCAGAGCCAATGCAATTATCTTTTTCATTTTTGTCCCTCCATAATATTAGTATGCGCCTCGGAATCTGTCCGTATATCGCGGACACGTGTATTTCCGCTGCGATACTAAGATTATGCACCATCGGGCGGCGGATTGCAATAATTGTATCTCACTAAATTAAGAAAAATTTTCGTCGGATTTTATGGATTATTCACAATTTTAGGGCTGATACGCCAGTCGCCGCCGCCTTTTCGCTCCTGTTCGGCGGCAAAGGCGAGGGCGAAGAGGTCATGCGCGGATGCGCCGACGGCGAACAGATGTGCGCACTCCGGCGATAGCGACTTGACGGAAGCGGGCTTTGTAACGACGGGCAGACCGCCCTCCCCGGCGTTCAGCCCGCGCAGAACGGCGCAGCCCCGCTCCGTCGCGGCGAGCACGCGGATATACGGCGGCGTTCCGGCGCTCATCCCAGCCGCCACGCCGAGCGCGGCGCACATGCACATGCGCCGTATGCGCGAGAGGGCGTAGCGCTTCGTCTTTGCCGCGGCGAGGACGGCGTCAAGGCTCGCCTCGCGCCGCGCTGCGGCAAAAAGGCGCGCGCCGACGCCGTGGCGCGCGTCGGGCAGGGCGGCGAACGCCTCCTCCGGCAGCATACGAAGGCGCGAGAGCAGCGCAAGCTCCATCCGCTCGCGCTGCTGCGCCCTGCCCTGCTCCCGCTCGCGCGCGTACACTGCGGCGGCGGCGGGCGGAACGAGCGAGGCGATGTTCTCCCCCCTTGCGAGGGCGCGGCGTATATCCATCGCGGAGCGCACGCTCTCGCCGCCGCTCTCGCCGTCGTGCGCAGCGCCCGTGCGCGCGACGGTGAGCGGCGTGATGCCGGGCGCAAGGGCGCTTATCGCCTTGAGGTATTCCACGGCGAGGATGTTGTTGGGCTGCTCCAGAAGCGCGGCTATGCCGCCCGCCGCGTCGCGCACGGCGAGCTGCCGCGCGGCGGCGTAGGAGAGCGTCGCGTCCGAGGCGAGGCGCTTGTTTACCCTGTCGTTCATATCGGGCGCGGCGAGAACGTCCGCAAGCTCGCGCAGCGGCGCGACGTTCCCCGCCTCGCTGCCGAAGCTGAGGTATTCCGCCCCGCACGCGGCGAGCAGCGCGACGGCTCCGCGCGCGAAGCCCTCCGCCGAGGAGAGCGCCCACGGCACTGGCAGCTCCGCGACAAGATCCGCGCCGCAGCGCACGGCAGCCTCGGCGCGGGCGAATTTTGAATACACCGCCGCCTCGCCGCGCTGGACAAAATCGCCGGACATCGCGCACACCACGGCGCACTCCTCCCCTATCTGCTGCCGCGTTTTTTGCATATGATACTCATGTCCGAAGTGAAAGGGATTGTACTCTGCAACGACGCCGACGATTTTCATATCGCTCCTCCTCAAAAAACACTTGCGTTTTCTCATTTTTGTATTAAAATAGATTCAGTTATTATTCTACTTAATTTCTGCGTTATTTACAATAGAAGAAAGGAAAAGAATATAATGAAAATTCTTGTTATCAACGCGGGCAGCTCGTCTTTGAAGTATCAGCTTTTCGACATGGACACCGAGCAGGTCATGGCAAAGGGTCTGTGCGAGCGCATAGGCATTGACGGACACCTCAAGCACACCCCGCTCGTCGGCGGGAAGCGCGTTTTCGACGAGGACGTCGCCATGCCCACGCACTCCGAGGCTATCGCCGCAGTCATCGACAAGCTCACGAGCGGGGAATACGGCGTGGTGAAGTCCATGAAGGAGATAGACGCGGTCGGTCATCGCGTTGTCCACGGCGGTGAGAAATTCGCAAGCTCCGTGAGGATCGACGGCGCGGTCATGACCGCGCTCGACGAGTGCACCCCGTTCGCCCCGCTGCACAACCCCGCCAACATCACCGGCATCAACGCCTGCAAGGCGGTCATGGGCGACGATGTGCCCATGGTGGCGGTGTTCGACACGGCGTTCCACCAGACCATGCCCGGCAAGGCGTATATGTACGCGCTGCCGTATGAATACTACGAGAAGGACGGCGTGCGCCGCTACGGCTTCCACGGCACGAGCCATCGCTACGTCTCCTCCCGCTGCGCAGAGCTTATGGGCAAGCCCATCGACGAGCTGAAGATAGTCTCCTGCCATATGGGCAACGGCTCCTCCATCTGCGCCGTTGACGGCGGCAGGTGCGTCGATACCTCCATGGGCTTTACGCCGCTGGTCGGTCTGCCGATGGGCACGCGCTGCGGCGATCTCGACCCGGGCGTGATGCAGTACCTCATGCACAAGTACGGCTATGACATCGACCAGATGCTCAATATACTCAACAAGAAGTCCGGCGTGCAGGGCATTTCCGGCGTTTCGTCCGACTTCCGCGATCTCGACAATGCCGCCGCGGCAGGTAACGAGCGCGCCCGGCTCGCGCTGGATATGTTCGCCTACTGGGTGGCGAAGGTCGCAGGGTCCTACGTGGCGGCGATGAACGGCGTGGACGCCATCGTGTTCACCGCCGGCGTCGGCGAGAACAGCAAGAGCACCCGCGCCGACATCTGCGAATACTTCGGCTATCTCGGCATAAGGATAGACGACGCCGCAAACTCCAAGCGCGGCGAGGACGTTATGATCTCCACGCCCGACTCCAAGGTCAAGGTCTTTGTCATCCCCACGAATGAGGAGCTTGTCATCGCGCGCGACACCAAGGCAATCATCGGCGCATAATTTCGTATTGCAAATACCGTAAAGGCACACCCCGCGTGGGGTGTGCCTTTGCCTATTTTCTGTTCTTATCCTTCGGGCGGAACACAAGCGCCATTATCAGCGCGAAGAACACCGCCGCGCATATGCCGCCCGCGCAGGCGGTCAGCCCGCCCGTGAACGCGCCCAGCACGCCCGACTCCGCCACCGCCTCGCGCACGCCCTTTGCCAGCGCACTGCCGAAGCCCGTCAGCGGCACGCTCGCCCCCGCGAGCGCAAAGTCCGCGAGCGGCTGATATATCCCCAGCGCACCGAGCGCCACGCCCGCCACGACATAGCTCGTGAGTATTCGCGCGGGGGTGAGCCTTGTGCAGTCGATGAGCACCTGCCCGATAACGCACAGCATCCCGCCCACGGCGAACGCCTTTATATAGTCCATGAAGGCTCCCATGCGTCACCCCTCACTTTCCAGCGCCACGGCGTGGCAGACGCCCGGGATGGACCGCCCCTGCTGTGCGCTCGTCTGGCTCATAAGCGCGCCCGTCGCCGCGAAGAGCACGCGCTTCCACACGCCGCGCCGCATCGCGGGCAGGATATGTGCGCACAGCACGCTCGCGCTGCACCCGCAGCCCGAGCCGCCCGCGTGCACGTCCTGCGTGCGCAGATCGTAGATGAGCACGCCGCAGTCCATATACCGTGCGCCGAGCGTAACGCCGTCGGCGGCGAAGAGCGACTGGAGTATGTCATGCCCCAGCGCGCCGAGATCGCCCGTGAAGATCGCGTCGTAATACTCCGGCGTGCGCCCCGTGTCGGAAAAATGGGCGCGGAGCGTATCATACGCCGCAGGCGCCATCGCCGCGCCCATATTGTTCGCGTCGTCTATGCCCGCGTCAACGATGCGCCCTGCCGTCACGTGCGTAAGGCGCGCGCCGCGCCCGCGCGCCGTCACTATCGCAGCGCCCGCGCCCGTCACCGTCCACTGCGACGTGGGCGGGCGCTGCCCGCCGTATTCCAGCGGGAAGCGGTACTGCCGCTCCGCCGTGCAGAAGTGCGAGCCCGTCACGGCGCACGCCGCGCGGGCGTAGCCGCCGTCGGTGAGCATCCCCGCCAGCGCCAGCGCCTCCGCCATGGTCGAGCACGCGCCGTACACGCCGAAGTACGGCGAGCCGCTGTCCTTCATGGCGAACGCCGAGCTGACGCACTGGTTGAGAAGGTCGCCGGAGATGATAACGTCCAGCGCGTCCGCCGCCACGCCCGCCTTATTGCAGGCTAGCGTGAACGCATGGCGGATCATATGGCTCTCCGCCGCCTCCCAGCTTCTTTCGCCGAAGTATGAGTCCGCGCAGACGCAGTCAAAGCACGCGCCGAGCGGTCCTTCCCCCTCGCGCTTGCCCACCACGGCGGCGGAAGCCGCAGCGCACGGGCGGCTCTCCAGCTCCGCCGTCTGTCTGCCGAGCTTTTTCATGGCACTACCTCGCTTACGCATTTAATAAGCATAGTATTTCCGAAATATATAAAAATACTCTCAAGGACGAGCCTTGGTAACCGCTGATTAAATACGTCAGATGGCTGGGCGAGAGAATTTTTCGGCTGATAAAATGAGCTTTTTGCAGGAATACTTTGTGTATTTCAAAAAAAGCTCATGAAATCAGACGGAAAATTATCCGTTCAGACGCTGACAGCTATTTATTCAGCGGTTACCTTGAGAGTATTTTTTGTTTCCCTGTTCAGCTTATTTTTAGCGTCTCCCACAGGGAGTTGACGTAGTCGAGCATGGCGGCGTCGAGCGTGCGGTAGGCATACTCGTTATAGAGCGCGGAAAAATCGTCTATCTCGGGATAGAGTATCTCCATCGCGTCCTCGCCCATGTCGTCAATGTACCCCTCGTCGGTATACACGGCGGAGTTGGGCGAGGCGTAGGAGATATACTCCGCGTTCGCTATCGCGGGCTCGGGCGAGAGCATATAGTTGATGAAGATCTCGGCAAGCTCCTTGTTCTGCGCACAGCTCGGGATGCACATGGCGTCGATGAAGTAATTTGTGCGCTCCGGATAGTAAAAGCGCAGATCCACGCCGTCCGCCTGCGCGTCGAGCATGGTGAAGTAGTCGCCCGCGTAGTACGCCGCGATCGCCGCCTCGCCGGACTCCATCATATTATACACCTCGTCCATGACGTAGCTCTTCACGAGCGGGGACTGGCGCTTGAGCTCGGCGAGCGCGGCGTCCCATACGGCGCGCTCGGTGCTGTTGACGTCAAGACCGAGCTTATACTGCGCCGTGGCAAAGGCGTCGCGGGAGTTGTTGAACTGGAGTATCTCCCCGGCGTATTTGCCGTTCCACATGAGCTTCCAATCGTCCGCGTCCGCAGGATCGACCACCGCAGCGTTATAGATAACGCCGACAACGCCGTAGGTATACGGCACGGTGTACATATCGTCCGGATCGTAGTAGAGTCCTCGGAAGCTGTCGTCGATATTGGCGTAGTTGGGGATATTGTCAAAGTCGAGCGGGAGGAGCATACCCTCGTCTCTCATGCGCGCTATCATATAGTCCGACGGGATGACCACGTCGAAGCTCACCGCGCCGGAGGAGAGCTTGGCGTACATATCCTCGTTGCTGGCAAAGGTGGTGTAGTTGACCTTGACCTTTCTGCCGTAGGTCTGCTCATACCACCGCTCGAACGCCTCTATGGTGTTGAGCGAGTCGTCCGAGCCGTCGGAGATATATTCGCCCCAGTTGTATACATTCAGCTCCTGTGTGCCGCTGCCGGAGAGGATGAGCACCGTAGCGCCCGCCGCGGCGAGCACGCCGCCTATCACGCCCGCCGCAACGCGCTCAAAGCGGCGGCGCTCGCGCCTTGCCTTTTTGGGCTTTGCGTCGTCATCGACAAGGTTGGTGAGGATCAGCAGGGCGAGAATGACGAAGAAGATAATTGTCGCCAGCGCGTACATCTTCGGCGTGACGGTCTTTTTCGTCATGCTGTATATGCGTATGGGCAGCGTCTCGAACCCGTTGCCGGAGGTGAAGTAGCTTATCACAAAATCGTCCAGCGAGAGCGTGAACGCCATGATGAAGCCCGTGACGACGCCCGGCATTATCTCCGGTATCTCCACCTTCATGAACGCCTGCACCGGCGTACAGCCGAGATCCATCGCCGCCTCGGGCAGCGCCCTGTCCATCTGGCGGAGCTTCGGCAGCACCTGCAAAATGACATACGGCAGGCAGAACGTCACGTGCGCGATGAGCATCGTCCAGAAGCTCAGGCTCGTCGCCGCGCCGAACAGCCGCCCCACGAACACGAACATCAGCATCAGCGAGATTCCGGTGATGATGTCGGGGTTTATCATCGGGATATTCGTGACCGTGTCCATCGCCGCGCGCATCGCGCGGTTTCTGAGCTTATTTATGCCGACGGCGGCGGCAGTGCCCATGACGGTGGAGAGCACCGCCGCGGCGAGCGCGAGCACGAGGGTGTTTCTCACCGCGCCCAGCGTCTCCGCGTCGCGGAACAGCTCCCTGTACCAGTTGAGCGAGAAGCCGGAGAACACGGAAAGGCTTTTAGCCTCGTTGAAGGAGAACACCAGAAGTATCACAATGGGCGCGAAGAGGAAGAGCATTATGAGCGCCGTATATACCTTGGACATTTTTTTCATTACGCCTTGCCTCCTATCACGCCGCGGTGCGCCGTGCGGCGGCGCGCTGCATCAGCGCCATGCACGCGAGCAGTATCACCATCAGAATGAACGCTATCGCCGCGGCGAAGTGCAGGTTGTTGGCAACGTACTGCCCCTCTATCGCATCGCCGATGAGATAAAACTTGCCGTTGCCGAGCTTCTGGGAAATGTAGAACGTGGAGATGGACGGGATGAGCACCATGTTGACGCCGGAGATAACGCCCGGCAGGCTCAGCGGCCATATCACGCGGCGCAGCACGCCCGCGCTGTTGCAGCCGAGGTCGCGCGCCGCCTCGATGAGGCGCGTGTCCATCTTCGCCATGATGGAGTATATCGGCAGAATCATATACGGGAAGTAGTCATACACCATGCCTATCACGACCGCCGCCTCCGTGCCGATGATATGGATGCGCCCCAGCCCCAGCGCGGAGAGAAAGCCGTTGAGGATGCCGGTGTCCTGCAAAATGGTCATCCACGCATAGGTGCGGATGAGGAAGTTCATCCACATGGGTATCATGATGAGCGTAATCATTATCTTCTGCAGCCTCAGTTCTGCGCGGGCGATGATATACGCCATCGGGTAGCCGAGAAGAAGGCAGATGAGCGTTGAGATAACGGCGAGCTTGAGCGAGCGCAGGAAGATGACGATATACGTGCGCACCTCGCCCGCGTCCGTCGCCGAGGTCGCGGTGAAAAAGCGCGCGACATTGTCAAGGGTGAAGTTGAAGTCATTGTCGGTAAAGGCGTAGTACGCCACGAAGAAAAGCGGCACGACGATGAAAAGCGCCGCCCACGCCGAGTACGGCGCGAGGGTCAGCCGCCGGATAAGCCCCGTGCGGCGGGCATTGACATTCGCGCTCATTCTTCGCTCTCGCTTTCCGCGTCGCTCAGCTCGTCCAGCTCGTTGGAGAAGGAGGAGTAGTCGCCATACATGCCGGAGTATTCCGACTTCTTCATTATATGTATCGCGTCCGGCTCGATATAGAGCCCGACATGCTCATCCACGTCCACAAAGTCCGTGGTCTGTATCATCCACTTGAAGCCGTTGATGTCCACAATCATCTCATAGTGCACGCCCAGAAACGTCACGGACGTGACCACGCCGCGCAGCATCCCGCGCTCCTCCGGCACGATGTCCACATCCTCCGGACGCACAACGACGTCCACCGCCTCGCGCTTTTCAAAGCCGGAGTCCACGCACTCGAACGTGTGTCCGGAAAAGGCGACCTTGCGATCCGCGAGCATAACGCCATCGACAATGTTGCTCTCGCCGATGAAGTCCGCCACGAAGGCGTTCTGCGGCTCGTTATATATGTCGATGGGCGTGCCTATCTGCTGGATGCGCCCCTCGGACATGACGACAACGGTGTCGGACATGCTCAGCGCCTCCTCCTGGTCATGCGTGACGAACACGAAGGTTATCCCCGTCGCCTTCTGTATCTTTTTAAGCTCCGCCTGCATATCCTTGCGCAGCTTCAGATCGAGCGCCGCGAGCGGCTCGTCCAGCAGCAGCACCTTCGGGCTGCTTATGAGCGCGCGCGCAATGGCGACGCGCTGCTGCTGCCCGCCGGAAAGGCTGGTGACACTGCGGCTTTCAAACCCCGTCAGCGCGACCATCGCCAGCATCTCCCGCACGCGCTCGGCTATCTCCTCGCGCGCGACCTTCTTTTCACGCAGCGGGAAGGCGACGTTTTCATACACGTTCAGGTGCGGGAAGAGCGCGTAGCGCTGGAAAACGGTGTTGACGTTGCGCTTGTAGGGCGGCACGTCGTTTATCCTCTCGCCCATGAACACAACGTCGCCGCAGTCGGGCGTTTCAAAGCCGCCGATAAGGCGCAGCGTCGTGGTCTTGCCGCAGCCGGAGGGACCGAGCAGCGTGATGAACTCATTGTCATAGATGTCCAGACTGATGTTGTCCAGCACGGTCTCGCCGTCAAAGGATTTTGTGATGTTTTTCAGCTCGATTATCTTTTTCATGCCCATTCCCCCATAAAAAGAAAAATGACGTATGCACTTGGCATACGTCACCGTTGCAGCAGGTATAGAGCGCACCCCGACGAACACGCGCCGGAACGCCTATCCCAATTGGTTTGAGAGTCTATATAGCAAGAAACTACTTTTACTACTCTTATTGACCATTTCACAAGTTTGTATGCTGTGCAGCACTGGTTTATAGTAACCAACTTATAAAATTTGAGCCCCTTTGCCGAGCCCACGCGGGGAGCGCCCCCGCTAAATCAATAAGGCAACAGAAGTTGCCGCCGCATTCCGCGGAAAATCGGCATTCGACCCGGCTGTCCGTGTGGCCTTGGCTGTGCCGGCGGCACAGCGGTCGTTATCTTGCTTCGGATATATCGGCTATCCAATTGAGATAATCTATTCTAACAATATTCGCTCTCCGTGTCAACAACTATTTTCGCGCATTATCGCGCACTGAGCTTTTTTGACGAAAACATCGGCGCACACTTGCAACGGAGCGCGCAATATGCTAAAATTTTCGTGTTATTATGTTGAAAACAGGAGGGCGGGCGCGTGGAGTTCAGCAAGCGGGACACAAGGATAATAAAGGGCGTGGCAATATGCCTGATGCTCTGCCATCACCTGTTCGCGTTTCCCGAGCGGGTGACGGAGGGCACGTTCGTGTCGCTGTGGTACTTCAACAACACGAACCTCTCCGTGTGTCTGGGCGCGTTCGGGTGCATCTGTCTGCCGATGTTCACGTTTCTCAGCGGCTACGGGCTGTACCGCTCCTCCCTGAGCGGCGAGGACAGCGCCGCCCTCGCCGCACGGCACATCAAAAGCCTCTATAAGACTTATTGGATGGTCTTTTTCGCGGCTTTGCCCGTTATAGTGTGCCTGGCGCTTATTTACCGCCGCCCGCTCGAGGCGTATGATGTTATTTACAACTTCCTCGGGCTGAGCTTTTCGTTCAACAATGAGTGGTGGTTCGTGCTGCCGTTCGCGGTGCTGCTCGTGCTGTTCCCCGCGATGAAGCGCTTTGCCGAGCGGCGCAGCGGCGGGCTTTGCGCCGACCTCTTCCTCGTGCTCCTCATAAACGCGCTCATCGCCTACATCATCCCGCCCGTGACGGCGCTCGGCGTATTTGCGGAGCTGTCCTCCTCCGTGTTCTGGGCGCGGGCGGAGGAGGTGCTGGGGCTTCTGCCGGCGTTTCTGACGGGCGTGATCTTCGCGCGCCGGGACGTGCTTTCGCGCGTGAAGGCGCGGTACGGCGGGCGGCTTTTGTGGTGCGCCGCCGCCCTCGCCGGAATGTGCGCGGCGTTCCTCGTCCGTGCGCACTGTCCCAAATATTACAACTTTATTCCCGCGGTCGTGTTTATCATGTGCCTTGACGTGCTTTTGCCGTCAAAGCCGATGGCGCTTGCGGGCAGGGTGCTGGAAAGGCTCGGCGCGGAATCCGCCATAATGTGGCTCGTACACACGTTTTTCTGCTATTACTGGCTGCAAAGGCTCGTCTACGCGCCGAAATACTCCCCGCTCATCTTCCTGTGGCTCGTCGCGCTCAGCTACGGCTCGGCAAAGCTGATAGGGCTGCTGTGGAGAGGGATAAGCCGTCTTGTCGGGCGCTTCTCTTTAGAAAAGGAGGTGTCCGCCGATGGTGCTTGATCCTCGTGCGCTCTCCTGCCGCTACACCCGCCGCGACGCCGCTGCTGCAGCGCTCCTCGCGCTCGTTGTGCTTGTTGCCGCGCTGTGCTCGCTCTACCCGAGCTGCGGATGGGGCGACGATTTCGCCGCGTACATCAACGAGGGCATCGCCATTGCAAACGGCACGTTTCACGAGCTTGCAAGGCTCAACTATATAATGCACCCCTCCATTCTGCCGGAGGGCACGGACGGCGAGCTTGTGTACGTCTGGGGCTATCCGCTCATGCTCGCGCTCGTGTACGCCGTTTTCGGCTACGACACCGTTGGTTTCAGCAGCATCATATACTATAAGCTGCCGTCCGTGCTGTGCTTCGCGGCGTTCGCGGCGGTGCTGTATCTCTTCCTGCGGCGGCGCTTTAGCGCATGGTCGTCCGCGCTGTTCACCGCCGCGTACTGCGGCGCGCCTGTTTTTTACGAGCTTATAAATTCCGTTTACAGCGACGTTGTGTATATGTTCCTGTGCACGCTGGCGCTGCTTGCCACGGAGATTTATTTCTCACGCGGCATAAAAAAGCGGCTCATCCCCGGCGTCCTTTTGGGCGCGCTGCTGTGGTACGCCTACGAGGTCAGGCTCAACGGGCTGGCGCTGCTCGGCGTTTTTTTGCTGTGCCAGAGCGTCACGCTTATCAAGGACAGGAGCTTTCGCAGGGAGGATGCTCTTATCCATCTCGCGCCGTATCTCTGCTTTCTTGCGCTCAAGCTCGTGTCGGAGCGGCTGCTCCTGCTCCCGCCGACGCTGAACTCCGGCGACGTGAGCGGCATAAATTTCAGCACGACCGCCTCAAACGCGCTTTATTATATCATCAACCTCGCCGACACCGTCCGCGCCTCGGTCAACAGCGCGATATTCGCGTTCGTTCCCCGCTCCGTCCTCGGCAGACTTCCGCAAGGCGTATACGACGCCGTGTTCAACGTTTCCAGCGCCGTTTCGTGGCTCGTTCTGGCGCTGACCGCAGTGGGGATGATAACAGACGGCATAAAGCGCAACGCCCAGCTCACCGTATACGTCGTCGGCAGCGCGATAGGCACGTGCCTTCTGCCGTATACGCAGGGGCTGCGCTATCTCTTCGGCGTCATGCCGGTGCTGCTCATGTTTGCGCTCTGCGGCTGCCGCGCCTTGTATGCCTTTATGCGCAAGCGCATACGCCGCGGGGCGCGCGGTGAAAACGCCCCGCGCCGCCGCGCGTCCGTCCTGCGCGGCGTGCTGACCGCCGTGCTGTGCGCCGCGTTCTTCGCGCAGACGGCGGCGCTGGACGCGCAGAACATCCGCACGCTCCGCGCCTCCAGCGGGGATATACACGCCAATATGTCCGGCGCGTACTCGCCCGACGCGATCGCCGTGTACAAATACATACAGCGCAACGCCGCAGAGGACGACGTCATCGCCTTCCACAAGCCGCGCGCAATGTACCTCAACACAGGGCGCGTGAGCTTTTCGTACCTATACAATGACCGAAGCCCGCTCGAGGCGGACTGGTGCGTGCTGACGGAGCTGTTTGTGGACTACTACACGAACACCGAGACGCCGGAGTGGTTTCCCGCGTTTGAAGCCGTAATGACCAGCGGCGATCTGACCGTGATGAAGAATACGGAGAAATAAGGAACGGGGCTGTCTCTCATGATTTCGGATGATCATTTTGAGGCAGCCCCGTTTTTATGCTCACAGGTGCTGATTGCGCGGGATGCGGTCATCTCGTTTTCGTCCGTGAGGACGCATTTGTTGGAGAATTCCACGTCGTTGCCGGTGCGGCAGTCGCCGCGGAAGATGTTGTCCATGGCGCTTGCCACGTCGTAGACCACGAAGTACATGGACGTATGGACGATGCGCAGCGCCTCATCGCGCGACCCATCGTGAGCTTATCGACCATGTGCGGCACGGATGAGCGCGCACACGCGGTTGTGCTGCGCCACTGCCCTGCGGATGGCGGCGTCGGACACGTCCGTGCCGTGCTCCGGTGCGGGTCTGCGCGTATGCGCCTTCCGCGCAGAAGCAGAAAAAGGGGGCGCGCTGCAATTATGCTTTGCAGCGCGCCCTATTATTTTACAATGCTTATCAATTACTCCTCAACGGGGCTGAACTCGTCCTTGCCGACGCCGCACAGCTCGCAGGTGAAGTCTGCGGGGAGATCCTCCCACTTTGTGCCCTGCTCGTCCTCGTCATAGATCCAGCCGCACACATTGCATACGTATTTCATTACTTTTCCTCCTGATTAAAAATATCTCTTCAGCAGTCCGGCAAACGCCTTGCCGTGGCGCGCCTCGTCGCGCGCCATCTCGTGAATGGTGTCGTGCAGCGCGTCGAGATTGTACTTCTTGCAGAGCTTTGCAAGGTCGGTCTTGCCGAGGGTCGCGCCGTTTTCCGCCTCGACGCGCATCTCAAGGTTCTTCTTCGTGCAGTCGGTGACGACCTCGCCCAGAAGCTCGGCAAACTTGGCGGCGTGCTCCGCCTCCTCAAGCCCTGCCTTCTCCCAGTACATTCCGATTTCGGGGTAGCCCTCGCGGTGGGCGACGCGCGCCATCGCAAGATACATGCCGACCTCGGTGCACTCGCCGGTGAAGTTGGCGCGCAGACCCTCGATGATCTCATTGCGCACTTCCTCCGGCACATCCGCGCCGAACTGCTTACCGACGCCGACAACGTGCTCCGCTGCCCAGCTCATATCGTCCTTCTGCTCGACGAACTTCGAGCCGGGGACATGGCACTGGGGGCAGAACTCAGGGGGCGTATCACCCTCGTGAACATAACCGCAAACCGGGCAAACCCACTTTTTCATAATAATTTCCTCCTCATTAGTGTTTTGTACTGTTTTATAT
>CAKTKT010000038.1 GCA_934572325.1 uncultured Oscillospiraceae bacterium
ACTCAACTATAACTCATGAGACCATATCCTTCATATCTTTTTATTCACTTGTCCAATATGTATTGTAGTCCTACAGCACCGCCGCCGGTCATATTATAAATAATATTTACATTCTGCGTTTTTATTGGTATAATTACTTGATTTTGGTCTGTCGGCAGCCAAGGAAGCGAGGTGGGGCGGGTGCGCCGTCAGAAAACGGACAGAGTTTTATTTGCGGTCATCATTATACTGATACTTCTGATAAATCTGCTCAGCCTTGACAACAACTGCTACTGGGGCGATGATTCCTCCGCATATATCTCCGAGGGCATATCCATTGCCGACGGATATTTGGACGAGCAGGCAAAGCTCAACGTGCTCATGCACCCGACTCGGCTTCCGAAAGAGGCGCTGAACGGCTCTCTCGTCTACGTGTGGGGCTATCCGCTGCTGCTTGCGCTTGTATACTCCTTTGTCGGATTTGACAGGGTCAGCTTTGCTACGGTCGTGTATTACAAGCTCCCCGCTGCGTTCTCGCTTGCGCTCATGGCGGGTGTGCTGTATCTTTTCCTGCGCCGGAGGATGGGGCGGGCGCTGTCATTTACGCTGTCGTTTCTCTTCTGCTCGTGCTATGAGCTTCGCGTATCAGTAAACTCGCTGTACGGCGATGTGGTCTTTCTTTTCTTTGCCGTGCTCTCGCTGTATCTGGTCGAGGTGTTCCTTGATGTCCACGCACGGCTCGGCGTCGGCAAATCAGCCTTGCTGTGCGGCGCACTTCTCGGCGCGGCGCTGTGGTTCACATATGAAACGCGGCTGAACGGCATAAGCATTCTCTTTGCCTGCGCTCTGGCAACGGCGATCTACTGCATCAAGCGGCGCAGGGAGCTTGACGGCAAAAGTGTGCTTGCGCTGCTCGCGCCGTATGTATGCTTTCTTTTGCTGAAGCTCATATCCGAGGCGCTCCTCGCTCCGGCGACGTCCAATACGAGCGATATTTCCGGTTTCACGCCCGCATCCGTCTGGAGCAATCTTGTGAGCTATTATTCGGATCTCCGTTTGTGGCTGTCGCTGGTATTTGATGACATCATAACGAACCGGCTGAACACATATCTCCCTCTGCTCACCCGCACCGGCGCCGACACCTACGGCGTGATAGGCGGCTTCTGCGCCGCATTTGACCGCGTGTGCGTCTCCGCTGTGCTGCTGATTACCCTGGCGGGGCTCATCACAGACGGCTTCAGGCGCAACGTTCATCTGACGCTCTTCGCCGTGGTATATCTCATTGTCGTGTGCATGCTGCCGTACAATCAGGGCATCCGCTATGTATACCCCGTGATAGTGCTCGTTCCGCTCTACTTCGGCTGCGCGCTTGAGCGCGGCGGCGGGCTGCTGTCGGCGCTGCTCAAGGGTCGCGGCAAGCGCATCTGTGCTTGGCTTTCGGCGGCGCTTGTCGTTATGCTCTGCGGTCTGATGTTCGTGTCCGCTCTGAAGGGCATTGTCTACGCGCGCCGCAACACCGAAGTTATCGTTCCCGGCGGACCGCAGGATTTTTACCTTACGTACACATACAGCCCCTGCGCGATAGAGACTTATAACTATATCATCGACAATACTCCGCAAGACTGCGTCATCGGTTTCATAAAGCCGAGGGCGCTGTATCTGAACACAGAGCGTCTCTCCGTGCGCATCGGCGTAAACGGGCACAGTCTGGATGATGTCGATTACCTCCTCTGCTGCTCACAGGTCGGCGAGGAGCTGCTCACGGGCGAATGGCGCTCAAGGTTCACGCCGGTGTTCTCCAACGACGAATTTACACTGTATGAAAAGGTCGTGGCAACTTATGAGAGATAAGCTTATTGCAAAACTGAAAGCTCCGCAGGGAACGGCGTTTATCAGCGCGTTCATCTGCGGCATCGCCGTACACCTTTTCTCCATGAATAATGTCATGGAGAATCTTGACACGGTGTTCAATACTCCGCGCGGCTTTGGCGCAGGTCTCAGCTCAGGGCGCTGGGCACTTGAATTTCTCGGGCACATTGCCGATCGCTACTGGGGTATATATAAAATGCCGTCGGCAAACGGCTTCATGTTTGTGCTGTTTGTCGCGCTCGCGGCGGCGCTGGTCGTGACGGTTCTGAAGCTCCGTCGGCATATGTCCGCCGCGCTCTGCGGCGCGCTGTTTGTTGTATTTCCGTGCGCCGTGTCCACGCTGCTCTTTTACTTCACCTCACAGTTCTACGGTTTTGCCATTCTTCTCGCCGTGCTTTCCGCGTGGCTGCTTGTCAAGCCGATCCGTATTTCCCGACGCGGCAAGGAGGGGCAGATTTCCGCAAAGCAAAGCCATGTGCTGACGTTCATGCTCTCCGGCGGCGCGATGGCAGTATCGCTGGGCATATATCAGGCATACTTCCCGCTCGCCGCGAGTCTTCTTGTGCTGTCGCTGATAGGCGACTGCCTGCGCGGCTATGACAGCTTTTCGGTCATCATGCGCCGCGCGCTCTACTATCTTGCAAATCTCGCCGTCGGGATGCTGCTGTATTTCATTGTTCTGCGAATCGCGCTTACGGTCAACGACACTAGTATGTCCAACTACAAGGGCATGAGCAGCATCGGTCATATATCCACTGAGCTGCTTCCGTTTCTTTTTAAATACACTCGCATTGCATTCCTCCTGCTGCTGCACGGCAACATATACGGGCTTGCACCAATTCCTTCTTTCAACACTCTCTACCGTCTGCTCGGGCTGCTGAGTGCCGTCGGTATGGTATATATTTTCATTAAGAAGCGCCAACCGCTTGTCATCGCTCTTGCCGCTGTGCTGTGCTGCATATTCCCCTATTCGGTCGGTCTTGTGCGTCTTATGTGCCCAACGGACAGTCTCTACGACGTGACCACCATTATGGTGTATGGTTACGTCATGGTGGGCTTTGCGCCCGCGCTGATAATGGAGGCTCTGCCGGATGTGTCCGGCAAACTGCTCTCTATTCTCAATTCTGTGCTTCGCAAAGGCACAATACTGACGCTGACGGCTCTCATTGCACTCTACGCCTACTTTGACGAGGTGAACTACACCGCCGCGTACTACACAACGGCACAGATGGAGAATTACACCACCGCGCTTGTGACGCAGGTGCGCATGACGGAGGGCTTTGATACCGAGAAGGAATGGGTATTCATCGGAACACCTAATGATCCTCTTCTTAACAATGTTTGGGATCTTTTCGAACTCTATCACTTCAATCTGCCGTATTTGCAGGATGCCTACACACGGAAGAACTGGATCGGCGCATACTTTGCCTATGATCCGCCGATCGCGACGGACGACGAGGTTGACACCATTCTCGCGCGGGAGGACATACACGGCGAGCTTGTCGATATGCCCGTCTTCCCCGATTACGGCTCGATAAAGGTGATAGAGAACATGGTGGTCATCAAAATGGACGAGATCACTTGACCCATCCCGCATATAAAAAATCCTGCCGCAAGGCAGGATTTTTTATATGCACGACATATATGCAAGCTGAGCTTCTCAGTTTTTCAGGCTGTGCAGCGGGGCGGGGATGCGCCCGCCGCGGGCGATAAACTCCGCCGCGGAGCCGGTATGCAGCGGCATGACCGGCGCGCTGCCGAGAAGCCCGCCGAAGTCCACGGTGTCGCCCACGGCTTTTCCGGCGGCGGGGATGATGCGCACGGCGGTGGTCTTGTTGTTGACCATGCCTATCGCCGCCTCGTCGGCGATTATGGCGGCAAGCGTTTCCGCCGCGGTATCGCCTGGGACGGCTATCATATCAAGCCCGACGGAGCACACGCAGGTCATGGCTTCAAGCTTGTCTATCGTGAGCGCGCCCGCCTCGACGGCGGAGATCATGCCCGCGTCCTCCGACACGGGGATGAATGCACCGGAGAGCCCTCCGACATGGCTGGACGCCATAACGCCGCCCTTTTTCACCGCGTCGTTGAGCAGCGCGAGCGCGGCGGTCGTGCCGTGCGTGCCGCACTTTTCAAGCCCCATTATCTCCAGTATCTCGGCAACGCTGTCCCCCACGGCGGGCGTCGGCGCAAGCGACAGATCGACGACGCCGAACGGCACATCGAGCCGCCGCGACGCCTCCTGCGCCACGAGCTGCCCCATGCGGGTTATCTTGAAAGCCGTCTTTTTGATGGTGTCCGCCACCGCGTCGAACGGCTGCCCCTTGCACGCGCGCAGGGCGTGAGCAACAACGCCCGGTCCCGATACGCCGACATTGATGACGCACTCCGGCTCGCCCACGCCGTGAAACGCGCCCGCCATGAAGGGGTTATCCTCCACCGCGTTGGCAAACACCACGAGCTTTGCGCAGCCCATGGGGTCTATGTCCGCCGTGGCGCGCACGACAGCGCCCATCAGGGCGACCGCGTCCATATTGATGCCCGCGCGCGTGGAGGCGACATTGACGCTGGAGCAGACAAGCTCCGTCTCCGTCAGGGCGCGCGGGATGGAACGGATGAGCCGCTCGTCGCTCACCGTCAGTCCCTTGTGCGCAAGCGCCGTGAAGCCGCCGATGAAGTTGACACCGAGCGCCTTTGCCGCGCGGTCGAGAGCAAGCGCGAGAGGAACATAGTCCTCCTCCCTGCACGCCGCCGCGACAAGCGAGACGGGCGTGACGGAGATGCGCTTGTTGACGATGGGTATGCCGAACTCCCGCTCTATCTCGCACCCCGTGGCGACGAGCCTGTCCGCGCGCCGGCAGATCTTGTCATACACCTTGCGGCAGCAAGCCTCCATGTCGCTGTCGGCGCAGTCGAGAAGGCTTATGCCCATGGTGACCGTGCGCACGTCGAGGTGCTGCTGGTTTATCATCTCTATGGTTTGCAGTATCTCACTGCTGCTCAGTAAATAGCTCATATCCCGACTCCTCAGATCCTGTGCATCGCCTCAAATATATCCTGACGCTGGATGTGAATATCGAGGGCGCGCGCTTCGCCCTTTTCATGCAGGAAGTGCGACAGCTCATCAAACCCCAGCGGGCAGTCCGCAAGGTCAACGAGCATGATCATGGCAAAAAACTCCTGCATCAGCGTCTGGCTGATGTCGAGAATATTTATCTCCTTCTCTGCGAGCAGCGAAGAGACATACGCGGTTATCCCCTTTGAATCCTTGGCAAAAACGCTCACGATGGCTTTCATGCGCCCATCCTCCCACAATAAATATTACTTTAATTATACGCGAAACGCCGGAAATAGCAATACGTAATTTGCCGCCGCGCCGATGTTTGGCTTGCCATCGCGGCGTGATTGGGCTATACTAGCCCATATCCGCACAGAGCAGGAGGAATACCATGAATCAAAAAGAGCTCAACGAAATACGCCGCCGGTGGAAGATAGACCGCTGCTCCGTCTCCGGCATATACGGTTGTTATGTAAACTCTGCAAGGGAGATAGTGTCGCACTTTGAAACGTCGCCGGGGCTGTTGAGCCACGACGAGGCGGAGATGTACCTTGCGATAATGAAGAAGGCGCTGTCCGGTACGCCGGGGAAGAATCTCATCGACATAGAATTTGCCACGGCGCAGGTCGCCGGCAGCGAGGAGCACTCCGTGCTCATGCGGCTGAAAAAGGAGCTGGGGCGCGACGACGGGGCGCGTGAAGCGCTGTACCGCCGGATAATAGACGCGCTTGCGCTTGAGGACGAGAGCGGCTACCTCATCCTCCTTGCGGCGGACGCATACGACGTGCCCCACCGCGGGCGCGACGGCGCGATGCAGGAGGACGGCGGCGAGGTGTTCAAATACTTCGTATGCTGCATATGTCCGGTGCGCTCCGCCGAGCCGGAGCTCGGGTACAGTGCGCAGAGCGGCGAGTTCCGCCTGAGCACGGCGGGGCAGACCGTCGCCTCCCCCGTGCTGGGCTTCATGTTCCCGTGCTTCGATTCGCGCGCGACGAACATCTACAACGCCCTATACTACACCCGCAAGCCTGCCGAGGTGCATCAGGAGCTTATAGACGCCGTGTTTCGCACGCCGCCTGTCATGTCCGCCCCCGCGCAGAAGGACGCCTTCGGCGCGGCGATCTCGGACGCGCTGGACACGGAGTGCAGCTTTGACGTGGTGCAGTCGGTGCATGAGCAGATACGCGCGCGCATTGCCGAGCACAAGGAGGCGAAGGCTCCGGAGCGGCTGGAGCTGACGATAAACGATGTAGGCGCTATGCTGCGTGACAGCGGGCTTGGCGACGAGACGGTGGAGAGCTTCTGCGGCGAGTGCGAAAAGGAGTTCGGCGAGAACGCCGCGCTCGACCCCAACAACATCATCGACGCAAGGAAATTCAGGATAGAAACGCCGGAGATAAAAATAAGCGCCGCGCCGGAGAGCAGCTATCTCATAGAGATGCGCGTCATCGACGGGCGAAAATACATACTCATCCCCGCCGACGGCGGGGTCGAGGTCAACGGAATAAGCGTAAACATAACCTGATACGGGTGAAAAAGCGGAAAAATTCACGCAAAAGCACTTGACATAACACCGTATACATAAATATAATATATAATAGAAGAAAATACAGAAAGAGGGCGTTTTTCTGTGCTTACACCGTGGCTCAATACCATTCTCATCGCGCTCGCGGTCATCGGGGCGCTTGCGGCGCACTGGTTTGTGGCGAAGGAGTTTTACATGGCGGCAGCCATGAAGGGCTGGAACGAGAGAAAATATCTGTGGCTGGCGTTTTTGCTGTGGATAACGGGGTATCTTTTGATAATCGCGCTGCCCGATCGGGCGGGCGAGGCGTCCGCCCCCGCCGTCGTGAGCGACGATCTGCCGGAGCTGTGAGGTAGAACGCTATGGCTGAAAGATACGAGAAGAAATACACGCTGGCGCATCGGCTCTACGCCGACGGCGCGCCGGTGCTCATCGCCGCGGGTGCGCTGCTGGACGACAGCCTTTCGCGCCGGAGGCTTGTTCAGCTCAAGTTCAAGAGCGTTTCGGAGAAAAAGATAGCGTCCGTGCGCGTGAGCGTCACCGCGCTGAACACCGCGGGCGAGGCGCGCGGGGCGGCGGTCGAATACCTCTACGCCGGTCTGAACGCGCCGCGCGATGCCGAGTTCGGGCAGAAGTCCGCCATCGTGATGCCGGAGAGCGACGCCGCCTCCTTCACCGTGTCCGTGACGGAGGTAACATATACCGACGGCTCGCACTGGGACGGCACGGGCGCGGCGTGGACGGCGCTGCATATACCGCGCACGCTCGCCGACGCGCTCGGCGGCGAGGAGGTCGCGGGGCAGTTCGCCATACGCTACGGGAGCGACTGCGTGATGATGCCCGAGGACGAGCGCGGGCTGTGGGTGTGCGCCTGCGGCGCGATAAACCGCGAGACGGAGGCGAAGTGTCACCGCTGCCGCCGCGTGTACGCCGCGCTGAAGAACATCAACCTCAGCTCCCTGCGCACCGAGAGCGCACAGCGCGTCGAGACGGAAAAGCAGCAGGATGTTGAAGAAAAGGAAGAGAAGAAGTCCGCGCAAAAAAAGCTCATCATCGCGCTGGCGGTTCTCATCCCCGTGATCATGATCGCGGCGGCGGCGCTTTGCACCGTGCCGCGCTATATCCGCCAGCAGCAGGACTACGCCGCGGCAGTCGCGCTGCTGGACGCGGGAAAATACGACGAGGCGGAGAGCGCGTTCGCCGCGCTCGGCAGCTACGGCGACGCCGAGGAGTACGCCGAAAGGACCGTGCCGTACAAAAGGGCGCTGTACATAATGGACTGCGCGAAAAACGACGACGTCGCGGGGCTGCTTGAGCTTGGGCTGAAGCGCTCGGACGTTGCGGAGGGCGAGACGGTGTCCGTGGCGCTCTACCGCGAGGCGGACAAGCTCTTCGCCGCGCTTGGGGATTACGCCGACTGCGCCGCGCAGCGCGAGAGCGCGCAGAGGGCGATAGAGACTTACTTCGACGAGCAGAAGCGCGGCGCATACGACGCGGCGCAGACGCTGCTGGAGGAGGGCTGTTATCTCAAGGCGCGCGACGCTTTCCTTGCGCTGGGCGGCTATAAGGACAGCGCGGACATGGCGAAGGAGAGTATGTACCGCCGCGCCTCGGCGCTGTGCGAGGTGACGGAGAAATACTTCATGCAGGGCGTGATGGCGGCGCTGAGCGATACCGACGGGGAAAAGAGCGTGTTCTACATTCCGCAGTCGGTGTTCGCCGAACTCGGCAACGGCGTTTCATCCGACATACGCAGCATATTCCGCGCCGACGGCGCGGAGATCAACATTGCCGACGCGCCGGAGAGCGGCGTTGAGCCGATATGTCAGACTGTGAGTGCGCAGTTCGCCGCGCTCGGCGACTACAAGGACAGCGCCGCGCAGATGCAGCGCGCCCTTGACGCCGGAGACTTCACGCGCCCGTTCTATCAAAAGTGCGCCGAGGGGGATATTATCGGCGCGTACCAGTGGCTCGCCGAGTATAAGGGCGAGTTCGACAACCGCGAGCAGTGGCTGAACGTGCTTCAATTCTATGCGCCCTACTGCGGCACGTGGGAGCTTTATAAGGGAGACCCGACGCTCATCGCGCAGACCTCCGGACTGTCGCTCAAGTGCGGCGGCTTCACGTCCAAGGTCATCATTGACGACACGAGCGCACGGCTTATCATCTACCCTGCGGGCGGCGAGGATTATCCCATCGAGCTGACCGCCGTTGTCGGGTCAAACACCTTCACCGTGTCGCCCGACGGCGTGACGACCTACTGCGCCCTCATCTCCAACCTAGGTCGCTTTACGTACACAAAGTACAACTCCCTTGTGACCAACCAGAGCTGTGAATACGCAAAGGTTGGCTGAAAAGAATAATAATACGGCTGCGCGCCGCGCTCAAATGAGCGCGGCGCGGCATTATACTCATTCGTTCTCAAGCCTTGCAATGAGGGCTTCGGCGTCACTCTTCGCCCACTCCAGCGCCCCGTTGTTCCCGCCCGCCCAGCTATCGGCATAGACAAGCAGCCTGCGCTCCGGCATAGCCTCAAAAGCATTGATGAGCGTGACGGGATCTTCGCCGTCGGCAGAAAAGCGCAGCGTCATTTCCATGCTGTCCTTATCCAGCACCGCCACACAGCTTTCAAAATCATAGGCGCGTATCCCCTCCGGAGTATCCAGCTCCCCATAGTAGAGGTAATAGGTCGTCGTGTATTTAAGGCTGTGTATGCCGTATGCCTTCTGTATCTCCCAGCATCTCTCGCCGTAAAGACCTTTCAGCGCGTTCGCCGGTGCGAACAGTGCGCACGCGCGCACCACACGCTGCACCGTACCCTCGGAAAGTCCGTATATTTCAAGCACCTTATTCGCCGCTCCCTGCGTTGAGTTTTCCTCACTCCACGCGAGGTAGCTGCGCCCGCCGTGCTGCACGAGCCAACGGCGGCAGTTGCGGGAGTTTGCGGCGTCGGAAATGCAGTTTGAATAGCACCGCACAGCCTGTGCGCCGTTCCAGCGCCATATCTCCTCGTGCAGATACTTATACTCAACAGCATCCCTCCAGCTATACGCGGGGTGAAACACCGCACCGCCGGGATCGCGATCAACATAGTACAGATACAGCTCATCCGCGCCGTCGCCATCAAAGTCGGAAAGCTGCGCATAGGCAAGTCCGTTCCCGTCTGCCCCCGCGCTCACGCCATGCCGCCCCACGCAGTCAGAAAGCACCCCCTTATACGCCGCCGCCATGCCGCGCACAGGCGGCGGCGTGAGCGGCGCGGCGCTCTCGGTCGTCTGCGGTGCCGGGGAAAGCTCGTGCTCCCTCGGCGCGGAGAGCGCCGCGGCAGCAAACAGCGCCGAAAGCAGCAAAAGAAACGCCATCATCCAAATGCGTTTTGTTTTCCGCCGCATACACCCGCACCTCCTCCGTTTTTATATCCTGTAAAATACAGACGGCAGCTCAAGGAAAATGTTTCATTTTGTACTTGACAGGCAGCATATAATTATTCTATACACTGCAAGCAGGAGGGGGCGAAAAAATGAAAGACGGGCGCGCTGAACGCAAGCCGCCGCGCAGGCGGAGCGCCGCGGCGTGGGGCGCTGCGCTGCTCGCGCTGGCGGCGCTCGCGGCGTGGCTCGCGTGGGGCAACACGGCGCTGACGGTGAGCCGCGTCACGGTGTGCGGCGCGCGCATCCCCGCCGGCTTTGACGGCTTTCGCATCGCGCAGGTGTCCGACCTGCATGACGCGCAGTTCGGAAGCGGCAACGAAAAGCTCCTCGCCCTGCTCGCCGGATGTGAGCCGGACATCATCGTGATGACCGGCGACCTCATCGACGCGAACCGCACGGACATTGACCTGTCGCTTGAGTTTGCCGAGGGCGCGGCGGGCATAGCGCCGGTGTATTACGTGACGGGCAACCACGAGGGCGCGATAATGGAATACTGGGTGCTGCGCGAGGGGCTGCTCGCGGCGGGCGTGACCGTGCTGAATGACCGCGCATGCCGCCTCACGCGCGGCGGGGATGCGCTGCTGCTCGCGGGGCTGGACGATCCGAATTTTGCCACGCGCGAGGAGATAAGCGAGGGCTTCCACGCGATGATACGCGGCAAGCTGGCGCGGCTGACCGAGGGAAACGACGACTACACCGTCCTCCTCGCCCACCGTCCGGAATATATCGGCAGCTACGCCGCCGGCGGGGCTGACCTCGTTCTGAGCGGACACGCGCACGGCGGGCAGATACGTCTGCCGTTCATCGGCGGGCTTGCCGCGCCCGGTCAGGGGCTTTTCCCGAAATACGACGCGGGGCTGTACACTGTCGATGGCACGGACATGGTCGTCAGCCGAGGGCTGGGCAACAGCATCTTCCCACTGCGCATCAACAACCGTCCGGAGATAGTTTTGATAACGCTGGAGTGCGAATAGAGTCAAAAAATCCTGCACATGGTGTGCAGGATTTTTTGCGCCCGTCTCACTGCGTAAAGTGGATGTGGTTATATATATGATCTTGGCAGAAGCAGTGATACCCCGCGCACTTGGAGCAGTAGCGAAACTCAAGCTCGGGATGGTCGGCGTCCGTGCGCCCGCAGACGGCGCATTTATGCGTATAGAGATTCGCCTGCTGCTCGCGCTTTATGCGCGCTGACTCCTTGCGGAAATTCACGGTATTAGCGCTGGGGCGCTTGGGGATCGCCGCGAAGAGATCCCCGCCGCAGAAAATGAAGAAGTTGATCACGGCGACGACAGGCAGCAGCTTTGCCGGAAACGGCGTCACAACGACGCTGTATACGAAGAGCGCGGCGTTGACGTATGCCAGATATTTCATCTTTATGGGAATGATGTAGAAGAGCAGCACCTGCATATCGGGGCAGAGCACGGCAAAGGAGAAGAACATCGACAGATACACGTACTCCGCCGTGAGATTGAAGCTCTGCCCCGTGACAAAGTACATGATAAAGCCGTAGACGACCGTGAGGATGATGCCGGAGAAGAAATAAATATTGAACTGCGGCGTGCCCCAATAGCGCTCAAGCGTAGAGCCTATCAGATAATAGAAGTAAAACGCGATGAACGCGAGAATGCCGGTGCTCGGCGGGTAGAGGGCGAACGTGAAAACGCGCCATATCTGCCCGCGCAGAATGAGCGCGGGGTTGAACGTGAGATAGCCGAGAAAGCCGGGCATGACCGCGCCGAGCAGCCAGAACACGACGTTTGCAATGGTGATGTATTTGATAAGATTGGGAATACCGAAGTTGGGGTGCTGGGCGCAGAAGCGCTCTATGCTGTTTCTGGGGTTTTTCATTATGCTCCTCCGACGGAAACTCAAGATGATTTTCTTATATAATACCCTTTACGCCGCGCAATGTCCATAAACATTTTTTGAACAAAAGCGCCGAAAGCCGCATTATTCAACAGTGTGCGGGCGCGGTGCGGCGCGACGGAGAAAAATTTTTAATAAAATTTGAAAATAACACTTTTAATTTACATAATGTTGTGGTATTATGTAGACATGATTATGTTGGCTTTATTATTCGGAGCTGTGCAATGGAAGAGAGAGAGCTGAAAAACGACATTATCGAGGGGCGCAACGCAGTCATAGAGGCACTGCGCGCCGGTCGTGCAATAGACAAGATATTCATCGCCAAGGGCGATGTTGACAAGACGCTGGGGCATATCGCCTCCAAGGCGCGCGACGCGGGCGCAGTCGTGGTGGAGGCTGACCGCCGCAAGCTCGACCTCATGAGCCGGACGCACGCGCACCAGGGCGTTATCGCGCTCGCCGCCGTGCGCGAATACTGCACGGTGGACGATATTTTCGCCGTCGCGGACGAGCGCGGCGAAAAGCCGTTCGTGATAGTGTGCGACGAGATAAGCGACCCGCACAACCTTGGCGCTATCATCCGTTCCGCCGAATGTGCGGGGGCGCACGGCGTGATAATCCCCAAGCGGCGCAGCGCCGGACTGACCGCCACCGTCGATAAGTCCTCGGCGGGCGCGGCGGAGCATATGGCTATCGCGCGCGTGGCAAACCTGCCGGCGGCGATAAAGGAGCTGAAGGCGCGCGGCGTATGGGTGTACGGCACGGCGGCAAACGGACAGAGCGACCTGTGGCACACGGATCTGAGCGGCGCTGTCGCGCTTGTGATAGGCTCAGAGGGCGATGGAATGGGGCGGCTTGTGAGCGAGAGCTGCGACTTTGTCATCAGTCTCCCCATGCGCGGGCAGGTCGGCTCGCTCAACGCATCGACGGCGGCTGCCATCACGATGTATGAGGTGCTGCGCCAACGCACATACAACGCCTGACACCCTCAGGTATTTTTTCATATTCTTTCTCTAAGGTGGTGAACCACGGTGGAGCGTGAATATCTGGCGGTCGAGCAGGCAAGCTGTGCGCCGATGCGCACAATGCCCATGATACGCAAGGCAAGGCGCCCGAGACGTCCCGTTTTCAGAGTATCCGCCGACCTTGAAGCGCCGGTGCAAGCCTACGATCTGAATGGGATGGATAGTTATATGAGCCGTAAGGACGACAGAAAAAATAAATACGGTAACGATGATATGTCCGTCGATGATATTCTTTCCGAGTTCCATTCCGGCGCGCTTTTTTCGGATTTTGACATGGACAGCGGCGACTATGACGAGCGCCCCCGCGAGCGCGCGCGGCGCGAAAGAGAGGACGAATACGCCCCCGAGATAGACAGCCGCTTCAACGTCAGCGGCAGGAAGAAATACGAGCGCTCTTTTACCTCAATGGATATGGACACCTCCGCCGACGAGGATTATGTGCCCGCCGAGCAGCGCGGACGCACCGCGGCGCACGGGGAGTACGACGCGGACTATGACGAGCCGCAGCGCGGCGAGAAGTCAAGGTTCTCCTTCGGCAGGAAAAAGGACAAGAAAAAGCGTTCCTCCTACCAGCCCAAATACATAGCCGAGGACGAGCAGGAGGAGGACGAGGAGGAGCTGTTCGCGCGGGGCTTCCGCGACATAAACGACAGGCAGACCGCCTACGCCGACGCAGAACGCATGGACGACCTCGACGACGACGGCGGGGATTACCCCGATGATGAGCATCCTGAGGGCTATATGCCCCCCTCGTTCTCGGAGTATCTTGCCTCCGTGTTCGCGTCGGTATTCCTCCGGCTCAGAGGCACGCACCGCGGCGAATCCGCGGCGACGATGAACGACGAGGACGAGGATCTGGGCGCTGAGGTGACGTGCGCGGCGGCGTCGAAATACTACGGCTCGTTCGTGCACTCCACGCGCCTGCGCTGTCAGATAGCCTGCGGGCTGCTGGCGTTCATGACGTACATATCCCTCGGTCTCCCCATCCCAGGTATGCTGGGGTATCTCCCCGTCACCGCCGCGATGTGCATGGCGGTGCAGTTCACGATAATGCTCCTCGCGCTGGACATCGTGACAAACGGCATACTCAAGCTGGCGCGCTTGCAGATGGGTGCGGATTCGCTCGCGGTGATCGCGTGCCTTATTACCTCTGCGGACGCGGCAATGGTTGCAATGGGCAGCGGCGTCAGCAGTCACATCCCTCTCTGCGCCGTGTCGAGCTTCTCCCTCGTGGGCGTGATGCTCTCCTCGCTTCTGAGCGTGAGGGCGCTACGCAAGACGCTGCGCGTGCCCGCGATCGCAAGGCGCATATACAGCGTCGTCGGCGACAACAACATCAAGGGCAAGGACATCACCCTTGTCAAGACCTCCCGCCCCGCGACCGGCTTTGTCCGCCGCTGTGAGGAGGCAGCCCCGGATGAGACGCTTTACGCAAAGCTCGCGCCGTTCATGCTTCTCGGCGCGATGCTCTTCGCGCTCATCGTCTCCGCCGTGACGCGCAACTATTACGACATTATCTTCATATTCTCCGCCGTCCTCGCGCCGACGGTTCCGGCAACGGCGCTGATATGCTTTGCGCTCCCCTTCTTCCTCGGCTCGATGCAGATATTCTCCAGCGGCGCGGCGATCGCGGGCTGGTCGGGTCTGTGCGACATCGGGCAGAGCAGCAATCTCATCGTCACCGACCGCGACCTCTTCCCCGAGGGCAGCATATCCATAGAGTCCATCCGCATCTTCGCGGACGAGGACGCGCAGAAGGTCATATCCTACGCGGGCACGATGATCATCGCGTCCGGCTGCTCGATGGGCAAGGCGTTCACCGACGAGATGGAGCAAAACGGCTGCACCGTGCAGCCCATGAGCAGCTTCGAGTGCCTGTCCGGCGGCGGCATGAAGGGCATCATCGACGGGCATATCGTCCTTTGCGGCAGCAGCGATCTCATGCGCCTTATGAACGTGCGCATCCCGTTCCGCCTCGTGGACAAGACCACGGTGCTGCTCGCCATAGACGGCATACTCTACGGCATATTCTCCATGAACTATGAGCCGCTGCCGCAGGTGAGGCGCGCGCTGGTCGAGCTTATGCGCTCCAACCGCCACCCCATTTTCGCGCTGCGTGATTTCAACATCACGCCGGAAATGCTCAAGAGCACCTTCGACATTGCCACCGACGGGTACGACTTCCCGCCGTATGTCGAGCGCTTCAAGATAACCGAGACGCAGCCCTCGGAGAGCAGCAAGATCGCCGCGGTCGTGTGCCGCGAGGGTCTCGCCTCCGTGACGAGCATGGCGGACACCGGCAAAAATATCTACACCGCCACCCGCGTGAACATCGTCATCTCCGTTCTCAGCGCGATACTCGGCATGCTGGTCGTCTTTGTGAAGATGCTCAGCACCGGCAGCATAGGGCTTGGATTCATAATGCTCTATATGCTGCTGACAACGATACCGGTCATTATCATATCGGTATTCATGAAATTCTGATTACTCTCTTTTGCAAGGGGTCACCGTCTCAGGTGGCCCTTTTTGCCGCTCTGCGGATAGACGCGATAATCCCTTCCGTGTTTGCCGTTATTGCCGTTTGTTCCATTTACACTCAACATTAAGCACAGAGGTCGGTGTTGAAATAAACTGCACGTCGAATTTCAAGCTCGGTTGAACACGTGTGCTTGCGCTATGTATCCTAAAGCTGAATGCCCATCCGTTATCCATATAGATCTCGACCGTTGTCTTGCTGCCGCGTTTGAATCGCATTGCAAGTATTTCCGTCGGCGCTTCCGCAACGGAAACCTTAAAGGCGGAGGCTTTAACGCGGCTTGGCCGGTTCAGTGTTCCGTGAAGATTAAAGGTGTGTATCAAGGTCACTTGTTTGCTGTAATTGCTGACTATCTTATGATAGTCCTTAATTCCGACAAGGTACTCAAACATTCGGATCGCCACATCGGGGTCATTCTCATAAGCCCTTGCCACCTCATCCAAGAACGCCTGCAGCAAGGGAACATATACATCTCCATCCTTGTCAGCCAATTCAGACCAGTTTGTTCCTCTGTTTTTCTCGCGATTAAGCATATCAAAGACAGGGTCAATATCATTCCAATATTGACCGCTGCAAGGAATACCGTACCATTCATTTCCGAAATCCAGCACATGACTCAATCGGCTGTGTTTGACCGCAGCGTGGTTATGCTTGATGCTTAATCCGACTTCCCATTCAATATTATCTCTTCTGACAACAATATCCCGCACGTCGCCGCTTTCTCCGGCTTCGTCTTTTTGAAATTCAAGAAGCAGCGTGTCTCCGGCATTCTCTTCCATGCAAGGTTCCAGCTCCAGCACCGCGTCTACCGCCGCGGCGGCGGAAACGGTAAACAGCTCTCGCATATCCTGACTTACTGCTCTCCATGCTCTTTCGTTCGCGTCCAGACTTGAATTGCGTACAATGTCCGTTTTCCGAATCGGGTCAAGCGCTTTAAACAGGGCTGTTATCCAAGCGTATTCATACGCCCTGCCTTGGTTATTGCTGCTTGTGCTCATTATTTCCCTCCTGTCTGCTCAATGCCTACGACCTTGTCTCCTTTTCCCTCTAAAAACAGCTTGATCGCAACGGCTATCTCGGAGGCAAGATTAACGGGAACTGCGTTGCCGATCATCTTATAGGCGTTGTTTGTTTCTTCGTAGATAAACTTAAAATCATCAGGAAAGCCCTGCACTCTTGCCACTTCTCTGATTGTCATTCGGCGATAAAGGTCTTCGCTGCCCTCGATGAAGCGGCAGTCATCCTTGCCGACCTTTTTCATCTTCGGGGCTTGCGGATGAAGCTGGCACTGGCGACCGGACGCTTGAACGGTAAACGCCTGTTCATCCCAGTCTTTGACCCTGTTGCGGCTCATAAAGATAGGGGAAAATGTTCCGGTATAGTATTCGTTGTTGTTTATCGCTTCCGGATTATGACGGTTCTTCGGACCGGCAGGAACGGCGGTTTCCTGCAAATCCCAAATAATATCGCGCAGAGTGAGCTTCTTATCATCCTCCTCGGTCGAGCCTTTGGGGAATACAAAATTGATGTTCAGATCCTTTCTGAACCCTATGTAAAACACACGCTTTCTCTCTTCCGCGACGCCGTAATCCTTTGCATTTACCATGGTCAAGGAAACATCGTACCCGGCTTCTTCAAAAAGCGCGATAATATTCTGAACCGCCTCGCTGTGCCTGTTGGCCAACATTCCGCTCACATTTTCCGCCAAGAAAAATTTAGGGCTGAACTCCTTCAGAATACGAACATAGTCGAAGAACAACTGCCCTCGTGCGTCCTCGATTCCTCTCAAAGCACCGGCTTCAGACCAAGACTGACAAGGAGGTCCGCCGATAATACCGTCAACTTCTCCGGAAATGAAAGGGGCAATATCTTCCTTGGTGACCTTTCTCACATCGCCCTCGATCAGATGAGTGCGAGGGTGGTTCGCCTTAAAGGTATCAAAAATCGTCGGGTCGTATTCATTTGCCACCTGCACATTGAATCCGGCTCTCTCAAATCCGAGATCAAGACCGCCGCACCCGCTAAACAAGCTGATAACATTCATTTCGTTTACCTCATTCTATATGATATACTCCGCCGCTGACGGTCGTATCATGTCGCTTTATATGCCCGTTGTTCCGGACGCCAATGAAGTGGTTTTTTTGTTATTATATCACGATAATGTCAATATTCCAAGCATATAGCATATTGATCGCCGTATTGTAGGATACCTCTCCGCTTACTTGGATCGCATCCGTTTGCCTCGCAGAAGAGGGCTTATAATTTTGTGAAAATTGTAGGTTTGTCAAACATATTGTACAGTGATCTCAGCGGGAGACAGCCAGCGGAGGGGTCTCATGGGTAAGTTGTT
>CAKTKT010000039.1 GCA_934572325.1 uncultured Oscillospiraceae bacterium
ACAACTTGCCCATGAGACCCCTCCGCTGGCTGTCTCCCGCTGAGATTACTGTACAATATGTTTGACAAACCTACACTTCATGCATGAGCACCGCAGCGCGAAAATGAGCCCTCCGGCGTTTTTTATGATATAATATATGATAATACATGCGATGCGTGAAATATTTTTCCGCGGATTACGACTATATAAATGATAAAAGGGGGTTGAAATATGACAGACGCCTTGATAATAGAGCTGTATTTTGCCCGCGCGGAGCAAGCCGTCGCGGAGAGCGAGAGCGCCTACGGCGGCTACTGCTACCGTGTGGCGGACGGCATCCTCAACGACCCGTCGGATTCCGAGGAGAGCGTGAACGACACGTGGCTTGCCGCGTGGAACGCCATCCCGCCCACGCGCCCGCGTGTGCTCAAAACATATTTCGGCGCGCTCACCCGCCGCATCTCCGTTGACCGTCTGCGCCGCCGCCTTGCCGCAAAGCGCGGCGGGGGAGAGGCGCTCGTCGCGCTCGACGAGCTGGCGGAGTGCATCCCGTCGGGCTGGAGCGTGGAGGAGGAAATAGAGACGCGGGAGCTTATCCGCGCGTTCAATGCGTTTCTGGCGGCTCAGCCGAGGCTTGAGCGGGAGCTCTTTGTCGCGCGGTACTGGTACGCCCTGCCGGTCGCGGACATCGCCGCAAGGTTCGGCTTGAAGCGCAATACCGTGCTCACAAAGCTGCGCCGCACCCGCCTTCGCCTTCTCGACTGCCTTGAAAGGGAGGGGCTGCAATGACAAAGGAGCGGTTTTTCGACGTCTTCGGGCAGATAGACCCCGCGTACATCCTCGCCGCCGACGCCGCACTGCGAGGCAGAGGGAGGGCGCGCCGCCGCCGCAGGAGGATCGTGCGCACGGCGCTGCTCGCCGCCGCCATCGCCGGGCTTTTGACCGCCACGGCTTACGCCGCCGGGTGGTTCGGGCTAACAGGCAGGCTTATAAAGGATTCCGACAGCGCGGAAGCGGGCGCTGCCGCCGTTGAGGCGGAGGACGTTCTGAACGCGCTCAGACCCGTCCACCACCGCGATTATATCTCGCTCGGCGGCGTTGTCGGCTCGCCGGAGTATCAGGCGGCGGCGGAATGGCTGGCATTTCGGGGCAGCTATGCCGACGAAAAGACGGCGCAGCAGCTTGAAAACGGGGGAACGTACTGCGAGTGGCGCGATTTGGAGCGCTCATTCGCGCCCGACGCGCGGACAAGGGAGATCTGCCGTCTCTATCAGGTCTGGGATCAGACGATGTGGGAGCGGCTTCAGCTTATTGCGGAAAAGCACTCTCTTGCGCTGCACAGCTCGCGCACGCCGCTTTACGGCGGCTGGAAACAGACCCGCGAGCAGGGCATATACGAGGACGGCTCGTTCGTCGCCTCGCTGACGGCGGAGGTCGATGGGCAGTCCTGCCTCTATACGCTCTATCATGAGCGCGGCGGCAGCATACCCTGCGACGACATGACGGCGAGCGCCGCTGACGAGTACGCGGAGTGGGAGTATACCGCCGCCGACGGGCGGAGCGTGAGCATCGCCGTGCGCGATACGAGCACGAACGACACGTGGGCGCAGTATGATATTCTGCTCTTCTGCCCCGTGGACGGCGCGACCGTGACCGTCAAGGCGAGCTGCGGATATTCGCGCGCGGACAGCGCCGCAGATGAGCGGCGCTTTGCCGAGCGGCTGGCGGACGGCATCGACTTTGCCGCGCCCGCGCCGTCCGCCGCGCCCGTCCTATGCGCGCGGGCGCTGACCGTCACGCCCGACATGGCGCGCCGCGCAGCGGCGGCGGTGTTCGGCGACGCGGAGCTTTATGAGTACTCCGAGGAGCGGAGCAGAGCCGAGCTTGCGGAGATAATAGCGGAGCTTGAATCCGGCGTCACGGACGAGGCTATACGCGCCTCCCACGGCGCTGACGCGCCGCAGGCATGGATCGACAGCGTGCGCGACGCGCGCCTTGCCTTTTTGGAGTATTACCGCAATGCCTACGCCAACGCGCGCGAGGAGGTCGCGCCCACGCCGTGCCTGTGGAGGTTCTGGCCTGCCGAGCACTATGTTTTTCACGACTATTCCGGCACGGACACGTCGTATGGCGACGATATTCCCTTCGGTGTTTCCGCCGATCTGCGCGCCGTTACCGTGCGCGGCGGCGTTGCGTATGAGCTGTGGGCAAATAATAATGAGCGCGCGGACTTTCAAAACCACAGCCTTTCCATCTTCTTGGAGACGCCGAAGGAGCTCTATGCGAACGTGAGCGAGGAGGAGCGCCAAACGCGCGAGCGGGAGTGGCTCGTGAGTGTCGGGCTTTTCTCCGCCGAGTCGGCAGATGAAAACGCGCTTGCCGAAGCCGCCGACCGCGCCTCCCGTCTCGCCGCCGATATGGGGCTTGGCGGCTGGCGCTTCACGGCGGCGGCGGTGGACGGCTCGATCGGCGTTAGAGGCTGGCAGATAGAGCTGACGGGGCGGCGCGTCTGCGAGGACTACTCGGTAAGCTGGCAGGATGAGAGCTCTCGGCAGAGCGTTGCCGCGGAGAGCCTGACGCTCCACACGGCGAACGACGGAACGCTCATCGACCTGCATTATTCTTCGCCCGTGGAGCTTGCCGAGGTCGCGGAGTAAAAATTTTTCCCGTTTTCCTCTTGACAAACGGAGAGCACGGGAATATAATACAACCAACCTACAAGAAAAGTAGGGAAAACAAAACGCGAAACGGAGCGCTGAGCATGGACCTCATAACGCATACCCGCGCCGGCTTTCGATGTCGGCGGTGAAACAAACCTCGCTTCATATTATCATATATATTAAAGAATATTAAAAGGAGCATACTGTCATGTCTAAAATATACACCTCCGCCGACCAGCTTATCGGCAAGACCCCGCTGCTGGAGCTGACGCACATTGAGGAAAAGCTCGGCTTGAAAGCCAAGCTCCTCGCAAAGCTCGAGTATTTCAACCCCGCAGGCTCGGTAAAGGACAGGGTGGCAAAGGCGATGCTCGACGACGCGGAGGCGCGCGGCGTGCTGAACAAGGACTCCGTCATCATCGAGCCGACCTCCGGCAACACCGGCATAGGGCTTGCCTCCGTCGCGGCGGCGAGAGGGTACAGGATAATCATCGTCATGCCGGAGACCATGTCCGTCGAGCGCCGCCAGATAATGAAGGCTTACGGCGCGGAGCTGGTGCTCACGGAGGGCGCGAAGGGCATGAAGGGCGCGATAGCAAAGGCGGATGAGCTCGCCAAGGAGATACTCAACAGCTTCATCCCCGGGCAGTTCGTCAACCCCGCGAACCCCAAGGCGCATTTCGAGACCACGGGCCCCGAGATATACGCCGACACCGACGGCAGGGTCGATATCTTTGTCGCGGGCGTCGGCACGGGCGGCACAGTCACCGGCGTGGGCGAATACCTCAAGAGCAGAAACCCGTCGGTCAAGGTCGTCGCGGTCGAGCCGGCAGCGTCGCCGGTGCTGTCCAAGGGCGTTTCCGGCGCACACAAGATACAGGGCATCGGCGCGGGCTTCGTTCCCGACGTGCTGGACACGAAGGCGTACGACGAGGTGATCCCCGTGGAGAATGAGGACGCCTTTGCCGTCGGCAAGCTGATAGGCAAGAGCGAGGGTGTGCTTGTGGGCATATCCTCCGGCGCTGCCGTCTGGGCGGCGATAGAGCTGGCAAAGCGTCCGGAGAACGCGGGCAAGAACATTGTGGCGCTCCTGCCCGACACGGGCGACCGCTATCTCTCCACGGCGCTTTTCGCCGATTGACCGCAATAAGGAAGCTGAAATCATGATCTCTACACGCGGCAGATATGCCCTGCGGGTGATGATAGACCTTGCCGAGCACAGAAACGGGCGCTATATCCCCATGAAGGACGTCGCCGAGCGGCAGGATATTTCGCTGAAATATATCGAGCGCATCATGCCGGCGCTCACGAGGGCGCGCTTCGTCGAGGGGCAGCACGGCAAGGGCGGCGGGTATATGCTCCGCCGCGAGCCGGAGGATTACACCGTGGGCGAGATACTGCGCGCGGCGGAGGGCGATCTCGCGCCCGTGGCGTGTCTCCAAGACGGCGCAGAGCCCTGCCCGCGCGCCGCCGAGTGCCGCACGCTGCCGATGTGGAAGAAGTTTTACGCCGTCACGAACGACTATTTCAACGGCATCACCCTCGCGGAGCTGGCGAACGGCGACTCCGGCGGAAGCTATGTAATATGAATAAGAATAAGAATTACCGCTGCAACCGATGCAGCGGTAATTTTTCAGCTTGTCAAAAAAGCCTTCTCCTTGAGGAGAAGGTGGTTCGCGGAGCGAACCGGATGAGGTGTTATAAGTTCGTAAAATGCTTGCTTTGCAGTAAAAACGCGCACTTTTCCACCTCATCAGTCGCCTGCGGCGACAGCTTCCCCTCAAGGGGAAGCCTTTAAAAGAACGGTTTTTAGTTCGGAATTTCGATTCTTTGACAGTCTGAAATTACCGCTGCAACCGATGCAGCGGTAATTCTTTATCTGCGGAGATCCGGATGGGCGCGCTGAATGTCCGCGCTCTCCGGCGAGCCGCATCTGACGGGCATGAGCGAGGGCTTGGCGCTGCCGGAGTGCAGCACGTGGATCATTCCGGCAAATATTTCGCCGAGCTGGGCGGAGATCTCCTCATCCGTGAAGCGGCAGACCTTCGACGCGCACAGCGCGCACATCCCGTAGGTGTATATCCACATCTGGCGGAAAAGCTGCGCCGCCTGCTCGGGCGAGGCGTGATAGTCGCGTGAAATGATGGCGATGTCGTCCTCGCGCCCGAACGGGATCATGTCCATTGCCGCGTCGAAATCCGTGTCCGAGCCGTTGTCGCACATGAACAGCAGCCGAAAGAGCATCGGCTCATCCTGCGCGAATTTCACCCACTGCATCCCGCGCATCTTGTACGCGGGGTCATATTCCTCCGCCACGGCGACATAGCTGTCGAACGTGGCTTTCGCCCGCGCGGCGACGGCGGCTTTCAGCTCCTCCATATCGCGGAACACCGTGAAGATGGGCGAGGAGGACACACCCAGCCGCTTTCCGACCCCGCGCGCGGTTATCGCGTCCGATCCCTCCCGACGCGCCAGCTCGTATGCGGCGGCGACGAGCTCATCCCTTGTGAATTTCGGTCTCGGCGGCATATGCATCCCTCCTGCGTATATTCGCGAGCGTTATATAACTCGCGTTATCTGTTTACAGGAGAGATTATAAAATGCCGCGCCGCTTTTGTCAATAGCTGAAGCAATGCGATCACCCCAATGCCACGTCGAGTATGAGCATCAGCAAAAACCCGCCGAAGAACCCGAACGTGCCCGCGCGCCCCGGCGCGGCGGGGATAAGCTCGTGCATGACGACGTAGAGCATCGCGCCCGCGGAAAAGCTCAGCAGCCACGGCATCGCGCCCTGCACGCCCGACACCGCCAGCACCGCGAGCAGCCCGAACAGCGGCTCGACAGCGCCGGAGAGCACCCCCGTCCTAAACGCTCTCCGCCGCGTCATGCCGAGCTGCCTGAGCGGCAGGGACACCGCCGCGCCCTCCGGAAGATTCTGAACGCCGATGCCGAGCGCAAGGGCGAGCGCACCCGGCAGAGCCTCGCCGTGCGCGGCGAGCGCGAACGCCAGCCCCACCGCCATGCCCTCCGGTATGTTGTGCACGGTTATCGCGGTGACGAGCAGGGGAGTGGCGAGTGCGTCAGCCCCGCCGCGCCCGCGGCGGGCGATGAAGCCGTCCAGCAGCAGCAGAAACGCCATGCCCGCCGCAACGCCGAGCGCGGCGGGCAGCCACGCGGGGCGCAGATGCGCGGCGGCAGCGCGCTCCATCGCGGGGATGAGCATGCTCCACACGGAAGCCGCCAGCATCACCCCCGCCGCAAAGCCCATCATCGCGCTCTGACAGCGCAGCTTTATCTCACCGGTGAAGAAGAACACCACCGCCGCGCCGAGCGTGGTCATCAGAAAGATGAAGCCCGTGCCGAGAGCGGCGCAGACGAGAGAATGAAGCAAGTTTGATCAACGCCTTTTCAACATAATACATAATACATGATACGGCAAGGGGAAGAAAATTGTACCGGCAGGGCGAAGCCTGCCGGTACACATCAGCCGCCCTGTACATTATAAGCGGCGGCGGCGCTGTATGTTACTTTTGTCACTCGCGCTCATCGAGTAACCGCTGATTAAATACGTCAGATGGCTGGGCGAGAGAATTTTTTGCCTGATAAAATGAGCTTTTTGCAGGAATACTTTGTGTATTTCAAAAAAAGCTCATGAAATCAGGCGGAAAATTATCCGTTCAGACGCTGACAGCTATTTATTCAGCGGTTACTCAACGCCTATGGGCAGCGCGGGCGCGTTCTCGTGTATCGCGGCGAGCGCGGCGTCCATCGCCTGCTCGCTCTCGCTCATCGCATCGGTGTATTCCTTCCCGCCGCGGATGAGCACAAGGCGGTAGTAGGCAAAGACCGTGCTGCCGCAGCATAGATTCCCGTTGACCTCATGTATGCGGATGAACGCGCGCTCAAGCGAGGGGTACGCCATAAACACGGTTTTCAGCCCCGTGCGGTAGTATACGCCGAGCTTGCCCACGCGCACGCAGTCGAACCTCTGCGCGCTCTCCCAGTCGGCGGTCAGCTCCGCGCTCTGCACCGCGCCCTCCGGGGTCGTGAATTTCTTTTCTGCCATTGTGCTGTCCTCCTCACATTTAATTAAATTTTATATTTACCAGCGAACATCAATTCGCGTGCGGCTTCAAAAGCGTGACGTGCCGCCCTCGGCGGGCGATAAGCCCCTCGTCGCTCATGTTTTTCAGCTCGCGCATCATGCTGGCGCGGTCAGCGCACAGAAAGCCAGCAAGCTGCGACAGCGAGGTCTCCACCTCGAAGCTGCGGCTGCCGTTTCTCTCGCTGAGATAGTCAAAGTACGCGGTGAGCTTGCGGCGCAGCGAGCGCTTGCTGATCATGCTTATGCGCATGGCGAGCGACTGCGCCTTTCTTGCCGACAGCTCGAAGAGGTTGTGCGTGAGCTGGGTGTGGTGCCGGCAGGCGCGCGGGCAGCGCCCGTATATGCACGAAAAGCGGATGAACAGCACCTCACATTCGCTGTCCGCCTCCACGGCATAGCCGAGATCGCCGTAGGGCATGGCGAACACCTCGCCGAAAATGTCGCTCGGGCGGTAGTTTTCAAGCAGGACATATTCCCCGTCGCTGTCCATGCAGTAAAGATGCGCCGTGCCGCGCAGAAGCACGCACAGCCATGTCAGCTCGCTGGCGTAGACCATCACAGTCTCCCCGCGGCGGAACGTCCGCCGCTCCGGCTTGAAGCAGCTCATCATCTCCGCAAGGCTCTCCTCGCTTATACCCTTGAAAAGCTCCGTGTCCGGCATATGTCCGCACCTCATTTCTTTTTTAATTATATCGTGGATTATATCATAATTATGTTGCAAGAGCAACAGGTGACGGCGCGCGGGTGAGATATAATCTTAACAAAGGAAAAATAATTATTTGGAGGTAATACCTATGCACTGCACGAGAAAAGTCCTTGACGATCTCATCTGGGTCGGCGCTGACGACAGGCGGCTCGCCTGCTTCGAGGGCGTTTACAGCGTGCCCAACGGCGTTTCCTACAACTCCTATGTGATGCTCGACGAGAAGGTCGCCGTGTTTGACACGGTGGATAAGGCGGTGTACCAGACATATTTTGAAAACCTCGCCTATGCGCTCGGCGACAGAACGCCGGATTACCTCATCGTCTCGCATATGGAGCCGGACCACGCCGCCACGATAGATGCGCTCATCGCGCGTTATCCCGGCGTGAAGCTCGTGTGCAACGCCAAGACCGAGACCATGCTGAAAAGCTTTTTCCGCGGCGTGGACTTCTCCGACAGGCTGCACCTTGTGAAGGAGGGGGATACGCTCGAGCTCGGGCGGCATAGGCTCACGTTCGTGATGGCGCCGATGGTGCACTGGCCGGAGGTCATGATGACCTATGACACGACGGACAAGCTCCTCTTCTCTGCGGACGCCTTCGGCACGTTCGGCGCGCTCAACGGGCGGCTCTTTGCCGACGAGGCGGACTTTTTTGCCGAAGACCTCGACGAGGCGCGCCGGTACTACACCAATATCGTCGGCAAATACGGCGTGCAGGTGCAGGCGGCGCTGAAGAAGGCGGCAGGGCTGGAGATCAGCCATGTCTGCCCGCTCCACGGCTTCGTGTGGCGGCGCGACTTTGACCGCTTCCTTGAAAAGTACCTCCTTTGGAGCAGCTACACCCCCGAGGAGAAGAGCGTCATGCTCGCCTACGCCTCCGTGTACGGGCACACCGAGAACGCCGCGAACGTCCTCGCCGTCAAGCTCGTGGAGCGCGGGGTGAGGGTGCGTATGTTCGACGCCTCCGTCACGCCCGCGAGCGAGATCATCTCCGCCGCGTTCCGGTGCAGCCACCTTGTGTTTGCCGCGCCCACCTATAACGCGGGTATCTTCGTCAAGATGGACGATCTGCTGCATGACCTTGTCAACCACGGTCTGCAAAGCAGAAGGATCGCCGTCATAGAGAACGGAAGCTGGGCGCCCGCGAGCGGCAAGCTCATGCGCGATATGCTCACCGCGCTCAAAAAGTGTGAGTTTATCGGCGAGAATGTCACCGTGCGCTCCTCGCTTGCCGATGCTCAGCTTGCGGAGCTGGACGCGCTCGCCGACGCGATAGCCGCAGACATGAAATAAATATAATAAAGAGGAATAAAAGCAATATCTGCACACGCTTCCGCAAAGCGTGTGCAGATATTTATTACAAATCAGTTTTATCCATGGAAAAAGGGCTTGAAATTCATCAAGCTCATGTGTATAATAAATAGCAGAATAATGAGCGTAAAATTTCGCGAAAAGGGGCGCCCCTTTTCACATTCTCATTCTGAGAATGTGATACCCTTTAATTGCGGTGTGCGCTCGTAAGAGGAGGGTATTAAAATGAACAGAAAGCTCAAGAGCGCACTATCGGTGCTTCTTGTTATTACCATGGCGTTATCTCTGGGAATATCAGCCTTCGCAGAGGAAACGGAGGGGGAGGAGCAGCCCGCCGTCTGCGCGGGCAGTGCGGACGCGCCCGACTGCACTGCGGAGACGCACACTGATGGCTGTCCGAAGTACGTGAGCGATGAGACCCCTGCGGAGGGAGCGGGGCAGGGAGCGGAGCAGGGGCAGAAGCAGAAGCAGCCCGCCGTCTGCACCGGCAGTGCGGAGGTGACCGACTGCGCCGCGGACACGCACGTTGAGGGCTGCCCGAAGTATGTGAGCGTTGAGCCCCCCGCGGCGGGCGCGGAGCAGGAGCAGGAGCAGAAGCAGCCCGCCGTCTGCGCGGGCAGTGCGGAGGTGACCGACTGCGCCGCAGAGACGCACGTTGAGGGCTGCCCGAAGTATGTGAGCGCAGACGCCGCCGGAGAGGGCGAGCGCGGCGGACCGGACGCGCAAAAGGCAGCCGTTCAGGCGCGTATAGACGCCCTGCCGGATAAAGACGACTTTGCCGCAATGAGCGAGGAGGACAAGAACGGCGTCGCCGCGGAATATGCGGCAATAATGGAGGCGCTTTATAAGCTCTGCGAGGCGGAAGGTATAGAAGATATAGAGGAGCTGGAGGGGATCGACCTTGAAAAGCTGATTGCTCTGTCGGACGCCATAAATGAATATGCCCCCGCCCCCGTAGCTGATGACGATGTCGCATGGATAGATGCGACGGGATATAAGACGCTTGAGGCGGCTGTAGATGCGGCAGCGGCGGGCGAAACCACAACCATTAACCTTAAGGAAGGCACGTATACGCTGTATAAGAAAGGCGCAAATACAAAAGGTAAAAACCTGATCTTCGTTGGTAAGGGCGCGGCGACTGAGTGGTACATAGGCGCAGAGGTTCCCGACCCTGCGCACTACGGCACGGAGTACAACGGTGACTACAGCTTTGACGGCGCCGGATCTGTGACATTCCGGAACATGACGCTGCGCTCCGGCAATGCTGACTACCTCGGCTTCATACGCGCCGACAAAACCCTTGTTGAAAACTGCGTCGTCAACGGCAAGACCTTTTATTGGGGCTATTCGGAAGCAATATTCAACAATACGACCTTTAATTGCCCATCGGGCGACTACGCCCTCTGGACATACAGCTCTCCGGTGATGAGCTTTGATAGCTGCACCTTTTATTCCTCCGGCAAGGTCATAAATGTGTACAACGAGGGCGGTACGCCGAATGTTATCGTCAACTTTTATAACTGCACGGTCAACTCTTCAAATTCGGAGAGCCTGAGTGTCATGAACATCAACGACGCGCCTGTGCAGAGCTTCACGATTAACTTTACCGGGGCTAACACGATCAACGGTATCAAAGCTGACGGCATTGCCGCAACGAACGGAAGCCATGCCAGCAAGGCACATGGCACTGCGAACGAGTTAAAAACCAGCGAACAGGCGACGTGCTCAAAGCTATTTGAGTTCAACATGAAGTATGGCAGCGGCAATAACGGCAAAACCACTGTCAATATCAACGGCACTCCGGTCTGGCAGAACGGCGCAAAGGTCAATCATGACTACACCGACGGACACAACGACAATGCGTTTGAGATTACGTACTCTGAATGGACTGTGACCGACACAGGAAGGACGCGCACAGCGAAAAAGCTGTGCCGGTACTGCGGCTATGCTGAGGAATACGAGGAGAAGGAGAAGAAGCTCGTCCTCAGCTACAACGCAAACGGCGGCACAGGCAGCATGACGCCGGATAGCCGCTTCGGGGAAGGAACGGTCACGGTCAGGGCTAACGGCTTTGAGCGGGAGGGCTATGACTTCACCGGCTGGAACACCGCCGCCGACGGCAAGGGAAAGGCGTATAAGCCCGGCGATGAGCTAAAGCTGACCGAAAGCCTCACGCTTTATGCCCAGTGGAATAAGATAGTCACCTATACCGTGACCTATACGGACGGGGTCGATAATGTTATCCTTTTCCCCGATCAGGTCTATTCGGGGCTGAAAAGCGGCGATAGGACGCCGGGCTTTGTCGGCGTTCCGGAGCGCAGAGGGTACAGATTCGTCGGCTGGGAGCCGCGTGTCAGCCAGACCGTCACCGGCGATGCCGTATATAAGGCAGTCTGGGAAAGGATCGTCGTCTGGAGCGATGACCCCGGCAAGGGACCGAGGACAGGCGATGAGAGCAATCTCGCGCTGTGGACGGTGCTGATGCTCGGGGCGGGCGCGGCGGCTGCCGGCGCAGTGCTCTACGTCAGGAAAAGGCGGAGGAGCAAATAAGATACAATTTATAAAGCTGCGGGGCGCGCTGCAAAACACGTATTGCAGCGCGCCCCGTTATTTTGTCGAAAAAGTCCGGTCAAGGCTTCACAGCCTGAACCTGTCCACGGAGATGTCAATAAAATCCATCGGGTCGTCCTGCAGGAACATGACCATATAGATGGGGTAATAGCTCAGCTTCCCGTCCGTCTTTACGTTGCCGTTTGTGAAAACGCAGGCTTCCCTGATCCCATATTCCTTGGCGGACATCACGTTGTCCAGCGCCGAGTGCTTCTCATAGTCCTTCCCGCTTTGCACCTCGAGGACTTTGACGCATACCCCGGTTCTGACACTTTTTCAAGAGATTTCGGCGTGTGCTTTGACACTTTTTCTTTAACCTTAGCGTCAGCGCGGCGATAAACCACCTATATATGGCAGCCGGAGGGTGAGAGGAGAGCTTTTCGACTGATTTTTTTACAAAAAAGCATAAATTGTCTAAAAACTCAAAAGATTGTTAAAATAAAAACAAAATACCGTTAAAAAATCCGCGAGATTGTTAAAACAGAAGCAAAAAACGCCGAATTGCTAAGGTTTTGTCAGGCTTGTTAATAAGTTATCTTGGATTTTTGACGGTTTTTGTACTAAATCGTGTAGACAACGAATTGCACTTGTGCTAAAATTCATACATCGTACATAATTATTACGCGCGAATACTTTATGAGGTGAAGCTACTATGTCCCACACTTTTAAAGGCGGCGTGCATCCCAATTACATGAAGGCACCGGAAGTTCCGATGACCGTCATTGCACCGCCTCCGCAAGTCGTCATCCCCATGGCACAGCACATAGGCGCGCCCTGCAAGCCCACCGTGGCTGTGGGTGACTATGTCACTATGGGTCAGGTGGTAGGCACGAACCCCGCGCCTGTCTCCGCGCCCGTGCATGCCTCCGTTTCGGGCAAGGTCGTGGCTGTCGAGCCGAGACCCCACCCGCTGGGAGACATGGTCATGTCCGTTGTTATCGAGAACGATTACAAGGACGACCCCTGCACCGATTTCGCACCCCTCACGGAGGAGCAGCTCAAAGACCCCGAGGCGATTCTTGAGCGCATCCGCCATGCGGGCGTTGTCGGCATGGGCGGCGCGATGTTCCCGACCGCGTTCAAGATCCGCAGCGGCGTCGGCAAGGTCGATACCCTCATCATCAACGGCGCGGAGTGCGAGCCGTACCTCAACGGCGACCATCTCACCATGCGCAATTACCCGGAGCAGCTCCTGCGCGGCATTGAGCTTGTGCGCATTGCCTCCGGTCTCGACAAGGCGTATTACGGCATCGAGGTCAACAAGCAGGACGCCATCGACATCCTCAACGCGCACCACCCCGAGAAGTACGGCGTTGAGATCGTGCCGGAGGACGTGAAGTACCCCCAGGGCGGCGAGAAGATGCAGGTCAAGGCGGTCACGGGGCGCGAGGTCAAGCCCGGCGGCATCCCCTCCGGCGTCGGCTGCAACGTTGTCAGCACGCGCACGTGCTACGCCATCTATCAGGCGTGCTATGAGGGCAAGCCCACGATAGAGCGCATCGTCACCGTCGCGGGCAGCGCGCTCAACGCGCCCGTCAACGGACTCACCCGCGTCGGCACTCCGTTCGGCTATCTCGCCGAGAAGTGCGGCGGCTTCGTCAAGACCCCCACCAAGATCGTCCTCGGCGGACCGATGATGGGCATCTGCGCCACGAGCTTCGACGCGCCCGTCATCAAGGGCACGGCGGGCGTGCTGTTCTTCACGGAAGAGGAGGACAGACATGTCGAGGATCCGACCTGCATCCGCTGCGGCAAGTGCATCTCCGTGTGCCCGATGAACCTTGAGCCCGTGTTCATGTATATGTACTACAGCAAGGGCGACTTTGACATGATGGAGAAATACCATATCACCGACTGCTTCGAGTGCGGAAGCTGCGCATACAACTGCCCCGCAAGAATGCCGCTTACCCATGCGTTCAAGACGGCGAAGCTGATGTTCCAAGCCAAGGCAGCCAAGGAAAAGGCGAAAGCCGAGGCAGAGGCGGCGGCAAAGGAGGCTAACAAATGAGCGGTAATGAAAATAAAGTGAGAATCGTCCTTGACGTCGCGTACCAGCCCCAGGTGAGGGCTGAGACCGACACAAGGCGCATAATGACGGACGTTATCATCGCGCTTATGCCCGCGCTGATAGTCGCCATCTTCCAGTTCGGCTGGCGTCCTCTCGGCGTCGCCATGGTGTCCATGCTCTCCGCCGTGTTCTTCGAGTGGGCTTACCGCAAGCTTTTGAAGAAGTCCAACACGATAGGCGACTGCTCCGCCGCGGTGACGGGTCTGCTGATGGCGATGACCATGCCGCCCAGCTCCCCGCTGTGGCTTCCCATCGTGGGCAGCTTCTTCTCCATCATTGTTGTCAAGCAGCTCTACGGCGGTCTCGGCAAGAACTTCCTCAACCCGGCGCTGGCGGGGCGCGCGTTCCTCATCGCCTCCTACGCCAACCACATGACCACGTGGGTCATTCCCAACAGCCTCAAGGGTATTCCCGACAGTCTCACGGGAAGCTTTGACGGCGTCACCATGGCGACGCCGATGACCTATCTCTATTCGTCCTCCGATCCCATGCCTGCGGTCATAAATCTCAAGAATATGTTTTTGGGCAATATGCCCGGCTGCATCGGCGAGATCAGCGCGCTGGCGCTGCTGATCGGCGTCGTGTACCTCTTCGCGCGCAAGGTCATCACCTGGCAGATCCCGACCGCCTTTGTCGGCACTGTCGTCGTGCTCACGTTCATCTTCGGGCACGAGGGCTACAGCCGCATCGACTGGGTCGGCTACAACCTGCTGTGCGGCTCGCTGCTGCTCGGCGCGTTCTTCATGGCGAACGACTATGCCACCAGCCCTGTCACCGGTCCCGGACAGCTTCTGTACGGCTTCGGCTGCGGCGCTCTGACCGTCCTCATCCGCTACTTCGGCAGCTATCCCGAGGGCGTCAGCTACGGCATACTCATCATGAACCTCTGCACATGGGCGATAGACAAGGCGTTCCGCCGCCATCAGTTCGGCGTGTCCAAGGAGGACGTCGCCGCCGAGAGAGCCGCGAAGAAGGCGGCAAAGGAGGGCGCGTAATGAAAAATATCGTTAAACTCGCAGTCGTCCTGTTCCTTGTCTGCGCTGTTGTCGCGGGCGTTCTGGGCGCCGTTGATCTCGTCACGGCGGACAGGATCGCCGAGCAGGAGCGCATCAAGACCCAGAAGGCTTACGCCACCGTTCTGGAGGCGGACGATTATCAGGATGTTGACTTTGACAAAGAAGCCTTTCCGACCATCGACAAGATAGCCAAGGCGGGCGACAAGGGCTATGTCGTCACCACCACCTATTCCGGCGCGCAGGGCAGCATCACGATGGCTGTCGGCGTGGACACGGAGCATAAATGCACCGGCATCTCCGTCATCTCCCACGCGGAGACCTCCGGTCTCGGCGCGAAGGCTGCCGAGCAGAGCGAATTCGGCAGAACCTGGCGCGCGCAGTTCATCGGTCAGGGCGACGATGTAAGGCTGAAGAAAGCCGGCGGTGACATCGACGCCATCACCGCGGCGACCATCACCTCCAACGCGGTTGCGGGTGCGGTCGCGGAGAGCATCCGCGCTGTGGAAGCTTTGGGTTAAGGAGGCAAGCTGAATGAATATCAAAAAACAGTTTAAGGAAGGCCTCATCACCAATAACCCCGTTCTTGTCCAGTTGATCGGTATGTGCGCCACAATGGCGATCACGACCTCGCTGTTCAACGGCGTCGGTATGGGTCTGTCCGTTCTTATCATCCTCACCTGCTGCAATATCGTCATTTCCGCAATCAGAAAGGTCATCCCCGACGAGATACGCCTTGCGATCTTCGTCGTCGTTATCGCGGGCTTTGTCACGATAGTTGACCTGCTTTTGCAGGCGTTCGTTCCTGCGCTCTCCTCCGCGCTGGGCGTGTTCATCCCGCTCATCGTTGTCAACTGCATAATCATCGGGCGCGCGGAGGCGTTCTGCCAGCACAACACCGTCGGCGCTTCGTTCTTCGACGGCATCTTCCAGGGACTCGGCTACACCGTGGTGCTCATCATCATGTGCGTCGTGCGCGAGCTTCTCGGCTCCGGATGCTTCGGCGGCGGGCTCATCGACATTGCCAACGGTCTGCGCTTCACGCTCGACGGCACGGGCGCGGGCATCCAGCTCTTCCCCGAGGATTTTGGCGCGACGATACTTATCATGCCGTTCGGCGGCTTTCTCACGCTCGGCGTGCTCATCGCCGTCATGCAGTACGCGCTCAAAAAATCCGCAAAGAAAAAACAGCTCGCCGAAGAGGCTGCAAAGGAGGCTGAGGAATAATGCTCACTAACATTCTCTCCATCTCCCTCGGCGCTATACTCATCAACAACTTCATCTTCTCCCAGTTCCTTGGCTGTTGTCCGTTCCTCGGCTGCTCCAACAAGGTGGACACCGCCACAGGCATGGGGCTTGCGGTCACGTTCGTCATGGGGCTCGCCTCGGCGATATGCTGGGTCATTGACCAGTTCGTGCTCGTTCCGCTGGGGCTCGCGTTCCTCCAGACGCTCACGTTCATCCTCGTCATCGCCGCCCTTGTGCAGTTTGTCGAGATGTTCCTCAAGAAGATGGTTCCAGCGCTCTACTCCGCGCTCGGCATCTATCTCCCGCTTATCACCACAAACTGCGCCGTGCTCGGCGTTGTGCTGCTGAACGTCCAGAACCACTACAACTTCATTGAGTCCGTGGTCTACGGCATCACCGGCGGTCTGGGCTTCATGCTCGCCATCGTGCTCTTTGCGAGCGTGCGCGAGCGCGTGGAGTTTTCCGACTACCCCGAGTGCTTCAAGGGCTTCCCCATCTGCCTTGTGTCCGCCGCTCTCGTCGCTCTTGCCTTCATGGGCTTCAGCGGTATGAAGATCTTTTGATAGGGAGGGCGTGAAGATATGAATTCTATTCTTATGGCGATTCTGGTGCTCGGCGTTCTGGGCGCGCTGTTCGGTGCGCTGCTGGCGTTCGCGGCGAGGATATTCCATGTCGAGGTCGATCCCAAGCAGGAAGCCGTCCGCGCCTGCCTTGCCGGCGCAAACTGCGGCGGCTGCGGCTATCCCGGCTGTGACGGCTACGCCGCCGCGGTCGCGGCGGGCGAAGCGCCCACGAACAGGTGCGTTGCCGGCGGCGCGGAAGCCGCGGCAAAGATTGCCGAGATCATGGGCGTCTCCGGCGGCGACGTTGAAAAGCTGGTCGCGTTCGTGCCGTGCTCCGGCACGGAGGGTCACGCCGAAATGCGCTTCAACTACTCCGGTCCCGTTGACTGCCGCGCGGCTATGCTCTTCGGCGGCAAGTCCAACAAGACCTGCACCTTCGCGTGCATCGGGCTTGGCAACTGCACCCGCGTATGTCAGTTTGACGCGATACATATCGTTGACGGCGTGGCAAAGGTCAACCGTATGCGCTGTGTGGGCTGCGGCGCCTGTGCCGACGCCTGCCCCAAGAGCATCATAAAGCTCATACCGGAGAGCCAGAGGGTCATGCCCGCCTGCGGCAATCACGACAAGGGCGCAAAGGTCATGAAGATGTGCGACTTCGGCTGCATCGGCTGCATGAAATGCCAGCGCGAGTGTCCGGCGGACGCTATCACCGTCGTGGACAATCTCGCTCAGGTCGATGCGTCCAAGTGCGTCGGCTGCGGTCACTGCGCCGACATCTGCCCGCGCCACATCATCAACTGGTTCGGCAAGACGGGCAAGTAATCTCATAGAGACAATATGAAAATATCCACCGTTTTTCGCAACGGTGGATTTTTCGTTATGTATAGCTTAGGTCAGTTTACAAGGAACTACACGCAGACCACGAAACGGAGGCTGCTGACAACAAACGGCGGTATGCTCCCGGAGAGGGCAGCATACCGCCTGTTTTGTTGTCAGGGGTCTCCAAAGGGTATCCCTTGGCACACGACTTTGCGTAGCAAAGTGTAGTGTGTTATACGCTCTGTCGGCGTTGCCGAAAAAATGCCGTTGCCGCCGGGGAGGGCAAGGGCATTTGAAGCGGCAGGAAAACAGGGCTGTGCTTGCGTGGCGTGGA
>CAKTKT010000040.1 GCA_934572325.1 uncultured Oscillospiraceae bacterium
AGCTGTGCCCGAGCTCGTCGTTGACGAGGTTTATGCCGTAGCTCACAAGCTCGCGGTGGAACGCGCGCGTACCGGCGAGGTACACGCTCGCGCCGGGATGGCGCTGGTTGAGGTACATACCGGTCGCCATGCCGGAGGTGAACACGTTCTCGCTCTCGCACGGGAAGCCGAGGCGGCGCAGACGGGTGATGTAGTCCGTTCCCGCGCGGGAGGAGTTGTTGGTGAGGTATATGTATTTTTTCCCGAGAGAGGGAAGGTCATTCATCAGCTCTATCGCTCCGGCGTACACATTGTCGCCGAGGTAGAGCGTGCCGTCCATATCGAAGAGAAAAAGCTCACAGTCCTTCAGCCTTTGATAGTCCATTTCGCCGCGCGCTCCTCAATCGCCGTCCTCTGCCCACAGCAGGGCGCATCTGACCGCCTTGCCCCAGCCGCGCAGCAGCCTTTCGCGCTTCTCGCCGTCCATTACGGGGAAGAACACCTTGTCCACCGCCCAGTTGGCGCGGATGTCGTCGATGTCGTTCCAGTAGCCCACGGCGAGCCCCGCGAGGTACGCCGCGCCCAGCGCGGTCGTCTCTATGCAACTCGGGCGCACAACGTCGCAGCCGATAAGGTCGCTCTGAAACTGCATGAGAAAGTCGTTGGCGCAGGCGCCGCCGTCAACCTTGAGACGGGAGATCTTTATGCCGGAGTCCTGCTCCATCGCGCGGGCGATGTCATGGGTCTGGTAGGCGAGGGATTCAAGCGTCGCGCGCACGAGATGGGCGCGCCCGAACCCGCGCGTCACGCCGAGGATAGCCCCGCGCGTGCGCTGGCTCCAGTACGGTGCGCCAAGTCCGGTGAACGCGGGCACGACGTAGCCGCCCGCCGTGTCGGGCACAGCCTCGGCGTACTGCTGGCTCTCCGCGGCGGAGGAGATAACACCCAGCTCATCGCGCAGCCACTGTATCGCCGCGCCCGCGACAAAGATGCTGCCCTCCAGCGCGTACTCCACGTGATCGTCGAACCCGACTGCAATGGTCGTGACCAGCCCGTTGGAGGACATGACCGGCTCGCGTCCGGTGTTCATCAAAAGGAAGCAGCCCGTGCCGTAGGTGTTTTTCATCTCGCCCGGCTCGAAGCAGCACTGCCCGAACAGCGCGCACTGCTGGTCGCCCGCCGCGCCCGCAATGGGGATCTCGCCGCCGTAGAGCTCAAACTCGGTCCTGCCGTAGACGGCGCTGGACGGGCGCACCTCGGGGAGGATGCACAGCGGTATATCCAGCAGGCGCAGCAGCTCCCTGTCCCAGCACAGCTCGTGGATGTTATAGAGCATGGTGCGGCTGGCGTTGGTGTAGTCCGTGACGTGGACGCGCCCGCCAGTGAGCTTCCAGATGAGCCATGTGTCTATCGTGCCGAACAGAAGCTCGCCCGCCTCCGCGCGCGTCCTCGCGCCGGGGACGTTGTCCAGCAGCCATTTTATCTTTGAGCCGGAGAAGTATGCGTCCGGCACAAGCCCTGTCTTGGCGCGCACCGTGTCCGCGTGACCCTCGGCGACAAGCGCATCGATGATGTCCGACGTGCGGCGGCACTGCCACACGATGGCGTTGGCAATGGGCGCGCCCGTGACCTTATCCCAGATAACGGTGGTCTCGCGCTGGTTGGTGATGCCGATGGCGGCTATGTCCGCCGCCGTCACGCCGAGCTTGTCCATTGCGGCGCGCGACACCTCCAGCGTCGTGTTCCAGATCTCCATCGCGTCATGCTCGACCCAGCCGGGGTGCGGGAATATCTGCGTGAACTCCTTCTGCACGGTGGAGCATATCCGCCCGGCCTTGTCAAAGAGTATGCAGCGGGAGCTTGTCGTCCCCTGGTCGAGACTCATTATGTATTTCATTCGCGGTTCTCCTTTTATATAGTTTCGTGTATTGAACTGAAATGTACCTGAAAAACGGTCACAGGCGGGGAATCTGCACCTGTGACCGCAGGAATTTCGTTTTTACCCGACGATGAGCCGCGTCATGCGCGCAAACGTGAGGCGGTTGCGGATGGCGGAGGAGATGTCGAGAAAGTCCTCGCGCACGCCCTCGTCGATGTCCAGCTCCGCGAGGGAGTGCTTTGCGCCGATCTTCGTGTACAGCTCGGTAAGCTCCTGCGCGGTGGGGATGGTGGCGATAACGTCGCGGATCTCCTGCCAGTGTGTCTTGATGTTCTCGGGGTCGAAGGTCTTGAGCACGTCGTTCTCGTTCTCCTTGAGTATGCCGTCGGCGAGCGCGCCGAACTCATCGCGCACCCACGCCTCGTCCAGCGGCTCAAAGGGCTTGACCTCGACGGCGTCGCGCTTGGCGTACTCGTGATACGCCCGCGCGCACATGATAGTGCCCACGCCCACGCACTCGCCGTGCATACCGTGCGCGCGCTCAAAGCCCTTGGGCTTCATCTCCACAAGGTGGGCGACAAGGTGCTCCGCGCCGGAGGCGGCGCGGCTGTTGGAGAGTATCTGCATCGTCAGTCCGGAGAGAATCTGCGTGTACGCCATCGCCTCATAGTCGGGCGCTTTGCCGTCGGCGAGGTCGAGCGCACAGCGCTGCATGATGTCAAGCGCCGCCTGCGCCATGTCGCACACCTTGTCGCAGAAGTATTCGCCCGAGACGATGTGCGCGATCTTCCAGTCGGCAATGGACACGTATTTTGCCAGAATATCCTGAACGCCGGCGATGGTGAGGAACATCGGCGCACCGGAGACGATGTCCATGTCGCAGATTACCGCGTCCGCCGCCTGCATGGGGATGGACTTTTTCTGCCCGTCGATGATGATGGAGCAGATGTCCGCCGTGAAGCCGTCGGAGGAGACGATCGTCGGCACGGCGACGAAGGGGATGCCGAGCTTGTAGGCGCTGTAGCGCGCAAAGTCCATCAGCGTGCCGCCGCCAACCGTGACGATGTAGTCCGGCTTGCGCTTGAGCATTTTCATCATGTCCTCGATCAAGCCCTTTTCGCTGTGCAGCCCCTGCGCCTCCAGCACAATCTCCTGATCGGCGCGCACGTGCGTCATGGAGGGGAGGTTGTAGGTGTTCGTATCGTAGATGACGGTGCGAAAGCCGCTCAGCCCGCAGTCGTCCATGTATTTGTCAAAGCTTCCAAGTGCGCCGTACTCGCACACGACCAGCTTCGTGCGCAGCTCATGGTCGCGCCCGCACTCGCAGATGCCGGTGTATTCTGTGCAGTCAAGTATCATTGATGCCTCCTCCGTTTGAATACCTGTTTATTATTGATTATTGTAGCGTGTTTGTATGAATTTTTCAAGAACCAATACCGGATAACTCCGAAAATCGCGCTGAAAAGGGGGAACGCCGCGAATGACGTTCCACAGCGCGTAAGGAGTGAGAATAAATTGTGAACTTACATGAGCCAGAAACCGTCTGTTCTGGTGTTTGCGACCGTAACGAATGTGTAGAATATACCCATTACCATACCGCCGAGATAAATATTACCGGTTTTATCGTAGAACTTTCGCCCTATGATTGTGGCAGTGGGTATAAGAACAACAAGCGGGAAGAGATTTACAACACGCATTGTGTTGAGCGGGAGATGCCCTGTTGAGGCAAACGTTATATACTGGAACGCAATGATTATGGATATACCCAATATATTGCCAATGCAGCTTACGAGAAGGACTTTCCATTCTGCCCATCCCTCAATACGGTTGCTGTTAGTGAACAGCGAGTTGCCGATGTAGAATACCGTAAACCCGATAACATAGGTCAGCGCAAGAACAAGATGCATGGGCTCGAATGTCTTTACAGCAATGACCCATATTCTAAAGTCAACCTTGAAGAGAAAGTCTGCAAGGAACACTATGTAGTAAAGGATTGCTACAACGAGGACTGAGAGCAGCAGACTTTTGAAGAATCCCTTTGCGGAGATTCTGACACCAATATCATCAACTGTTCTGCCTCTCTTCGCGTAGTAGAATTTGAACATCAAGATATAGACGATGAGGGAGAGGGCGGTTATGCAGAGAGACCATACAACCAGCTCGTTTGTATTGGGCTGTCCAAAGAAGTTGTTGTATGTACTGGGAGCGCCGCTGCCTGCGCCGACCCACTTGTATTCAACAGGGAAGAGAAGCAACGGAGGTATTGCTGCATACAAAATCCACTGAAGCCAGTATATAAGCTTGTCCTTGCTGTCTGTGAATCCGTGGAGTTTGCGCGGCGTTTCAGCAGCAGCGAGCTCAGAGAAGAACGGGAGCTTCATAAAAGCACAGGCAAGAGGATAAATAAGCATGAACAGACCAATGAGACCGATGAGATTCATTATCTCTTTGAAGAGCCATACTTGGTTTGTATTGACGATTTCCTCATGTCCGGCGGGAACACCGAGTATGGTATAAAAATAGGTAATGAGGTCAGCGGCGGATGCCTTGGAAAAATGATTGAGGGGGTGTATTTCCTTGTTAACGAAAATCACACGGCTGTAAGTCTCTCCATCGATCTCGCCGTAATAGAATTTGCCGTCTTCTACTTTCTGACCGTGCTCAAGACCGGCGCCAACCTGATCGACAAAGTCAATTGCCTTATCGCTCTCAAGAAAGCGACGTACATCTCCTCCAACGCTGTCGCACATCTTGTTCCATTCGTCACAGGAAGCGTATATGAGACCATAGTTTACTGCGAGATTAACAGGTGCGTTTATTTCTTCCATGAGTGCTTCAAGCTCACTCGTAAGGGTAAAACTCTGACCAGTGGAAGAACTTCCGCCTACAGTAGCATCTTCAAGCTTGAAGCTGTCAAACCAAGGTGCAGAACCTACAAGGAGAACCGCTTTCAGCTTCATGGGCTGACCGGCAGCAGCGCGGATGAGATTCTCTTTCATGGCTTCATTTGCCATTTTTGCACCTCTTGAATGACCGGTGACAGCTATAAGAGACTGATCAACGAAATCAAGCTCATAGAGATAGTCAACAGCATCAACGGAGGTCATGTGCCACGTCTCAAAGTCTGCTGGGCTTGAATGTCCATGACGGTATTCATCGACATTAAGGACAACATAACCGCGCCGAGATAGCTCGATCGCGTTAATGTCCTGCATTTCCTTGTTGTTGTAATTGCCGTGGCAGGTAACGATGCCGGGTAATGGATTCTCTGCGGTCGCGTCCTTAGGTCTATAAAGATGACCGCATAGTGTTGAACCGCTGTCTGTGACAATGTTGACGGTGGTAATCTGAACCTTGCCAAAATCGGTTTGAATCAGAGAGGCAAAAATGCAGCTCACCAGTATCAGAACCAGCGCGATACAAAACACTTTTTTGCTGATTTACTCATTTCTTTCTTCCTTTCATTCTCTTTTTTTGCGTGGAGAAATGTTAGCACTATCACTTATCTCTCAAACTTCGGCTTCATTCTATCCGTCAATTTGCTGATTGTCATTATTCACAGTCCGTACATTTTCAGACGATTTTATGGTACAATTGTGCGAAATATGTTGAATGTGAACTTATAAATTGACAAAATATTATCATCTACAAAAATGTTTTATTGAATTTGTACAAATGCAACAACAGTGCGCCTCACTGTGTCATACGCCCGCACGCGTGGACAGTAGCAAAAAAAAAACAGCACGGAATGTTTGCTGACATTCCGTGCTGCTTTTGGAAAATAGGGGGGGGCAAAGCAAAACCGCCGCCACTCCGGCAAGTGACGACGGCTTATGCTTTGCATAGTTGTTTGAGTACTTGATAAGAGTTAACCGCTTGTCGCAGCACCCTTTTCGTATGCTATTATAGCGCCCGGCATTGATTCTGTCAAGCTTGGCGCGTTTTTTTGCACTACCTCCGGCTTTTCAGCTTCCGGTATGCCAGCGGGGTCACGCCCTCAAAGCGCTTGAAGAGCTTGACAAAATAGCTCACGTCCATAAAGCCCAGCGCGGCGGCGATGGCGCTCACGCTGTCGGGCGTATCGCGCAGCAGCTCCTTTGCGCGCTCCACCTTGCGGCGGTTGACATAGTCGGTGTAGTTTTCGCCCGTGTCGTGCTGAAAAAGACGCGAGAAGTAGCTTCGGCTCAAATGGCAGAGCGACGCCATTTCATGCATGGGTATCATCTCGTGCAGGTGCTCTTCAATGTACACGACCGCGGGATAGACCAAGCTGCTTTTCTGCACTGCCGCCGCCGCGCCGCCGCTCTCCTCCGCATCGGTCAGCGCGTGTATTTCGACCGGCGCGTCAGCGCCGTCACGGTCAGCGCCGTCGCGGAGACCGCGCAGCCGCCATTCGTAGCTCATCATCTGTGCGCGGCTGTCCACCGCGCGCTCGACGATATACTGTACAACGGCGTTTATCATGTCCGCAATGCCGCGTATGCGCTCGTACTCCATCTCCGGCAGCCGCTGGTACAGCTCGCGCAGATCGGGCTGCAGGGCGCTCACCTCGTCGTCCGCGCGGAAGGAGCTTATCTCGTTGACAAGGCGCTCCACCCCCGCGTCCGACCCGTTCGAGACGCGCACCTGACCGAACATCACCGCGCCCAGATACTGATCGCCCACGGTTACGGGCACGGCAACGTCCACGATGCCGCAGTGGCACAGGTAGATGAACGGCTGATTGAGCCGCACAGCCTCCAGTCCGGCGAGCGAGTCGCACCGCTGGCAGCGCTTGCGGGAGATGGGATTTTCGCGGATGATGCTGCAAAACTCCGTGCGCATGCTGTGCTTTGTGTGAGGCGTGCCCTTATAGTCTATCGTGATTATGGCAGTGCCCGTCTCTTTTGCGAGCTGATCCTGAACAGCCTCCCAGCGGGATATGTCCAATATGGATTTTATGTCGAATTTACCTTTGCTCATCGGAAAATACCTTGAATAAAAATGTCTGCGCTATTCTGCGCTGTCTTTATTAAGCTATTATGCGTTAGGAGAATAGGCTTGTCATTCGATTAACGGACGGATTTATATGACGGATTTGCGGTAAAATCATGCTCAATATGACAATATTGCACTTGACGCGCTTCACCCGCCTGTCGCGGGCAGGGTCTGCTCGTACACCATGCCGCAGGTGACGCACTGCGCAACGGAGCGCCCCGGGGCTGCGGCGGTCGGGGCGGTGTAGCTCTTTTGCACCCATGTGTGTTCGTGCGGGCACACGCCCACGCCGTGCTCTTTGCCGTTGCACAGCGGCTTGAGACAGTTGCGGCACTTGCCGTGCGCCGCGCCGTCCGTGGCGCAGTGTCCGGCGATGCCACATTCGGGAACGGCGTGACCTGCCGCGTCAAAGCCGGAGGAGCAGCCGTAATGCCCGCAGGCGCGCATATGCAGCGCCGTGCCCTGATCCCTGTCACATTCGGGGCAGAAGCACTCCGCCGTCAGCACACCGCCCTTGTCCGTGACGCGGATGCTCAGCCGCTGCAGGCTCTCCCCAAGGGCGTTGGCGAAGCTCACGGCGGCGCGTCCTGCGGCGACGGGGACGAGCGTGGCGCTGTCGGCGACGTACACCGTCTCCGGTCGGAGGTTGACGGCGGTCACGCCGTCCGTGCCGGTCAGCGTCTCGCGCGTACAGCGGACGCTCCCGTCCTCGCCGCAGTCAAAATCAAAGCGCACGCTCTCGACCCGCGCCCAGTCGCAGCCGAGCGCCATATACACGTCCACCGCGCTGACGGCGCTTGCGCGCACCGCGCCGTAGACCGCCTGCCCCTTGGACGAGCGCAGCTCGCTTGACCCGCGCGAGCGCACTACGCTCACGCGCTCGCATCCGTCCGCATCGGACGTGTCCTTTGCCGCCGCGTCTCCCTTGGGAACGGCAGTGCCAGAGTACAGCGCGCCGGTGAACGCGCCGTCCGCGTCAAAATCCGCAGCGGTGACGCGATCCCCGCCGATAAACGTCAGCGCGCGCCGCGCGTCGTTCGTGGCGAAAAAGCCGCGCAGAACAATGCGCGAGTTTCGGAACATGAGCCGCAGATCGTCTCCGTCGCGCTCAAGCGCCGTCAGTGCGCTGAGGTAGAAATCCGCGCGATAGCTCTCATAATCGTCTGCGGGCAGGTATATCATCTGCGCTGCGCCCGGCTTTTCCAGCGTCACGAGCGCATATGCGCAGGGAGAGAGACAAGCCGCAAGCATCAGCGCCGCGAGCGCCGCCGCAATACGTTTCATCTCTCTCACCTCCGTAGTATGCGCGAGTTACGTAATATGGTAGATATAATATAGTTTACATAATTATTTCCTTGATGAGCCTCGGCTGAGCGACGGGGGAAGCGGAAAATTCGTAGCAGCGCATAAGGCTCTCTGCGGTCTTCGCGGCGGAGGGCGCGTCTGCGGCGTGGATCTCGGCAAGCGCCTCGCCGGCGGAGACCTGCTCGCCCACCTTTTTGCGCAGGATGACGCCGACGGAGAGATCGATCACGCTCTCCTTCGTCGCTCTGCCGCCGCCGAGGTGCATCGACACGAGCCCGACCTCGTCCGCCTCGATGTGCTTCACCCAGCCGCTCTCGGGAGACTTGACCTCCAGCACGACGGGTGCGGCGGGGAGACGGGCGGTGTCCGAAACGTCGCGCCTGTCGCCGCCCTGCCCCTCCACGAGATCGCCCAGCTTTGTAAGCGCCGAGCCGTCGTCCACCGACCTTTGCAGCATTTCGCGCGCAGCGGCGCTGTCGGGGGCGATGCCGCCGGTCGTCAGTATGCAGCTTCCCAGCGTCAGGCACAGCTCCAGAAGATCGCCGCGCGTCTCGCCCTTGAGAACGCTTATCGCCTCCTTGACCTCCAGCGCGTTGCCGATGCAGCGCCCGAGCGGCTGATCCATGTCGGTGATGCACGCCGCAACACGCCGCCCCGCGCCCTTGCCGATGCCCACCATCGTCTGCGCGAGCACCCGCGCCTCCTCCTCCGTTTTCATGAACGCGCCCGAGCCGCACTTCACGTCCAGCACGATAACGTCCGCGCCGGAGGCGAGCTTCTTGGACATGATGGAGCTTGCGATGAGCGGCACGCTCGGCACTGTGCCGGTCACGTCGCGCAGGGCGTACAGCTTCTTGTCCGCAGGGTCGAGATCGGCGGTCTGCCCGATGATGGCGATGCCGAGACGGTTGACGTTTTCAAAAAACTGCTCGTCCGTCAGCGCCGTGGAGAAGTTGGGGAAGCTCTCCAGCTTGTCTATCGTCCCCCCCGTGTGCCCCAGCCCGCGTCCGGACATTTTTGCGATCTTCACGCCGCACGCGGCGACCATCGGGCAGAGGATGAGACTTGTCTTGTCGCCCACGCCGCCGGTGGAGTGCTTGTCGCCCTTTATGCCCTTTATGGGGCTGAGATCGAGCGTGTCGCCGGAGTGCTCCATCGAGAGCGTGAGATTGAGCGTCTCCTCGCTGTCCATGCCCGCGAAGAGTATCGCCATGCACATCGCGGACATCTGGTAATCGGGGATGCCGCCGCGCGTGTAGCTTTGTATCATGAAGTCTATTTCCTCGCCGGTCAGTCTGCCGCCGTCGCGCTTTTTTGCGATAAGATCTGTCATTTGCATAGTATATACGTCCTCCGAGTGTCTCTTTTTATGTAATATAACATTATATCATGTTCCGCGCACAAGCTCAATAGCGAAATAGCATATATACCGCGCCGTCTATGCGCCGCAGCACAGCGCCCGGGGTGCGGCGGCGCAGCTTTGCCGGAATGGCGATGATGCAGCCCTGCCCGTCAAAGGCGGTGAGCGTTCCGTCCGGACGCTTGAACCACAGCAGCTCCGCCGCGTCGTCGGGTATCGGCGGTGCGGCGGGGGAGGAAGAGCCCTCGACAGCCGCCGCGCTCACGCTCACTGGTGCGCTCGCGGGCTTCGCCGCGGCGGGCGCAGCGCCCGCGGCATCCGGCGCGGGCGTTGCCGCGTCGGTCTGTGCCCGCGCCTTTCCCGTCTCCGCCGCGCCCGACGGCGCGGCGTACTCTATCGTCTCCGGCAGCGCGGCGCACTCGCGGCGGGTCAGTCTGCGGCGCAGGTACATCCCGCCGCTCCACGGCTGCATCACGCCGAGATAGCCCTCGCGCCCGCCGCCGTAGACGGACAGGCGCACAAGCCCCTCGCGCCCGGGCACGCTCGCCTCGAACACCGTGAACAGCCCCTCCGTCGTCACATTCAGCGTCCCCGCCGCCGCGCCGCCCATCATGACAGGGTACTCCATACGCGCTCCGCCTCCCAAATGCCAGAATGTCCCCGTTCACATTGTATGAACGGGGACAGGTTCAATATTATATCGTGCCGCCCAGACCGAAGCTCACCGCGAGCGCATTGTCCACGGCGGTCATGGTGCCGTCGTCCAGCCTGCCCATCCGCTCGCGCAGACGGGATTTGTCTATCGTGCGTATCTGTTCGAGCAGTATGACGCTGTCGCGGTTGAGCCCGACGCTCTGCGCCGTCAGCTCTATGTGCGTCGGCAGACGCGCCTTGCCTATCTGGCTGGTTATCGCGGCGGCGATGACGGTTGGGCTGTGCTTGTTGCCGGTGTCGTTCTGCACGATGAGCACCGGACGCATCCCGCCCTGCTCGCTGCCCACGACGGGGCTGAGATCGGCGTAATAAATATCTCCTCGTTTGACCATGCGTTTCACACTCCGTGAAAATGATAGCCCATTACATCATATGTAACAGCACTACAATTTTCCCACGTTATGAGAAAAAATATACACAGCGCAAAAACCGCCCAATAGGACGGTCGCAGTCTGTCAAAAAAGCCTTCTCCTTGAGGAGAAGGTGGTTCGCGGAGCGAACCGGATGAGGTGTTTTCAGTGCACGAAATGTATGATTTTCAGCAAAATACGGCACTTTTCCACCTCATCAGTCGCCTGTGGCGACAGCCTCCCCTCAAGGGGAAGCCTTTAAAAGAACGGTTTTTGTTGGAGCTTTCGATTCTTTGACAGACTGTGACCGCCCGATAGGGCGGTCGAGGGGCATAGAATATTACAGATCGAGCTTCATGTCGCCGTCGCGCACCCAGCCTAAGCGGCGGCACAGCGCGTCCACCGGCAGGCTCACCGCGACGGGCAGCACCACGGCGATCAGCGCGAGCCCTATCCAGTCCGTCGCCGTCGGCGTTATCGCCGACGCGCCCGCCGCGAGCGCGGCGGCGCTCGGCTCCATCCAGCCCGTCCACACGCCGATAGGACCGCACAGGCAGCAAGTGCCCATGCCGGAGTTGATGGCGGCGCCGTTCATCTGCATTTTGAAAATGCAGGTGGCGATCGGACCTGTGACGGCGCTGGCGACTGTCGGGGCGATCCAGATGCGCGGGTTTCGGATGATGTTGCCCATTTGCAGCATCGACGTGCCTAGCCCCTGCGACACAGCGCCGCCCCAGCCGTTGTCGCGGAAGCTCACCGCGGCGAAGCCCACCATCTGCGCACAGCAGCCCGCCACAGCCGCGCCGCCCGCCAGACCCGTCAGCGACAGCGCCGCGCATATCGCCGCCGACGATATGGGCAGCGTCAGCGCAACGCCGACGATCACGGACACGAGCACGCCCATGACAAAGGGCTGCTGCTCGGTTGCCCACATGATGATGCTGCCGACCCAGCTTGCGGCTTTTCCTATGGGCGCGGCGACGACGAACGCCAGCCCCACGCCCACGAGAATGGTCACGAGCGGCGTGACGAGGATGTCCACCTTCGTCTCCTTGTACACCGCCTTGCCGAACTCCGCCGCGATAACGGCGGTCACGAGCACCGCGAGCGGACCGCCCGCGCCGCCCATCTGGTTTGTGGCATAGCCCACCGCCGCGAGGGAGAAGAGCACCATGCCCGGCGCGTGCAGCACGTGCCCGATGGCGACCGCCATTGCCGGACCCACCATCGCGGACGCGCAGGCGCCTATCGTGTACCCCTTGCCGTTCAGCTCAAAAATGAGCGCCGTCAGGAAGCCGATGCTGAACTGCTTTCCGACGGTGTCGAGTATCGTGCCGATAAGCAGCGAGCAGAAAAGCCCCTGCGCCATCGCGCTGAGCGTGTCCACGCCGTAGCGGCGGAGAGAGATCTCAATGTCCTTGCGCCGGAGGAAGGCCTTGAATTTGCTCATCTGTCTGCACTCCCATACTATATTTTATATATTATTTCAGATTATAAAGCCGCCGTCTATGCCGAGCACCTGCCCCGTGACGTATTCCGCGCGCGCGAGGTAGAGTATGCCCTCGGCGATCTCGCGCGGTGCGCCGAGACGACCGACGGGGATAACGCCGCGCGCAAGCTCCGTCAGCGTCTCCTCGCCCAGCACCTTGACCATGTCCGTGTCTATCACGCCGGGGGCGACGGCGTTCACGCGGATGCCGGACTGGGCAAGCTCCGCCGCGAGGGAGCGCGTCAAGCCGACGATGGCGTGCTTTGTCGCGGAATATGCCGCCTCGCACGACGCGCCGTGCCGCCCCCAGATGGAGCTGACGTTCACGATGCAGCCCGCGTGCTCGTGCAGCATATGCCCCAGCGTCTCCTGCGTTGTGTTGAAGCAGCCGCCGAGGTTGACGGCGAATATCCGCTGCCAGTATTCCGGCGTGACGTCCTGAAACTGCTGCTGGCGGGCGACGCCGGCGTTATTGACCAGCAGCGTCACGTATCCGAGCTCGCGCTCCACCGCGCGCACCATCGCCGCCACCGCCGCGCGGTCGGCAACGTCGGCTCTATAATACATCGCCTCATGTCCCGCGCTGCGCAGCTCGCTTGCAAGCCCGCGCGCGAGATCGACGCGCTCTATGCAGTTTATACACACGCTCCACCCGTTTTCGGCGAGCAGCCGCGCCGTCGCCGCGCCTATGCCGCGCGAAGAGCCGGTTATCAGTGCAACGTTTTTCATTCAACGCTCCCTCCGCTCTTCAGACCGCGGCGGCAAGATGGCGCTCGATGAGCGCGCGGCTGTAGTCGGCAAGCTCGTGCGTGGACATTTCCTTCACGCGCTCGGCGGGGATAAGCTCCAGAATGTCGAGATACACGTCCGTCACGCGGCGCAGGGCGTTTTTCGCAATGCTCTCGCTGCCGCGTATACACGCCACGGCGAGCGGCACGTTTGCCCTCTGCGCTATCTTGAACGAGCCCGCGTGGAACGGCAGCAGCGCCCCGTCGCGCGAGCGCGTCCCCTCAGGATAGATGCCGACGGAGCACACGCCGCGCTTGATATAGTCCGCCGCCTGGAGGATGGTGGTGAGCGCGTTGCGGTCGTTCTCCCTGTCTATCGAAAGGCAGCCCGCGCCGTGCGCGATGCGCCCGACGAACGGCAGCGCCATGTTGGAGGGCTTGGAGATGAACGCGATGTCGTACCTTTTCAGCCGGTTGAGGACAATGAGCGGGTCAAAGCCGGAGCGGTGGTTGCTGATGAAAACGAAGCGCCCCGCGTCGGGCAGCTTGTCCAGCCCCGTGATGTGCGTGCGCACCCAGCAGTAGCCGAGAATGAGCCCCGTCATGCCCACGCAGGCGGAGCGGCACAGCGGATTCTGCTTGACAAGGGGCTTGGTGTTGCTCACGAACAGCGACATGACCGCCACAAAGAGAATGTACACCAGATTGAGCGCGACAAAGCTCGCCGCGAACACCAGCAGGCCCTTCCACATCACCGCGCCCGCGGCTTTCACATATATGACGGCAGCGATGACCGCAGCCGTGAGAAACGCAAGTATAAGCATGAGTATATCGCCCTCCGGGGTTAAAAATTGCATTATTATTTATAATAACATTTATTTTGCTTTTGCCAAGATATATTTTAATAATTTGATGGATTGTTAACAAATTTTTGCCGCGGCTCTTGACTTTTGCGCACCGTGCCTATACCATATCATATACAGTACAGGACGATGCGGGGGAGGTGTGCGCCGTGGCGGAGCAGCGCGGCTTTGAGGAGTATGAGCTTATCGACGCTTCGACCGCGCCGGAGGGGGCGCAGCTTGCCCTCACGCTGACGGACGACTGCATGCTGCCGTATTTCCCGCAGGGCGGGCGCGTGTACGTCCGGTGCAGCGAAATGCCGGAGGAGTTCGGCGCGGGTGTGTTCATGTACCGAGGGCGCATACTCTGCCGCCAGTGGTGCGAGGATTATTCCGGCGCGCTGCACCTGCTCGCGGCGAATCCCGCGCGGCAGGGCGAAAGCCTGCGCATCCCCGCCGCCGAGCGCGGGGAGCTTGTGTGTCTCGGGCGCGTGATATACGCGACCGCGCTGCCGCGCCCGAGCTACGAATAGTGCGGAGGGGCGGGATATGTTCATAATATAAAATGAGCATTTGCGATAATCGTCATAAAATCGCAAATGCTCATTTTTGCGCGGCTCTGTAAATGCGCGGTCAGATTATGCCTGGTCCTTTTTCCCGTGGATGAACATACACAGGAAGCTGACGGTCAGCAGTGCGCAGGACGCCCAGATCCCGCGCTCGCCGAGCGCGTGTGTCAGCAGCGCGCCGAAGCCCGCGCCGACAGCGAACAGCCCTATCACGCCGAAGTAGGTCAGTGCCTTTTTCAGCACCTCCGGCTCGCGCGTGTGGAAGTAGACGCACAGCGCCTCCGTTCCGCTGCGCATATTGCCGATGCACATGGTGCTCGCGTAGGCGTGCCCGCGCACCTTGCGGAACGTCTGCACCTGCATTGCGCAGACGAACGAGACCAGCGCGTTGGCAAGGGTGTTGCCCTCCTGCGGCAGAAAGCCGACGGCAAACAGCAGCACGATCTCGGCAAGGATGATGAGCTGCCGCCAGTGCACCTTTTCCATGTATTTATAATGCCGGTGGATACACTCCGCGGCAAAAATGCCGACCATGAACGACAGCACGGGGATGAGATAGAGCAGACAGCGGGAAAAATCGCCCTCGAAGAGATAAGCGCCGGAGAGCACGATGTTGCCCGTCTGCGCGTTGGCAAAGACCTTGCCGCGGCAGAGATATGTATAAGCGTCCTGCAGACCGCCGGAGAGAACGATGAACGCCGCCGTCAGCAGCGACTCCGACATCTGCGCGTGCAGCTTGGGAAAACGCATACCGTCACCGCCGGACTTCCGCCGAGGTGCTTTTCACGGGCGCGCCGCCCGCCCTGCCTTTATGCAGGGTGCGCTCTGCCGCAATAAGCCGCGGCGCTGTCTGCCCCTGCGCCGCGCAGCGCAGAAAACCGCCGCCATAGTCGTAACGGAAAGGTGTATTCATGCTGTAAGCCTCCTGTGCAGTCGGATTTTTCGCCAAGATTATACGCCGCCCCGCCGCACAAGTCAATGCCTCATCCCAGCGCCACGTCCAGCACCATCATCACGCTGAACCCCACGGCGAAAAACACCGTGCCGATGTTGGAGTGCCGCCCCTGCGACATCTCGGGCACCAGCTCCTCCACAACGACGTAGATCATCGCGCCCGCCGCGAAGCTCAGCAGATACGGCAGCGCGGGAACGATCAGCCCAGCGGCGAGTATCGTCAGCACCGCGCCGATAGGCTCGACCACGCCGGAGAGCACGCCGCCCAGAAACGCACGGCTCTTTTTCAGGCCCTCCGCGCGCAGAGGCATGGATATGATTGCCCCCTCCGGAAAGTTTTGTATCGCAATGCCGAGCGACAGCGCCAGCGCGCCCGCCGCCGTGATCTGCGCACTGCCGGAGAGCCAGCCCGCGTACACCACGCCCACTGCCATCCCCTCGGGAATGTTGTGCAGCGTGACCGCCAGCACCATCATTGTCGTCCGGCGAAGCCGGCTTTTCGGTCCCTCCGCCTGCTCGCTTTTCGCGTGCAGATGGGGGATGAGATGGTCAAGCGTGAGAAGAAAGAGAATGCCCAGCCAAAAGCCGGCGAAAGCAGGCAGGAACGCCGGTACGCCCGATCCGGACGACTGCTCGATCGCAGGGATCAGAAGACTCCACACCGACGCGGCGACCATCACGCCCGCGGCAAAGCCCGTCAGTGCGCGTTGAACGCCGTCGCTCAGCGACCTTTGCATGAAGAACACGCACGCCGCGCCCAGCGCCGTCCCGAGAAACGGGATCAAAATACCCCAAAACGTGCTCATATCGCCAATGCTTAGTTTCCAATATTCCATTCGCTCTCTCCGTGGCGCAGCAGCACAAGTGTTTTCATATTATATCCATCCTTTCAGCGTATATCAATGTTACCGCAGTTAGATTGCCTTAACTGCGACTGCTATTCTACACCGTTTTGGGCTGAATTTCAATACCCCAGGCTTCGGCTTTTTGCAAGCTTTAACCCGTGCGCCGCCTATTTCCCGCTGTCGCCGAGCTGGAGCATCTTGAAACCGTCGCCGAACACCTCGCTGGAGTTGACGACGACAACGAACGAATCCGGATCCTCCTCCTTCACCGCCTGCCGCAGGGCAAAGAACTGCTTTGTGTTGCACGCGCACAGCACGATGTCCCGCCTCTCGTTGGTGTACCCGCCGAAGGCGCGGATGAGTGTGCTGCCGCGCCCGCAGGCGCGGTCGATGGCGGCGCAGATCTCGCGCCCGCGGTCCGTCACGATAAAGACGAGCTTGCCCACGTTGATGCCGATGACGGACTTATCTATCACGGACGAGGTGATAAAGCAGGTGATGAGCCCGTAGATAACGCCGTCAATGTCGCGGTGCAGGAGACCTATCGTGACGATAACGGCGAAGTCGAACACGAAGGAGATCATGCCGACCTGAAGATGCGGGCGGTGCGACTTGACGAGCATGATGACGAAGTCAGATCCGCCTGTCGAGGAATTTTGCAGATAGATGAGCGAGTACCCTATCCCCATCAGCGCGCCGCCCGCGACGGCGGCGAGAATACGGCTGCCGGAGTAGACGGGGAAGAGCGGGGCGAGATAGTCGATCATCAGGGAGTTTGCGATCATGCACAGCATCGAGTGCAAAAAGAACCGCCGCCCCAGCCGCCGATAGGACAGTATCGCCACGGGGATGTTGAGGATGATGAGCGCCATGCCGATGGGCACGGCGAAGAGCATATTCACAATGTAGGCAAGACCGGAGAAGCCGATGAGCGGGATGTCGGCGGCGACGGAGAAGTTGACGAGCCCCACCGCCGCGATAAAGCAGCCGCCCAGCTCCGAGAGATACCCGACGGCGGCGCGGGAGAATTTTTCCTGCATGGCAAACACCTCTGATTTTGATAGCATTACCCTGACCGGATTTTCGCCGATCGATGACATTATATCATAAAAAGCGCTTTTGCGGCAATAAACTTCATGCATGAGCACCGCAGCGCGATGTAGGACTACAATACATATTGGACAAGTGAATAAAAAGATATGAAGGATATGGTCTCATGAGTTATAGTTGAGT
>CAKTKT010000041.1 GCA_934572325.1 uncultured Oscillospiraceae bacterium
AACAACTTACCCATGAGACCCCTCCGCTGGCTGTCTCCCGCTGAGGTCACTGTACAATATGTTTGACAAACCTACAGCGGAATAATATGAAGCGGCAGCACATTTTCCTCTGTTCATAATTTTTGCTTTACTTCCCATGAATAAGATGGTAGTATTAGCTGATATATAAATACGGGCGTGCCGAGAGCCGCCCGACGGGAAAAGGATGTGTATGGATATGTACATGAACATAGACCGCGTGCAGCTCAAGCTGCGCGCCAAGGGACTTATACGAGGGTCAAAGCCCTCTCCCATCAGCGTGGGGCTGATATACCTCGCGGTGACGATACTCATCAGCCTGCTGTCTGCGCGGCTGCTGGGCGCGAGCCTGACGCAGAGCGACGTTGAGCAGATCCTCTCCCACGTGCAGAACGGGCGCTACGACTACGCCATGATGTATATGTCCAACTATATGCCGCCCGCGTCGTCGTACATCATTGATCTTGCGCTGGAGCTTGTTTCGTGCATCCTGTCTGCGGGCTTCATCATCTTCCTGCTCAACACGATACGCAATACCGCCGCGTGCTATGAAAACCTGCTGGACGGCTTTGCCATCTTCGGGCGCGTAATCCTGCTGGAGATACTCTCGGGATTATTCATCTTCCTCTGGTCGCTGCTGTTCGTCGTGCCGGGCATCATCGCCGCGTACAGATACCGCCAGGCGATCTACCTGCTCATCGATCATCCGGAAATGTCCGTGATGGACTGCATCCGCGAGAGCAAGCGCATGATGGTCGGGCATAAGTGGGAGCTTTTTGTGCTGGATCTCAGCTTCATCGGCTGGATGCTCCTCTCCAGTCTCGCCATGATAGGCTGGCTCGTGAGCATTTACACCACGCCGTACTTCGGGCTGACCTACGCGCTGTACTATGAAGCGCTGTGCGGTCGCGCCGACGGCGGCTACAGCGGCGGAACGACTTTTGAGATGTAAACATACGCCCTCCTGTGCAATGCACGGGAGGGCGTTTTTATAGGGTGCGCCGCATATGCGGCGCTCTCAATACAGCAGTGAGCCGTGCTCCGGCTTGGGCTTGAATTTTGTGCCCGAGACGAGCCCCATTGCGCCGAACATCGTGACCATGGACGAGCCGCCGTAGCTGAAAAACGGCAGCGTGATGCCGATAACGGGCGTGATGCCGACGCACATGCCGATGTTGATAAACGTCTGGAACGCGACGGCGGCGGTAACGCCCATGCAGACGAGCATATCGAATGTGCGCCCCGCGTGAAGCCCGACATAGGCGCAGTGGATGATGATAATTGTCAGCAGCACAATGACGATCACGCAGCCGATCATGCCGTAGTTCTCCCCTATGCAGGAGAAGATAAAGTCCGTATGCTTGCCGGTAAAGACCGAGGCGCGGTGCCCCTCCTCCACGCCGGTGAGCCGACCGGAGGCGAGGGTCAGCTTGCTCTGTGTCGTCTGCCACGTGATGCCCCAGCCGTCGGGATCGACGGACGGGTCATACGGCGCGACAAGGCGCTGCTTCTGATAGTCCTTCAGAAAATACGTCCACAGCAGCGGTATCGCCGCCGCGACGCCCGCGCCGCCGACCGCGAACCAGTATAGCCGCACACCGAGCACGAAGAACATGACAAGGAAGATGGAGATGAGTATCGCGGCGCTGCCGAGGTCGCCGGAGACGACGACGATCATGCCGAACACGATGACAAAGTGCCCCGCCATCTGCACCACGGACATGAAGGAGTTTATGTCCTTATACTCCTTGAGATAGGTCATCTGCTTGGCGGAGATGATGATGTACAGGACCTTTATGACCTCGGACGGCTGAATACCGATACCGGCGAAGCGTATCCAGCTCTTGTTGCCGGTGCCGTCGTCCTGTCCGAGCAGCACCAGCGCGATTATCAGCAGCACATTGACAACGCACAGCGCCTTCCACTGCTCGCCCAGCAGGTCGGAGTCGATAACGGTGAAGACGACGAACATACCGATACCGAGGAGCATCGAGAACACCTGGACGAAGATATATTTCCCGGGGTTATCCATGTTCGCCCAGCCGCCCGCCGCCATGCCCGTGACCGCCTTGTCGATGGCGATGATGCCGTAGATGGAGCAGATGATGCACATGACGAGCAGGAAGATGTCCGCCCGTTGGAAGAAAATTTTAATATATGGTTTTATTTTCTTTATAATAACACCGCCTTTCAGCGAAAAAGCCGTGTTTTTGGCACAATAGCTGAGATATGCCCAAAAACCGCTGTACGTACAGAGGGTATTTTAGCACATAATTGCACTTTACGCAATGGCGCTCTCGGTGTATAATATTACGAATTTAGAAACAAACCGGATGAATGTGCACAGAGGGGCGAGGCGGCATGGAAGAGTATATATCCGACAGCGAGCGCGAGACAGAGGAGCTCGGCGCGCGCTTTGCCGCGCGGCTTCCCGGCGGCACAGTCGTTGCGATGTACGGCGATCTCGGCGCGGGCAAGACCGCGTTCGTGCGCGGCATGGCGCGCGGAATGGGGCTTGACTGCCGCGTGTCCAGCCCGACGTTCACCATCGTCAACGAGTATCTCGGCGAGCGCGAGCTTATCCATTTTGATATGTACCGCCTGTCGGACGCGGATGAGCTTTTTGAGATCGGCTGGGAGGACTACCTCAGCCGCGGCGCGGTGTGCGCCGTGGAGTGGAGCGAGAATGTTCGCGACGCCTTCTTCGGCGACGAGACCGTTGTGCGCATTGAAAAGCTCGGCGACAGCCGGAGAAGGATAACGATAGAGGAGGGCGGAAAATGCTGATGCTCTCATTTGAATCCTCGGCGAGGGCGGCGTCCGTGGCGCTGGTGCTCGACGGGGCGCTCGTGTCGCAGTACACGCAGTGCAGCGCCCTCACGCACAGCCGCACGCTGCTGCCGATGGCGGAGGATCTGCTGAAAAACGCGGAGACGGCGCTGGACGCGGTGGACGTGCTCGCCGTGGCGCACGGTCCGGGCTCGTTCACGGGGATACGCATAGGCGTGTCCACGGTGAAGGGTCTGGCGTGGGCGGCGGGCAAGCCCTGCGTGGGCGTTTCGACGCTGGAGGCGATGGCGTGGCACGGTCTGGCGCACGGCGGGTACGTGTGCTGCGTGATGGACGCGCGGCGCGGTCAGGTCTACAACGCGCTTTTTGAGATAAAGGACGGTCGTCCCGTCCGTCTGACGGAGGATCGCCCGATCGCGCTGGCGGAGCTTGCAAAGCAGGTGCGCGCGCTCGGCGCGCCCGTGTTCCTCGTGGGCGACGGCACGGCGCTGACGAAGAAGCATTTCGATGAAAACGGCATAGCCTCGATCGCCGCGCCGGACGATCTCGTCTGGCAGGACGCATGGGGCGTGGCAATGGCGGCGCAGGGCAAGGCGGCAGGCAATGCGGACACGCTGCTGCCCGTATATCTGCGCCTTTCGCAGGCGGAGCGCGAGCGGCAGGAGCGGCTTGCGCTTCGAGCCGACGGGTATACCGGTTAATTCGGGCGGCGGCGCAGGGCGCGGCAAAAGCAGCTTACGTATTCCGCGGCGCTGCCCCTATATTATAAAGGAGAATATGAACATGAGCAAAGTATGCGTATTCGACCATCCCCTTATCCAGCACAAGCTGTCCATCCTGCGCGACGAGAGGACCAGCGTGAAGGAATTTCGCGAGCTCGTATCCGAGATTGCAATGCTGATGTGCTATGAGTCCACGCGCGATCTTCCGCTGGAGGAGGTCGAGGTCGAGACTCCCGTCGCCGTTGCGAAGTGCCGCCGCATTGCCGGAAAGAAGCTGGCGATTGTGCCCATACTGCGCGCGGGTCTCGGCATGGTTGACGGCATGGTCAGCATGATGCCCAACGTCAAGGTCGGTCACATCGGTCTGTTCCGTGATCCGGAGACGCTCGAGCCGGTGAAGTATTACTTCAAGATGCCCGCCGACATTTCCGAGCGCGACGTTATCGTTGTTGACCCGATGCTCGCCACCGGCGGCTCAGCCTCCGCGGCGATCACCTTCCTCAAGGAAGCGGGCGCGCAGCACATAAAGCTCATGAGCATTATCGGCGCGCCGGAGGGCGTGGGGCGTATGCAGAGGGAGCACCCCGATGTTGATATCTATGTCGCCGCGCTCGACGATCATCTCAACGCCCACGGCTATATCGTTCCCGGGCTCGGCGATGCGGGCGACCGCATCTTCGGCACGAAGTAAGCAGTATAGGCGATACGCGCAAAGCAGCCCGTCCAGCGGACGGGCTGCTTTCGCTTTCGACAGCTCTCACAATTCTTCCGTTTTAAAGGTGGTATAGCCCTCGTAATAGTAGCTGTGATCGATGCCCTTCATATAGACCTCGCAGCTGCCGACCTCGGCGGTCAGCGCCGCTTTCAGCAGCACCTTGATCTCCGTGTCTCTGACGGGGCTGCGCTCCATCGCCAGCAGGTAGTCCTCCTTGTCCACGCGGCTCCAGTCCACCACCTGCCCGACGCCCTTTTTCAGCATTTGGTCAAGCCAGATGCGCATACTGCGCCCGTTGCCCTCCCGAAAGGGGTGGGCAATGTTCATTTCCACATACTTTTCAATGATCTCGTCACAGGCGGACTGCGGCATTTTGTCGATGCTCGCCAGCGCCGCCTCCAGATACATCAAAGGCGCGAAGCGGAAGCTGCCCCTTGCAAGATTCACCGTGCGCAGCTTGCCCGCGAAGTCGTAAATATCCTCGAAAAGATATTTGTGGATCGCTTGCAGCGCCGCGAACGTGCCAACGGGCAGGGCGTCCAGCGTGCCGCTTTCAAACAGCCACAGCGCTTTTTTCTTGCTGAGCTTCTCCTCCTCGCGGGCAAGGACAGCGGCGTCGCTTATGCCCAATTTGTTTTCAAGTGCCATGCTATTCCTCCGTGTCCTCCGCGACGTCCACGAGCACCCATGAGCTGTTGTCGGGCAGATAATTCTCGACGACGGGCACAAGGCGGTCGTTGACCTTGCCGTTGCCGATATAGTCCTTTATATCATCGACATTATAGGGATAGGCATATTTGTCCGTGCGCAGGTACACGCGGTCATATATCTTCATAAACAGCCGCGCGTCCTGCCCGTTGTCGTCAGCGCGGACGAGGGCGGGCTTCGTGTCGCAGTAGATGGAGAGCCTGCCGGTCCGCTCGTCAAGCTGGTTGGCGACGTATATCGCAAAGCCGCACACGGCGGTCTTTGTGCTCGGCTCGGTGGAGAGCCGGCGCGTGTAGATTATCTCCAGCGGCTCGGCGAACACGGGGTGCGCCACGTCGGCGAGGATGACCTCGTCAAAGCCCATGGCGTACAGCTCGCGCGCGAGCTGCACGATATAGTTCCTCACGCTGAGGTTGTACGGGTCGAGCCATGTGCCGACGTCGTCAATGACGTTGCCGTTGTTGTCGCCGCGGCGGAGCGTGACGGTGGTGCTGCGCGAGGCGAACAGCTCGTCAATGCAGCAGCTTATCTGCGCGGCAAGGTAGATGCCCTTGTTGTCCTCCTTTATCTGGGTGATAAGGTCGGGCATGGCGGCGGTCTGCTCCGACGGCACGGTCAGCCCGTAGCTGAGCGCCATGTCCGCCTGAGAATCCCACATGAGCTGACCGCTGCGCGGCTTCATCTCCAGCACGAGCCCGTTGCCCTGCGACAGACGCGCCGTGTACTCCTTGAGCTTGTCCGCCGTCAGGTCGGTATACGGCACGAATATCGCGCGAAACTCCGGCACGTCCTTTCCGGCAGCCGCCTTGATGTAGGAATAGTCCGGCTGGTCATAGATAAGCTCGGCTTCGACCGTGTCGAAAACGCGCACCTCGTTGCCGGCGCTGTCGATGGCGGTCTTGCCGTCGCTGAGGATGGGCAGCTCGACATTCACGCCGTCCTTGGTGATGACCGCGTACTTCTGCATACCGTAGAACAGCACCACGGTCAGCGTAATCACGCCCAGCGCGATAGCCGTCGGAACGAGCGCGTAGTTTCTCTTCTTGCGCCGCCCCTTGTAAAATTCCAAGTTTCTTGCCAAAATAAAGTTCCTCTTATATATCTGTGCTGTGGGCTTTTGCCCGTGGGAGCTCCCTCAGATCATACCATCATGCCGCGCTTTTTCGCCTCGAACGTCAGCTCATCGCGGAAGTCGGGGTGCGCGATGGAGATAAGGTTCGCCACGCGCTTGGAGAGCGGCAGACCGCGAAGCTGCGCGATGCCGTACTCCGTGACGATATAGTCCACATCGTTCTTGCTGGTGGTGACGACCGCGCCCGGGGTGAGCGTGGGGCGGATCTTGCTGACCGTGCCGTTTTTCGCGGTGGAGGTAAAGGCGATGAAGCTCTTGCCGCCCTTGGACTGGCATGCGCCGCGCACAAAGTCCACCTGTCCGCCCGTGCCGGAGAGATGGCGCGTGCCGATGCTCTCGGCGCAGACCTGCCCCATGAGATCGACCTCGACGGCGGCGTTGATGGAGATCATATTGTCGTTTTTGCAGATGACGTTGGGATCGTTGACATAGTCCACGGGCAGCAGAGCGATGCCGGGGTTGTCGTCGATGAAGTCATATATGCGCTTCGAGCCGAAGGCGAACGTCGTGACGCACTGACCGCGGTGGATCTGCTTTCTGCTGTTGTTGACCGCGCCGCACTCCAAAAGCTCGACCATGGAGTCAACGAACATCTCCGTATGGATGCCGAGGTCATGCTTGCACTTGAGCGCCATGCCAGTCGCGTCGGGGATAGTGCCGACGCCGAGCTGGATGCACGCGCCGTCGGGGATCTGCTCGGCAATGAGATTGCCGATGGCAACGGAAACATCGTCGAGCTGGACGGGCGGCAGCACGGGCAGCTCGTGGGTATTCTCGACTATCGCGTCCACACGGCTGACGTGCACCTGAAGTCCGCAGACAGCGCGGGGCTGCCGGTCGTTGACGACGACAAACACGCGCTTTGCCTTGTCCAGCTTTGCCTCGCTCATCGAGGAGACGGTGGAAAGGCTGAAATAGCCGTGCTTGTCCATCGGGGAGACCTCGGTGATGAAAACGTCGCAGTCGTAGAGGCGGCGGACGTTGCCGGGGATGTCGCGGTAATAGGACGGGATGAGGTCGGCGTAGCCGGCGTTGACCGCCTTGCGCGCATAGCCGCCGGTGAACCACGACACGCCGTTGAATTTCCCGTTAAGCTCCGGATCGGTGTAGCACTCCAGCGGCTCAACGTCGAGCAGGGTGTCTATCTTCACGCCGGACAGCTCGCCCGCCTTCGCGCGCGCGGCAATGGCGCTGACGAGCGCGGCGGGGTGCGCCGCGGCGGCGTCCATGCCTATCCTCCACCCGCTCTCCACCTTGGCGGCGGCGTCGGTAATGCTCATGAGCCTGCTCCGGTATATCGCCTTATAATCCATTGTCTTATGTTTCCTTTCCGTTTATTTATATTTATTTTATACTGCTGCGTTATTTCCGGCGGCGGCGCGTGCCGCGCTCGGCGTACATGCGGTTGTCGGCAATGCGGCTGTCCGACTCCTGCATGAATATTTTCAGCCTGTCCTCAAAAGCCTTGTCGCCGTCGGGCTGCTCGGCGCTCTGCGCCGCGGTACGGCGCGGCGCAGAGCGGTGCGGGGAGGACGCGCCCTCCGCCGCCTGCCTGACGGAGAGGTTGATCTTCCCGTCTCCGGCGATGCTCAGCACGCGCACGCGCACCGTCTGCCCGACGGAGAGGTGATCCCCCACCTCCTTGACATAGCTGTTCGCCACCTCCGAAATGTGCACGAGCCCGCTCCTGCCGTCCGGCAGGGCGACAAACGCGCCGAATTTCGTTATGCCGGTGACCTTCCCCTCGACAACCGCGCCAACCTCAAGACCCATTATGCACCTGCTCTCTGTCTGCCGAGGGCGCGTCGCCCTCGGCGGCATTTATGAAATAAAATATCTTCTCGCCCGGCATCACAAGCCCGAGCCGGTCACGTGCAAGCTGTTCCATGCCCTCGTCGCTCTGCGCGCGCTCTATCCTCGCCTCAAGGGCGAGCCGCTCCCCGTGTGCGCGCTCATATTCCTCTGCAAGTGCGGCGGCGGCGTTTTCCGCTCGCGCCACCTCCCTCACGGAGCTGACGAAAAGCGCGAGCGCGTACAGCAAAAGAGCGAGCGCAGCGATGCGCAGAAGCGTAAGGCGGGTCTGCATGACAATCTCCCCCGAAAACGGATTTACAGGATCCCGACCTTATATTTTTCTTGAGATCCAGTATAATTCATTCTCGCACCTTGTGGAAGAGAAATTTTGTCAATTCTGCGATTTTTTCAATTATTATTTTGCCTTTCAGCCCCATCCCCCGCAAAAGCCCGCCGAGCGCCCCGACGGCGCGGTCGAGCAGCGGGAAAAGAAGGTCGCTGAGCGTGTGCATATACCCCGCAAAGCCCGTGAGCGTTGAGCCAAGCTCCCACACGCCGAGCCTCCCGCTGCCCGCGCCCATGGCGAACACGAACGCGAGCGCCCCGCACACGAGCATATACAGCACGTCCAGCACCGCCGCGCCGCCCCTGCCGCTCCTGCGGCGCAGCGGGCGCAGCACGTCATACATTGCGCCCATCGCCGCGCCCATCACGAACGCGAGCGCCAAGCCCAGCGCCTGTGCGCCTATATCAAGCTCCATCTCAGCCGAACAGGCGCGTCCAAAGCGAGTGCGGCTCTCTCGGCTCGCCGTAGCACAGCTCGCATATATGCCCCTCGACCTCCAGCCGCCCAAGCTCAAGATCGATGAACCCGATGTGCAGCGCGTCTCCGCGCACGGTAAGGTCTCCAAAGGACGTGGTGAGTATAATGGCGCTCTCGTCAAAGGCGGAAACGTCGTCCACCCCCGTGAGGCTCAATCTCTCACGGTTGAGCATACTGACGCTGTGCTCCTTCGCGGGTCTTTCCGCTTCTTCATACGGCATATGCAACACCTCCGTGTCCATCATATGCCGCGCGGAGCGGTTTTAAGCCTCCCCGACCTCCCACGGGAGCTCGACATAGCATATCTCGCGGCACATGGCGGGGATTATCCTGTCCGTCACGTCCGCCGTGCGTATTTTCAGCGTGGAGCTGTTGATGCATGGGTGGCAGCCGAAATACTCCTCCTTTAAAATATCGCGGTCAACGAGCAGGCGGACGCGCCGCTCGGCGTCGTTCATCAGCCCCAGCACGCTCACCGAGCCGGGCGTAACGTCCAGCGCGGAGAGCATCTGCTCGGGCGTGCCGAACGAGAGACGCGCCGTGCCTATCTGCTTGGAGAGCAGCTTCGTCTTGAACGGCTTATCCCCCGGCAAAAGCAGAAGATAAAGCTCCGTCTGCTGGCGGTTCGTGAGCAGGAGGTTTTTGCATATCTCGCAGCCGAGTATCTTCTCCACCTCGTGACAGTCGTCGATATGGTCGGCATGGTCGTGGTCAACGCGCCAATATTCAACGCCGAGGCTGTCCAAAAGCGCGTAGCAGCGCTCCTCCTTGGCAATGCGCTCCTCCGCGGGTCTGCCGCGGTAAAGCGTCGGGTCGATTTTCACGGTATGTCACCTCTTCTATCCGCGCTTGTTGGACGGCAGCCAGATACGCTGCCGCTCCGCCGCGGCGATAAGCTCCTCCCTGAAGTCGGGATGGGCGACGGAGACGAGCGCCTCCGCGCGCTCCCACGTGCTCAGCCCCGCGAGGTTGACAGCGCCGTACTCCGTGACGATATAGTGCGACATACTGCGCGGCGTGGTAATAATATCCATATTGAAATGCGGCACGATGCGCGAGCGGAGCTTGCCGTCGCGGTCGGGGTGCGTGGAGGGCAGGCACAAAAACGCCTTGCCGCCCGCAGAGTGCACCGCGCCCGAAACAAAGTCGAGCTGCCCGCCCGTTCCGCTGATCTGGCGGAAGCCGACGCTCTCGGCGTTGACCTGCCCGTAGAGATCGACGTTCAGCGCGCCGTTTATCGAGATCATCAGGCTGTTCTGCGCGAGCACGTGCGGGTTGTTGACATAGCTCAGCGGCAGACCGCAAAAATCCTCATTGTGGTCGATCCAGTCATAAAACTCCCGACTGCCCATGAAGATGGCTGACACGTTCTTCCCCGGGTGCAGCAGCTTGCATTTATTCGTCAGCTTCCCCGCCTTGTACATGGCGTAATACCCGTCGGAGGCAAGCTCCGTATGCATGCCGAGATCCTTGAGATCGCTGTCGGCGATGAGCCGCCCCATGGCGTTCGGCAGACCGCCGATGCCGAGCTGCACCGTCGCGCCGTCGCGCAGAAACGGCATGAGATTATGCGCGATCTTCATCTCCGTCTCGCTCGGCTGCGGCGGGGTCATCTCCCATATCGGAGCGTTCGCCTCGACTATCGCGTCCGCCTCGGAGATGTGGACAAGGCTGTCCTCCCCGCCGCAGACCCACGGCATATTCTCGTTGACCTCAAGAATGACATAGTCCGCCTTGTCTATCACCGCCTTGGGCAGACCCTGACAGCAGGAGCGGCTGAAATACCCCTTGTCGTTCATCGGCGTGACCGCCAGCATGGCGACGTTGACCGTGAGATAATACTCGTAATACGCGCCCATATTGCGAAAGTCCATCGGGATGAAGAAGGCGCGCCCCTTGTCCATCAGGTGCCGTTCATACGCCGAGCAGAACCAGCTATTATACACAAAATGCTCAAACCCCGTGTCGCACTCGGCGACCTGTATAGGTCCGGGGATGAGGTTGCCGCGTATCTTCACGTTGAAAAGCTCATCCCGACGTCTTGCGAGCGCCGCGTCGAGCGCGCGCGGGAAGCCGTTGTTGGATGCGTAATCCACCCAGTCCCCGCTCTTCACAACGCTGACCGCCTCGTCCGCTGTTTTCAGCTTGGAGCGATATTCATCGAATACTGACATGGCGCTTCTCCTCTCACGGCACTTGCGGGGCAATCCCGCGTGTTTTGCATTTTGCACGATAAATAATAATATATATAATGTTATCATTCTTGCCCCGCCTTGTCAATGCAAGATTCGACCCGCGCCCGACGTATTTTTCGCAAAAAAACGCCCGCCTTGCGAACGCAAAGCGGGCGGAAAGCTATTTAGGCTTTTTCAGCGGAAGAAGCGGCGGAAATTAAGCCTTTTTCTTCTGCTTTGCCATGACCTGAACACCCTCGACAACGAGGATGACGGCGAGGACAACAAGACCGATGGACCAGATCATCTGGAACCAGTCGCCCCAGGCAGCGCCGGCGGCGGCGATCATCTTGACCTTGGCAATGACGGTCATGACGAGGGAGGTGATGGTCGCGCAGAGCATGAACACCATCGGAACGAAGAACATCTTGTTGTTCTTGCCGATGTTGCCCAGCCACGCGGCGACAGCCAGCATGGCGATACCGGCGAGGAGCTGGTTGGCAGCGCCGAACACGCCCCAGATCTGGTTGAGCCTCATGAAGCCCATGCCGCAGCCGATGATGACCATGATGAGGGTTGCAACTAACGGGTTGGAGAAGAACTTGCGTGCGCCGGTCAGCTCCGCGCGGGTCTTTCCTTCGGGAACGAACAGCTCGGCAAACATATAGCGGGAAAGACGTGTGCCAGAGTCAAGAGAGGTAAGAGCAAAGACGGAGACAGCCAGCGTCAGCAGGGTGTAGACGGTGTCGTAAACGGGGTTGGAGAAGTCCGCAACGCCGCCGGTCATGTTCGCGATCATGGTGGCAACGCCGCCGGCGAAGATCGTGGGAGGCGCGGAGAGGAGGAACTTGTCGCCGCCGCCGATGTCGGTCTCCTTGAAGATAACGCCGATGGCGATGATGGAGATGATGGCGAGAGCGGACTCAACTATCATTGCGCCGTAGCCGATGACCTTCGCATCCTTCTCGGAGTCGAGCTGCTTGGAGGTCGTGCCGGAGCCGATCAGGGAGTGGAAGCCGGAGACCGCGCCGCAGGCGACGGTGATGAACAGGGTCGGGAAGAGGAAGGAGTTGCCTTTGATGCCCTTCCAGCCTGCGAAAGCGGGAACATCAACGGTCGCGCCGGAGAAGATGATGCCGACGAAGGCGATGAGCATCATGCCGTAGAGCAGGAAGGAGCTCAGATAGTCACGCGGCTGGAGCAGCATCCACACGGGAAGCAGAGAAGCCACCATGATGTACACGGCGATGAAGAGCACCCAGAAGGTACGGCTGCAGTTGACGCCGATGTTCAGACCGGCAATGACGATGAGGACGATGCCGATGATGCCGACGATGGTCGCAGGACCGACCTTGGCGTTTCTGCGGTACACAAAGTAACCGAAGATGAACGCGATGACGATGAACAGCAGGGAGGTCGTTGCGGTGGAGGCGTTGCCGCTGACGTTTGCACGACCGACGGTGAAGAGAGGACCCTCGGAAACGAAGGTGCCGGCGACGACCGCGGTGAAGGAGGCGATAACGAGGATGAGAACGAGCAGGGCAAAGATGGTGAACAGTCTCTGTGCCTTGACGCCCATCTCGTCCTTGATGACCTCGCCGATGGAGCCGCCGTTGTGGCGGATGGAGGCGAACAGCGCACCAAAGTCATGCATTGCGCCGAAGAAGATGCCGCCGATGACGACCCACAGGAAAACGGGAACCCAGCCGAAAACTGCCGCCTGGATAGGTCCGTTGATGGGACCTGCGCCCGCGATGGACGAGAAGTGGTGACCCATCAGAACGGCCGGGTTGGCAGGAACGAAGTCCTTACCGTCGTAGCTGGTGTGTGCCGGGGTCTCGTGGTTGGGGTCAACGCCCCACTGCTTTGCAAGCCAAGAGCCGTAGAAGATGTAGCCCAGAGCAAGCAGAGCCACTGCGATGAGAAGAATAAGTACTGCGCTCACACTTTTCACTCCTTAAATAAAAAGTATAAAATTTATTTGCCTTCGCGCACAGAGCCCCTCAGTCTCTGTCCGCGAATAGCTTACGGAAGTATTTGGTCAGCTCGAACCCTGCGTGGTTCGTCCGGACCTTGTGCGTTCCCAGCTCGACGACGCCGGCTTTAAGCTCGGTATAGCCGTGCATGGAGTGTTTATAGCTCCTGCTGAATTTCAGCTTTTCGATGTGCTTTGCCGTGTCCTTATCGACATTATCGGCGATGAACACGACCTTGACGTTTGTGTACTGATGCTCCTTATGGGGCTTGACCCTCGGCAGGGATTCGTCCAGCGCGCGCTTGACGCACGCATCTACCGTCTCATTGTCAAACTCCGGCGCGGCGAAAATATAGGCGAACTCATTCGTCTCATTGCCCCATATCTTGATGCTCTTGGTGAGCCAGTATCTCTCGTCGCGGGAGAAGTAGTCCGCCCTGAACGCCAGAGGCGCGTCGCCGCTCTCCGCCGGGATAATATTGTAGTAGGCGCTGTAGGAATCCTTCAGAACCTCCAAAAACACATCCCGCTGCATCGAGCCCCTCCTGATAAATAAATACGTTCATGACACGCGCGGCGCTTTCTTTACCGGAAGCAAACTCTCTCGCGTCAAACCTTAGCGTAAATATAACTCAAACTTAAAAAAATTTCAATAGGCAATTCACAAAAAAGCCACATTTTCTTTCTTTTCTCGATAATTTTTAGTCAATTCTTGCTTTATGTAAACCGTTTTGAGCAAGCTCCCGATTCGACACGCCTTTCGCTTTTTTAACAAACCATGAACTTTTGTTTTTCTGCGCTTTTCTCCCTTACAGGCGTTTACAGCTTAAAAATTTTGTTGTATATTATATTTCATATTGTGATAAGAGGTTCGGAAATGGATTTCAAGCTGTGTGTCCCCTGTCTTCTGGGGCTGGAGGCGCCCATCGCCGACGAGCTGAAGCGTCTGGGCATGGCGGACGTTGCCAGCGAGAACGGGCGCGTGTATTTTACCGGCGATGAGCGCGCCATCGCGTGCGCGAATATCAATCTGCGCGTGGGTGAGCGCGTGCTCGCGGAGCTGGGGCGCTTTCGCGCCGTGACGTTTGAGGAGCTTTTTCAGGGCGTAAAGACCATACGCTGGGAGGACGTCATCCCGCGTGACGGAGCGTTCCCCGTCAAGGGGTACAGTCTCAACTCCGCGCTCTTCTCCGTGTCCGACTGTCAGAGGATCATCAAGAAGGCTATCGTGGAGCGGCTGCGCGGCGTGTACGGGCTCGACTGGTTTCCCGAGAGCGCGGAGACGTATCAGGTGCAGTTTTCGATAATGAAGGACAATGTCTCCGTGTGTCTGGACACGTCCGGCGAGGGGCTGCACAAGCGCGGCTACCGTCCGGCGCACAACGCCGCCCCGCTCAAGGAGACAATGGCGGCGGCGATGGTCAAGCTCTCGCGCTACCGCGGGCGCGGCGATTTCTGCGATCCGTTCTGCGGCAGCGGCACGATCCCCATCGAGGCAGCGCTCATCGCGCGCAACATCGCCCCCGGGCTGCACAGGGGCTTTGCCGCGCAGAGCTGGCGCATGATTGACCCCGGCGTGTGGCGCGAGGCGCGCGAGGCGGCGCGGGCGAGGGAATTTCACGGGGAATACAGCATCGTCGGCTCGGACATCGACCCGAAAGCCGTCGCCATCGCGCGCGAGAACGCGGAGCGCGCGGGCGTGGGCGATATTATCCGCTTTGAGGTTGCGGACGCGGCGGCGTTCGACCGCGCGACGGGGCGCGGCGTCATCGTCACCAACCCGCCATACGGCGAGCGCATCATGGAAAAGGAGCAGGCGGAGGCGCTGTACCGCGCGTTCGGCGCGGCGTGGCGCGAAACCGAGAACTGGCAGCTCTATCTTCTCTCCTCGCACACGGAGTTTGAGCGCTGCTTCGGCAAGACCGCCGACAAAAAGCGCAAGCTCTACAATGGCATGATCAAGTGCGATCTCTTTATGTACTTTAAATAAAACCCGAAGGAGCAGAATCATGAAGAATCTTTTTATCGTCAATCCCATCGCGGGAGGAAAGGACCATACGCGCGAGGTGCGCGCAAAGGTCGAAAAGGCGTTTGCCAAGCGCGGCGGCGAGTTTGAGATATACGTCACCCGCGCCCCGATGGACGCGGCGGACAAGATCCTCGCGGAGGCTGCCTCCGGCGAGCATATCCGCGTCTACGCCTGCGGCGGCGACGGCACGTTCAACGAGTGTGTCTGCGGCGCGGCGCAGCTTCCCAACGTCGCCCTCTGCCCCTTCCCCACCGGCACAGGAAACGACTTCTGCCGTATGTTCGGCGACGAGGCGGAGCTTTACCGCGATCTTGACGCGCTGCTCGACGGCGAGGAGCGCCCCATCGATCTCATCGACTGCAACGGGCGCTGGTGCAGCAACATCTGCTCCGTCGGCATTGACGCGCGCATCGGCACGTCCGTGCATAAGTACAGCCATCTGCCGCTCATCGGCGGCGCGGCGGGCTACGTCGTGTCGGCGGTGGTGAACGTGTTCAAGGGCATCAACCGCAATATGTACATCAAGTGCGGCGATTTTTATGAGGAGGGTATGCACGCGCTGGTGTGCGCGTGCAACGGGCGCTACTACGGCGGCGGCTTCAACCCCAGTCTCACCGCCCGCCCCGACGACGGCGAGCTTGATTTCTTCATCGTGCGCCGCGTCAGCCTTCCCGAGCTTGCGGTGCTCATCGGCAAGTATGCCAAGGGGCAGGCGGACAAGCTCCCGCCGCGTCTCATCACGCATCTCAAGGGAACGGAGATAGAGATAGGCTTTGACGAGGACGAGGTCATCAACATCGACGGCGAGGCGCTTTTCAGCCGTCAGGCGCGTATAAGCGTCGTCCCCGGCGCGGCAAGGCTCATCGTTCCCCGCGGGATGCGGTTTTTTGAGGGATGAACAATTATTAACACAAAGCCGTGAGGGCAAAGCCCATCCCGGTTTTTTCAGTAATTAAAGCAAAAACCGACAGCCCGTTGTGCTGTCGGTTTTTGCGCGGAGCGTATCAACCCCGCCATGGTGCAGCGAGGCAATCCAAACCCGAACCGTTTTTGTTGCTGATAGCTTCCTGCAATTCCGCAAGGGTGATGGTTTTCGTGCCCTCCTTGTAGTTGAAGGTGATCACCATTTTATCATCGTACAGGAAAATCGCGTTGATGAAGGTGTCGATGAGCATCTTGCGGTGGCTCTGTTGCCGCACGTCCAGCTTGCGGAAGCGGTGGAGCCAGAAGGTCATAAACTCCGCGCTGACCTTGGGCTTTACGTGGGGTAGACAGAAAATGAGGGAGGTATTTTGCTGTGCGCCGCCAAATTTGTCTTGCAATTGCGGACAAATGTCTCTATAATATGTACATAGCAAAATCCAACAACGTTGCAATGAGGAGGATCTACAGATGGCAAATTTGACGCTATGGACGCAATTACAGGAATGGAAATCCCCCCGTTACAAATGGGTGGAGCTAACCCATGAGTTAAGTCCAGAAACCCCGCACTGGTACGGCTTCAAGCCCTTGCAGACCGATACGCTGTTTGACTATGCTGAGAGCACGCCGGAGGATAAGCTGGCCTCCATGCGCTGCTTCCAGATCAGCGTTGCCAGCCAGTACGGCACGCATGTGGATGTGCCTGTTCATTTTATCCCCGGCGGGCGGGCCATGAACGACATCACGCTGAAGGAGATGGTTTATCCGCTGGTGGTCATTGACAAATCCGCTGAATGTGCCGCCAATCCAGATTTCCTGCTTCAGGTGACCGATCTGGAGGCTTGGGAGCAGGAGTATGGTCGTATTCCGGAGGGGGCTTTTGTGGCGTTCCGCTCGGATTGGTACAAAAAAGACAATCTGGACAATCCTGATGAAAACGGTGTGCCCCACTATCCCGGATGGTCAACCGATGCGATCCGCTGGCTGGTGGAGGAGCGCAATATCGGCGCCATCGGCCATGAGCCAGCCGATACGGATCCCGGCTTTGTTACCACGGCCGAGGGCTGCTATCCCTACCCCGGCGAGAAGCTGATTTTGCAGTATGACCGCATCCAGATCGAGGTGATGCGCAATTTCGATCAGGTGCCGCCGGTCGGCGCGGTGATCTTTTGCAGCTTCCCCAAGCTGAAGGACGGCTCCGGCTTCCCGGCGCGCTGCTTCGCCATTTGTCCGGTGGAGTAAGCGGGCCTGCGGTTCTTGGCTGTCGTTTCCGCGGCATACACAGCAAAAGACGGGCAGCAGCCTCTTTTGAAGTGACCCCAAAAAGTTAGACAATATTTCGAAGTAAAAATTGTTCAAGCAGCCGAAAGGGCTTGCTGTGTGTGA
>CAKTKT010000042.1 GCA_934572325.1 uncultured Oscillospiraceae bacterium
GCTCAATCCCGACATGATAAACGAGCAGATACTCAATCTTCTCGCAAACCCCACGCCCTCCTATGTCTCCGACTATATTGCCCACAACGTTCACCTGAGCGTTGAGGATAAGCAGACGCTTCTGGAGGAGCTTTACCCCTGCCGCCGCCTCGCGCTGCTGGGGAAAATGCTCAACAACGAGCTGAACATCATCAGCCTTGAAAAAGAGATAAGCGAAGCGGCGCAGGAGGCGATAAACCAGAACCAGCGCGAGTATTACCTGCGCGAGGAGCTGAAGGTGATACAGGCGGAGCTGGGCGAGGACGGGCAGGTAGACGATATTGACGATTACCGCGCGCGGATAAACGCGCTGCCCGTGTCGGACGATGTGCGCGAAAAGCTCCTCAAGGAGCTTGGGCGGCTCACGAAGCAGCCGTTCGGCTCTTCCGAGGCGGCGGTGCTGCGCGGCTATCTGGACGTGTGCCTTGAGATACCTTGGGGAAAGACCACGAAGGAGACCGTGGACATCGCAAAGGCGCGGAAGATACTCGACGATGAGCATTACGGCTTGGACAAGGTCAAGGAGCGCGTGCTGGAATATCTTGCGGTAAAGCAGCTCTCTCCGGAGATAAAGGGCGGGCTTTTGTGCCTTGTCGGTCCTCCGGGAACAGGCAAGACCAGCATCGCCATGAGCATCGCCCGCGCGACCAACCGCAAGCTCTGCCGCGTGTCGCTCGGCGGCGTGCATGACGAAGCCGAGATACGCGGACACCGCAAGACCTATATCGGCTCAATGCCGGGGCGTATCGTCAGCGGCATCATCCAGAGCGGCAGCATGAACCCGCTCATGGTGCTCGACGAGATCGACAAGCTCGGCTCCGACTACCGCGGCGACCCCGGCGCGGCGCTGCTGGAGGCGCTCGACGGCGAGCAGAACGGCACATTTCGTGATAATTTCCTTGAGATACCGATAGACCTGTCGGGCGTGTTCTTCATCACGACGGCGAACACCACGGACACCATACCCCGCGCGCTGCTCGACCGCATGGAGGTCATAGAGCTTCACAGCTATACGGATGAGGAAAAGGTGGAGATCGCAAAGCGCCATCTTCTGCCAAAGCAGCGCAAAAAGCACGGCTTGAGGGCAAATCAGCTCAGGATCGACGATGCGGCGCTGAGGGAGATTATCTCCGGCTACACGCGCGAATCCGGCGTTAGAGTTTTCGAGCGCGAGCTTGCAGCCGTCTGCCGCAAGGCGGCGGGCGGGATCGCCGAGGGAAGGTATAAGAGCCTTGCGCTCAAGGCGGGCAGGCTTGAGGAGGTGCTCGGTCCCGTGAAGTTTAAAAGCGAGCCGTTCCGCTTCTATGATGAGGTCGGGCTCGTGCACGGGCTGGCGTATACCGCCGCCGGCGGCGAGACGCTCGATGTGGAGGCGCTCGTCACCGAGGGCAGCGGCAGGCTGGAGCTTACCGGCAATCTGGGCGATGTGATGAAGGAGTCGGCAAAGGCGGCGGTCAGCTTTATCCGCAGCTGCGCCGCGAAGCTCGGCGTCGATCCGGAGTTTTACAAGAACAGGGATATACATATCCATTATCCCGAGGGCGCTGTGCCCAAGGACGGACCCTCCGCCGGCGTGACGACCTGCGTGGCGCTCGTCTCCGCGCTCACAGGGCGTCCGGTGCGCCACGACGTGGCGATGACCGGCGAGATAACGCTGCGCGGACGTGTGCTGCCGATAGGCGGTCTGCGCGAAAAGACGATGGCGGCGCTGCGCTCCGGCATCAAGACGGTCATCATCCCCGCCGAGAATGTGCCGGATCTTGAGGAGATCGACCAGAAGGTGCGCGCGCAGATAAGCTTCATTCCCGTCAGCTATGCGGACGAGGCGCTCAACGCCGCGCTCGTTCCGGAAAAGGGCGAGACGCATCTGCCTGCCGCCGGTATGCTCGGCAAGACGGCGGACGCGCCGAAGGTCAGGCAGTGATCATCGCAGCGAAAAGGAGATACCCATGGCAGCATTGAACGTGAACAAGACGGAGTTTATCAAGTCCGCCGCGTCGAGAGAGCAGTTTATCCAAAGCTCGGTGCCGTGCGTCGCCTTTGCGGGGAAATCCAACGTCGGCAAGTCGTCGGTGATAAACCGGCTGCTCAACCGCAAAAATTTCGCGCGCGTCGGGTCAGAGCCGGGAAAGACTGTCCATGTCAACTATTTTCTCATCGACGGCAGGCTCTATCTCGTGGATCTGCCGGGCTACGGCTACGCAAAGATCTCGCGCGGCGAGCGCGAGCGCTGGGGGCGGCTGATGGAGGATTTTTTCGCCTCCGGTCTTTTCCGCCTCGGCGTGATGATCGTGGATTCCCGCCATAAGCCCACGGCGGACGACGTCACGATGGCGGAGTGGTTCAAAGCCTCCGGCTGTCCGCTCGTCGTCGTCGCCAACAAGCTCGACAAGCTCAAAAAGAGCGAGATCGAGCCGAACCTTGCGCTCATACGCGCAACGCTCGGGCTGCCCGACGATGTGCGCATCATCCCGTTTTCCGCCGAGAAAGGGCAGGGGCGCGACGAGCTTATGAGCGAGCTGACAAAGCTGATATAGAACAATGAGCAGGAGCAAGGCAAAATAAATTACCTTGCTCTTGTTTTTTGCGATGGAATTTGATAAAATAGCAGAAGTTAGTGCTTGCGTGCGCACCCAGCGCGCGGCGGATTTATGGGGTGAGTTGTTATCAGCGGGATCAAATCAATATGGGACGGGCTGGATTTCACATATGTGCTGAGCATCCTGCTCGGGCTTATCCCGTCGCTTCTGTGCATCACGCTCCATGAGCTGAGCCACGGGCTCGTTGCATATAAGCTCGGCGATGACACGGCGAAGCGCGCCGGACGGCTCACGCTCAACCCCATCAAGCATCTTGACCCAATGGGGCTTTTGATGATGCTGGTGTTTCATGTCGGCTGGGCAAAGCCTGTGCCGGTGAATATGTTCAAGTTCAAAGAGCCCAAGCGCGGCATGGCGCTCACCGCCCTCGCCGGACCTGTGAGCAATATCGTCATTGCCGTGGTGTTCATGTTTTTTTACGGCGCGGCGTATATCCCCCTCGGGCGCTCCGATGCGGGCAGCTATTTCCTCTCCATGCTCCAGCTCACGGCATATATCAGCCTTGGTCTTGCGATATTCAACCTCATCCCCATCTCGCCGCTTGACGGGTCAAAGGTGCTCTTCTCGGTCATGAGCGACGAGAGCTACTATAAGCTGATGCACTATGAAAAGTACGGGGCTGTGATCATGTTCGCGCTCGTCGCCACGGGCATACTCGGCAAGCCCCTTTCCTCCGCGATAGACTGGGCGTACTCCGCGCTCGTGCCCGTCGCGCAGGGTGGGTGCGATCTGGTATATTATCTCTTTTATAAGTGAGCAATTGATGGAAAATCCCAGTTTTCACCTTGAGGGCGTCGTCAGGGAGAAGGACGAGCTTCAGGACTTTGAAGGTCCGCTCAGCCTTATTCTGATGCTCCTGTCAAAAAACAAGATAGAAATACGTGACATAAAGATTGCCGACATACTCGACCAGTATCTCGCCTATCTGGCGGAGATGGAGAGCATGGATCTGGAGATAGCGAGCGAGTTTATCCAGATGGCGGCGCATCTGCTGTATATAAAGACCAAAACGCTCCTCACGATGGAGGAGGAGGTGTCGGAGCTTGAAGTGCTCATCGCGTCGCTTGAGCAGCTCAAGGCGCGCGACGCGCTCGCGGCTGTGCAGAAAATAACGCCGGAGCTGAAAAAAGCGTCGGAGCTCGGCATGCTGTACTATGCGAAAATGCCAGAGCCTCTGCCCAAGCCCTCGAATGAGTACTCATATAAGCATGAGCCTGTCGATCTTCTGCGCGCGCTGCACGCGATATACTCCCGCGGCATCAGAGCGCCCGAGACGGAGCTTTTTGCCGGCGCGATCCCGCACCGGATAATATACAGCGTCAAGGACAAGAGCCGCCGGATACTTGACCTTTTGCGCACGGGTGACGTCACGCTCAATGAGCTTTACAAGACCTGCAAGACCCGCTCGGAGGTCGTCGCGGCGTTCGTGTCGGTGCTGGAGCTTTGCAGCATGGGCAGCGTGTCCGTTGAAAAGCGGGGAGACGACTATGAGCTGAGCTTCACCGGCGGCGACGTCGATGAAATAATCGAAAAGATAATTGAGTGATATGTTTGAAATTTCTTCTGCAATCGAGGCTATACTTTTTGCGGCGGGGGAGAGCGTACCCGTCGCGCGGCTGTCGCTAATACTTGAGGCGACAGAGGGAGAGATTGAGTACGCCGCCGCCGAGCTTGCCGAGCGGTATGAGCGCGAGGGGCGCGGCATGCGCATCCTGCGGCTCGATGACAAGCTCCAGATGTGCTCCGCGCCGGAGTATGCGCCGTATATAACCAAAACGCTGGAGCAGCGAACCCCGCCGAGGCTCAGCCAGTCCGCGCTTGAGGCGCTTGCCGTCGTTGCGTATTTTCAGCCCGTTACAAGGGCATATATTGATCAGGTGCGCGGCGTGGACAGCTCGTACACGGTGAGCGTTTTGCAGCAGCGCGGGCTTATAGAGTCCTGCGGCAAGCTCGACGCGCCGGGGCGTCCCGCGCTGTTCGCAACGACGGATGTTTTTTTGCGCACCATGGGGATAAGCGAGCTTTCCCAGCTCCCGCCTCTGCCGGATATGACGAGCGGCGAGGGCATAGAGAGGCTTCAAAACGCGATAGACGAGCTTCAAAACAAGAATCCGCAGCAGATAAGTCTTAACGATATTGCCGAGGAGTCGGCAAAGGAGTGATGTAATTGCTTGCCCTGAAGATTATCGGCATAATTGCCGCGATAATCGCGCTCATCATGCTCATACCGGTCGGCGCCGACGTCGCCTATGAGGGCGGACAGTTCAGCCTTTCGGCGAAGGTGTGCGGCGTGCTGCTCCGGCTTTTCCCGCGGGCGGAGAAGGACGAAGCCGCCGCGAAGAAGGAGAAAAAGCCGAAAAAGGAAAAGAAACCCAAGGACGAAAAGCCGCAGGACGGGCAGGCTGAAAAGCCGAAAAAAAAGCTCAAGCTCAGCTTCAGCAGGGATGAGCTTTTGCTGCTGGTGAAAAAGGTGCTGATGCGCTTCGGGCGCTTCGGCAGAAAATTCAGGGTCGATCGCTTTTTGCTGCACTACACCGCGGCGGGCGACGATCCGTACAGCACTGCGGTCACATTCGGGTATGTCAATGCCGCGCTCTCGACGCTCGCGTCCATCTGCGCGCAGAGGTTCGACGTGAAGGACTGCGACGTGCGCACGGATATAGACTTCACGCGGGAAGATACGGAGATAGACTTCGCTCTCGCGTTCAGCATCCGCATCGGGGCATTCTTCGCTCTGGGCTTCGGCGTTGTCAACAGCGCCCTCGGCATACTCATCAAAAACAAATTCCGCCTGCTCGGCGAGAAGCTGAGAGCGGGCAGAGAGCGGAATGTTGATGACGAAAAAGTCATTGATATAGAAATAGCAAAAGAAAACAATAATATACAGGCAGAGGAAAGGATGGACTCAAATGGATAACAACCCTATCAGCCAGCTCATGCAGACAACTATGGACAACGTCAAGAACGTCCTCAAGGTGGACACCGTTGTCGGCGACCCGATAATCACCCCCGACGGCATCACGCTCGTTCCCATCTCCAAGATCAGCCTCGGCTTCGGCGGCGGCGGCGTGGAGTTCAACGGCAAGAAGTCGGGCGAGGCGCGCCCCTACGGCGGCGGCAACGCCACCGGCGTGAAGATCGAGCCTATCGGCTTTCTTGTCATTAAGGAGGGCACGGTGAGAATGATCAACGTCACGCCTCCTGCCAGCAACACCGTTGACCGGATCATCGACATGGTCCCGCAGGTCATGGATCGCGTTGACAATTTCATCGACAAACAGAAGAAGTAATAAAACTTCTCTATTTGTCAATAATAAGCACTGCCCAAATCAAAAAGGGTGGTGCATATTATTAGGATAACAAAAAATACCGCGCGGGCGATGCTCGCCGCGCTGCTCATGCTTGCGCTGATGTGCACGCTGTGCAGAAACGACGCCGAGGCGCAGTCCGCGCCCTCCGTCAGCGCGAAGAGCGCAATTGTCACGGCGAACGGCTGGGCGCTCTATGAAAAGAATGCTGATATGCGTCTGCCGATGGCGAGCACGACCAAGCTCATGACTGCGATCCTTGCGATAGAGAGCTGCCCGATGGACGAGCAGATAGAGATAAAGCGCGAGCAGTGCAGCGTCGAGGGCTCGTCAATGGGACTCAAGCCCGGCGAGCGGCGCACTGTGCGCGAGCTTGTGACGGGGCTGCTGCTCGTGTCCGGCAATGACGCGGCGCAGGTGCTGGCATGCCACATCTCCGGCGACTGCGCGCGCTTTGCCGCGCTCATGAATGATAAGGCGCAGGAGCTCGGCATGACGAACACGCACTTTACCAACCCCCACGGGCTTCCCGAGAGCGCCCATTTCTTCACGGCGCGCGACCTTGCGCGGCTGATGGAATACTGCATGGATAACGCGGCGTTTGCCGCGCTTGACCGTATGCCGAGCGCGGCTGTGGACGGGAGGCTGCTTGTCAACCACAACCGTCTGCTCCGCTCCTGCCCCGGCTGCATCGGCGGGAAAACCGGCTTCACCGAGGCGGCGGGGCGCTGTCTCGTGTCCTGCTGCGAGAGAGACGGGGCGCGCACCGTGTGCGTCACGCTCTCAGCGCCCGACGACTGGAACGACCATGCCGCGCTCTATAACTGGGCGTATGCCTGCTGTGTCAAACGTAGCATAACGGACGAGCTTCGCTTCGCCGTGCCCGTTGTGTCGGGCGAGCGGCGCTGGGCTTACCTCGTGCCGGAGACGCAGGTGCGGCTTCTGCTGCCGCCGGAGAAGGAGATCGTGCTGACGGCGGAGCTGCCGTGGTTTGAGTTTGCGCCCGTCTCCGCCGGTCAGAGAGACGGCAGGGTCACGGCTTTTGTTGACGGAAGGCAGATCGCGGAGTATTATCTTGCGTACAGCGAGGACGTCGCTGCACGAACGTAAAAAAAAAACGGGAGAACGCATGGCGGAACGGCTGCAAAAACTTATATCCGCCGCGGGGCTGATGTCCCGCCGCGCGGCGGAGGAGTATATTATGGCGGGGCGCGTCACGGTGAACGGGCGCGTCGCCGCGCTCGGCGACAGAGCCGACGCGGGGCTTGACCTCATCCTTGTTGACGGCAAGCCGCTGGCGCGGCAGGAGGAGCGGACGTACATAATGCTCAACAAGCCCAAGGGCTACGTCACCACGATGAGCGACGAAAAGGGCCGGCATGACGTGACGGAGCTTGTGCGCGGTCTGGGGCGCATCTATCCCGTCGGGCGGCTGGATATGTACTCGGAGGGGCTTCTCATAATGACGGATGACGGGGATTTTGCAAACACCCTCATGCACCCGTCGCATAACTTAAAAAAAACCTATCGCACGTGGGTACGGGGCGAGAACATCGGTCTTGCGGCGGAGCGTCTGCGCGGCGAAATTGATATAGGCGATTGCACCGTGCGCGCGGAAAGCGTGGATATTGAACGGCTCATCCCCGACGGCGCGGTGCTGCTGATAACCATCGGCGAGGGGCGCAACCGGCAGATCAGAAGGATGTGCGCCTGCTGCGGCTTAAAGGTCGAGCGCCTTGTGCGCATCAGCGAGGGCGGGCTTGAGCTGGGGGATCTGCGCCCCGGCAGGTGGCGCCGCCTGACGGATGAGGAGATAAAAACAGTCATGGGTAACGGAGCGTACACGAAATGATTTGCGACAGAGCGGAGCTTGTGGTCATAGGCGGAGGACCGGCGGGGATGATGTGCGCCTTCACGGCGGCGGAGCGCGGCGTGGACACCGTGCTGCTCGAGCCGAACCGCCAGCTTGGACGCAAGCTGCGCATAACGGGCAAGGGGCGCTGCAACATAACGAATAACTGCGATATAAAGGAGTTTATGCGCAGCATCCCCGGCGACGGGCGGTTTCTTTACAGCGCCGTGAACCGTATGCCGCCGGAGGCTGTCATCGGCTTTTTTGAAGAGCACGGTCTGCCGGTAAAGACGGAGCGCGGCAGCCGCGTTTTCCCCGTCTCGGACAATGCCAACGATGTTGCGGGCGTGATGTCGAGACTCTGCGAGCGCGCCGGCGTGCGCGTGGTGCACGCGGCGGCGAAGCGCATACATATCGAAAACGGCGCAGTCACCGGCGCTGCGGTCGAGGCGGGGCTTATCGCCTGCCGCGCCGTATGCGTGTGCACGGGCGGGCTTTCCTACCCGCTCACCGGCTCTACCGGCGACGGATACGCTTTTGCCCGCGCGGCGGGGCACAGCGTGAGCGCGCTTCGACCCTCGCTCGTTCCGCTTGAGAGCCCGGATGAATACTGTGCGCAGATGCAGGGCTTCGCGCTGAAAAATGTGGCGCTGTCGGCGTTTGAGGACGACAGGCGCATATTCAGGGAGCAGGGCGAAATGCTCTTCACCCACTTCGGCGTGTCCGGACCGCTCGTGCTGTCGGCGAGCGCGCATATGCGCCGCTTCGGTGAGGCGGCGTACCGGCTGGAGATAGACCTCAAGCCCGCGCTGGACGAGAAGAAGCTCGACGCTCGGCTGCTGCGCGATTTTGAGAAATACGCGAACCGCGAGTTCAAAAACGCGCTGTGCGATCTCGCGGGGCACGCCATGATCCCCGTGCTCGTGCGCCTTTCGGGCATACCGGAGGACGAAAAGGTCAACAGCATCACGCGCGGGCAGCGTATGCGTCTGCTGCATCTATTCAAGGCGTTCCCCGTCCGCGTGAGCGGCACGCGCCCCATCGACGAGGCGATCGTCACCTCCGGCGGCGTATGCACGAAAGAGATAGACCCGCGTACGATGGAGTCCAAGCTCGTCTCCGGACTGTACTTTGCCGGAGAGGTGCTGGATGTGGACGCTTACACGGGCGGCTTTAATTTACAGATTGCATGGGCGACGGGCTTCGTCGCCGGAAATTCAATATAAGGGGAAGAGAAAATGAACGGACATTACGCAATAGCGATAGACGGACCGAGCGGCGCGGGGAAAAGCACCCTTGCCCGCGCGGCGGCGAAGCGCTTTGGCTTCATATACGTTGATACCGGCGCGATATACCGGACGGTCGGGCTTGCCGCGTACCGCGCGGGCGTTGACCGGCGCGATGAGCCCGCCGTGCAGGCGCTGCTGCCGCAGCTTCAAATCTCCATGGCGTACAGCGGCACGGGCGAGCAGCATATGTTTCTCAACGGCGAGGACGTCACCGCGCTCATCCGCGAGCCGGAAATATCCATCTGCGCATCCGACGTTGCGGCGCTGCCCTCTGTGCGCGTGTTTTTGATGGAGCTCCAGCGCCGCATGGCGCGCGAGAACAGCGTAATCATGGACGGGCGCGACATCGGCACGGTCGTTCTGCCGGACGCGGAGCTGAAAATTTTCCTCACGGCGAGCGCACAGGCGCGCGCCCGCCGCCGTCTGCTTGAGCTGGAGCAAAAGGGCACGGACGCGAGCTTTGAGGAGGTGCTGCGCGATATAGAGTACCGCGATGAGCAGGACAGCCGTCGCGCCGCCGCCCCGCTGAAAAAGGCGGAGGACGCGGTCGTCGTCGATACGAGCGAGCTGGATTTTGCCGAGAGCCTTGAGCTGATTGCGGAGCTTATCTGCCGACGGCTCGGCATTGCGGCGGCGGAGGAGAAGTGATGCGCGAGATACGTTTGGCGGAGAGCGCGGGCTTCTGCTTCGGCGTGCGGCGCTCCGTGGAGATGGCGGAAAAGCTGATTGCGGAGCAGGGGAGCTGCTGCAGCCTCGGCGAGCTTATACATAATGAGGACGTGGTCGAGCGGCTCAAAGCGCAGGGACTGCGCGTGATAGCCTCGCCCGAGGAGGCGGCGGCGGGGGAGCACGTCATCGTCCGCGCCCACGGCGTTGCAAAGAGCGTTTATGACCGCCTTGCCGAGCGCGGCGCACTCGTCACGGACGCAAGCTGCCCGAAGGTAAAGGCGATACACACCATCGTCAGCCGCGCGAGCGCGGAGGGGCGGTTCGTCATAATCATCGGGATGCGCGAGCATCCGGAGGTAGAGGGCATATGCGGCTGGTGCGGCGAGCACGCCGTTTTTGAAAACGCGCAGGAATTGGCGCGCTGGCTCGACGAAAATGAGAGTTACTGGACAAAAGCGATAACTGTTGTGGTACAAACGACGCAGACGAGCAGTAATTTTAACGAATGTTGCGGTATCATAAAAAAAAGGTGTACAAACACAAAAATATCTGATACAATATGTTCTGCTACGTTCACGCGACAGGAAGAAGCCGCAAGGCTTGCCGCTGAATGTGACGCGATGGTCGTCATCGGCGGGAAGCACAGTGCAAACAGTGTGCATCTCGCACAGATCTGCGCGGAAAACTGCGCCAATGTCCGGTTTATAGAAAGACTGGACGAGCTTGATACCGGCGCTCTCCGTTCGGTTGACACTGTCGGGCTCACGGCAGGGGCGTCCACGCCCGCGTGGATAATTAAGGAGGTAAGAAACAAAATGTCTGACGAAATCAAAGTTGAAGAAACCAAGCTTGAGAATGAAAAATCCTTTGACGAAATGTTGGAGGAAACTCTCAAAACTATATATAACGGAGATAAGGTAACAGGTACTGTCGTCGCTATAACCGGCACCGAGATCAGCGTTGACCTCGGCACCAAGTATTCCGGCTTTATTCCCACGGCAGAGTTCACCGACGACGGCATCAAGGTCGAGGACGTCATCAAGGTCGGCGATCCCATCGAGGCTGTTGTTGTCCGCGTGAACGACGTCGAGGGCACGGCGCAGCTCTCCAAAAAGCGCCTTGACGCCGCGAAGGGCTGGAACGAGGTCGAGACCGCATCCGAGGACGGCACGGTGCTGGAGGGTGTTGTCACCGAGGAGAATAAGGGCGGCGTTGTCGTCAACGTCAAGGGCGTGCGCGTGTTCGTTCCCGCCTCTCAGACCGATCTGCCCCGCGACGCCGATCTGGCTCAGCTTCTCAAGAAGACCGTCCGGTTGAAGATCACCGAGGTCAACAAGGCACGCAAGCGCGTTGTCGGCTCTATCCGCCGCGTCGCGCAGGCGGAGCGCCGCGAGCGCACCGAGGCTATCTGGAACGAGATTGAGATCGGCAAGAAGTACTCCGGCGTCGTCAAGTCTCTCACCAGCTACGGCGCATTCGTTGATATTGGCGGCATTGACGGGATGGTCCACGTCTCCGAGCTTAGCTGGGGTCGTATCCACCAGCCCTCCGAGATTCTCTCCGTCGGCGATGAGGTCGAGGTCTATGTGATAAACTTCGACAAGGAAAAGCGCAAGATCTCCCTCGGCTACAAGGATCCCGAGGCGAACCCGTGGGTCGTGTTCACCAACAAATACTCCGTCGGCGACGTCGCACAGGTCAAGGTCGTCAAGCTCATGCCCTTCGGCGCATTTGCCGAGGTCGTGGACGGCGTGGACGGACTCATCCACATTTCCCAGATTGCCAACCGCCGCATCGGCAAGCCCGAGGACGTGCTGACCGTTGGGGATGTTGTCGAGGCGAAGATCACCGCCATTGACGATGACAAGCACAAGATCTCCCTCTCCATCCGCGCCCTTTCCGAGCCTGCGCCCGCCGCGGTCAAGGCTGAGGAGGAGGAGTACGATGACGAGCCGGATGAGGACGCGCTTGTCTACGAGGTCTCCGAGTCCGGCGAAGCCACCGGCATCGCGCCCGAGGCTGAATAAACAGAATATAATAGCTCACAGCGCCGTTCGGATTTCCGAACGGCGCTGTTGCACGTTTTATTCGGCTTTATTTGCCGCAATACAGGGGAGCTTTTCGTCTATCCAGCCGAGTATATCACGCTGAACGTCGAGGCGGTTTATCTCGTTGAGCATCTCGTGCCTCCCCTCGGGGTAGAGGCGGATCATCACGTCGTGCAGCCCCGCCTTGCAGAACGCCCTGTACGCGCGCTCCACGCCCTTGCCGTAGTCGCCCACGGGGTCCTCGCTGCCGGACATGAAGTAGACGGGCTTTGTCTTGTCCATGCGGTCGATGTTCTTCTGAGCGGTGACGTACCATATGCCGCCCATCATGTCGCGGTAGAGACTAGTTTTTGCGACAAAGCCGCAGTTAGGATCGGCAATGTATTTGTCAACGGTATCAATATCACGCGAGAGCCAGTCAAATTCCGTGCGCGGCGTATTGATATGATTGAGATACGTGCCGAAAGCGATGTCGTTGAGCTTTTGTCCGTCGCCGCGCGCGCCCTTGGACTTGACCATTGCCTCCGCCATGAGATACCCGGCGAGGACGAGCGCCTTGCTCTGGTGCCCCGTGCCGCTTAGTATCGCAGCGTCGTACTTGTCGGCATGGTCGATGATATACGTGCGCGTGATAAAGCTGCCCATGCTGTGCCCGAACATGATGTACGGCACGTCGGGATAGTCCTTGACCATGATGTCGTGTAGCCGCTCCTCATCCGTCACGACGCAGAACCAGCCGTTGTCGTCGTTGAAAAAGCCGCGGTCGCTCTCGTCCGTGACGGACTGACCGTGACCGAGATGGTCGTCGCCGACGGCAAGTATCCCGTTTTCCGCGAGGAAGAGCATAAAATCATCGTAGCGGTTTATATGCTCGGCAATGCCGTGGACGATCTGCACGATGGCGCGCGGCGCGCCGTCGGGAGCGCACTTTCTGGCGTGAATGGTGCTCACGGCGTTTGTGGAGCGAAACGTAAAATCAGTAAATGCAGGCATTTTTGTACCTCCGTTTTATATTCATGCGTTAATTTTACACGCAGAACCCGCCATAGTCAACAAAATACTGCTGCAAAGTGTGGGGCACTTTGCAGCAGTACATCAAAAAACTATCGTGTCAGCCCTCGGCGACGTGGAGCTCCTTTATTTTGAACTCCCTGCCGGAGAGGACGGTCTTGCTGAAGCTGCCGCAGTTGGGGCAATACCCCTCGTTGGCGACAACGTTGAAGATCTCGTCGCAGTCGTCACATTCGGCAAGCCCCGGAACGATCTCCAGTATGAGCTTCGCGCCGCGAACCTCCGGAACGTCCTCGCTCACGGGCGGGTAAAGCTCCTCGACATATTCGGGGATGACGAGCGACAGCTCGCCTACCTCGCAGACGATCTCATCCACGTGGGCAATGCCGTTTTCCCGCGCGTAGTCCGCAACGGTCTTGCACATACTGCGCACAACGCCAATTTCATGCATGGGCAGTCACCGGCTCACTTTTTAAAGAGCTTCTTTTTCGCCAGACGACCGAGCGCGGACGGCGTGTTCGTGACAGCGGTGAGGAGCGTCCGATAATATGTCTGCCCCTTGTTGTCGAGCGTCTTTTCCAGCCTGATGGCGTCGAACTTGCACTTCGTGGTGCATATGCCGCAGCCGACGCAGAGATCCTCGTCCACAACGACGCAGCCGCAGCCGAGACAGCGGTCTGCCTCTTTCTTTATCTGCTCCTCGGTGAGCGTGCCGCGCAGATCCCTGAAGGTCTTTTTCGCCTCGGCGGCGCTGCCGCAGGCGGGCTTCTGGCGCGGCGCGGTGTCAAAGCTGCCGATGGACACGGCGACGGTGGCGGTGTCGAGCGCCTTGTAATCGCGGTTGTCGCGCCCGATGTCCTGCGTCTGCCCGGTGTGGACATAGCGGTGGATGGACACTGCGCCCTCCTTGCCCGCGGCGATAGCGTCAATGGCGAATTTCGGACCGGTCACGGCGTCGCCGCCGGCAAACACATCGTCCACGCTCGTCTGATAGCTCTTCGCGTCCGCGACGACCGTGCCGTTGGCGCTGGTCTTGAAGTCTGCGATGCCGCAGAGATCTATCCTCTGCCCGATGGCGGATATGACGCTGTCCATGCCGACGGTCTCCAGCTTGCCCGTGCCGACGCTTCTGCGGCGACCGTTAGCGTCCGCCTCGCCAAGCTCCATCAGCTCGACCGTGAGAGCCTCGACCTTGCCGCTGCCGGAGATCTCCGCAGGGGAGGCGAGGAAGCGGAACTTCACGCCCTCCGCCTCGGCTTCGGCGACCTCGTCTGCATCGGCGGGCATCTCGTCTCTGCTGCGGCGGTAAACGACGGTCACGTCCTCCGCGCCGAGGCGCACGGCGGTGCGCGCCACATCGATGGCGACGTTGCCGCCGCCGATGACGGCGACACGCTTGCCTAGCTCGGGCGCTTTGCCGAGGTTGACGTCCCGCAAAAAGTCAATGCCCGTGAACACGCCCGCAAGCTCATCGCCCTTGCAGCCGACGGCAGTGCCGCGGCTCGCGCCAATGCCGAGGTAGAACGCCTTGTACCCGTCCGCGCGCAGCGCATCGAGCGTGACGTCCTTTCCGACCTCGACGCCGGTGCGAAACTCCACGCCAAGCTCGCGCAGTATCTCGATCTCCGCGTTGACAACGTCCTTGTCCAGTCGGAAGCTGGGGATGCCGAGCGTCAGCATACCGCCGAGCTTGTCCTCCTTCTCGAACACGGTCACGGGATAGCCCTTGACGGCGAGATAGTACGCGCAGCTCAAGCCCGCAGGACCTGCGCCGATGACGGCTATCTTTTCAGTATAGGGTCTGCCGGTCTGGTTGAGCATTTTGGGCACATAGCGCGTGGCGGAGTCAAGATCCTTCTCGGCGATGAACTTCTTGATGTCGTCGATGGCGACGGAGGAGTCGATAATGCCGCGCGTACACGCGCTTTCGCACGCCTTGTTGCAGATGCGCCCGCAGACGGCGGGGAACGGGTTTTCCTTCTTTATAAGCTCCAGCGCCTCGGTATAGCGCCCCATGGAGGCGAGCTTTATGTAGCCCTGAACGGGGATGTGCGCGGGGCAGACCGCCTTGCAGGGGGCTGTGCCGCTCTCCATAACGTCGGAGCGGTTTGTGCGGTACTCCACATTGTAGCTGGAGCGATCCCACGGGATGGCGCGGTCAGAGTCGTAAGCGTCCGAGATGTGCGGGTCGGCGGTGCAGCTTTTCTGACCGAGGCGAAGGGCGTTCGTCTGGCAGTTTTCAACGCACTGACCGCAGGCGACGCACTTTTCCTTGTCCACGCGCGCGGTGAAGTTGGAGCGGATCGCGTTTTTCGAGCGGAAGTATTCCGCGATGCGCAGCGCAAAGCACGAGCAGCCGCAGCAGTTGCATATCGCGGTGGTCTCCTCGAAGCCGGGGGTCTGGTTGATCTCATGCACGAGCCCGTTGTCCTCGGCGCGCTTGAGGATCTCATACGCCTCCTCCTTGGTGACGAGCCGGTGCGCGCCGGTTTTGGAGAAGTTGATGGCGTTGTCGTTGAGGTACATGCACATATCGTCTTCCAGATGACCGCAGCCCTCGCCCATGAGACGGCGGGCACGGCGGCAGGAGCACGGACCGACGGAGATCGCCGTGGCGTTTTCGATGAGCGTGGTTATCTCGTCGTAGGACGCCGTGCGGGAGTTGTTCTCGATTGCGCTCATGACGGGCATGACGCGCATGAAGCTCATGCCGAGCTTGCCGGAGTTGAGCGTCGGGGCGAGCATTTCGATGCGGCGGCGCGTGTACTCCTCAAAGCAGCAGCCGAGATCGGGATAGCGGTCGCACTGCTCACGGTTGGAGAGTATGCCCTCCATGATGCCGGGGACCCATATGGGGTAGTAGTAGCCAAGCACGCCGTCCGTTATGCGTGTGCGCGCAAAGCCGACATCGACGAGCTTGTCCGCCTGCTTTCGCACGAAATTCACGTCCGCATTGCAGCGGCGCGCAAGCTCCTCCGCGGTGCGCGTCGTTTCAAGACGCATATGCATTGCCACGCTGCACATATCGTCCGTGATAATGGGCGCAAGGATACGATACTCGGGGTCATTGTAGGTGATGCCCGTGTACGTCATGCTCTCAAGACTTATCTTAGTCGCAAGAGCCAGGATGTTCGCTCTTTTTTCCATCTCTACACCTCGTTTTCAGTGATAATCAGTGATAAACAAAACCATCACAATGCTGTTGACATTATAACATACTTATTTCTCCGCGTAAACTGACATTTATACTCCGCCGGTTTTTTTGCCGGTATTTACGTGTAGGTTTGTCAAACATATTGTACAGTAATCTCAGCGGGAGACAGCCAGCGGAGGGGTCTCATGGGCAAGTTGTTAGAGCGGCGGTTGTGGACAGCGAGCTGCTTTGCGAAGTCCTCGAGCGAATAGAACGAGCGGCAAGAGTAGAACCGTTT
>CAKTKT010000043.1 GCA_934572325.1 uncultured Oscillospiraceae bacterium
TCAACTATAACCCATGAGACCATATCCTTCATATCTTTTTATTCACTTGTCCAATATGTATTGTAGTCCTACACGCCTGCGGCTCTGCCCGATTTTACGCGCTTGACGTACCAAGCCGAAAAATGTATAATAACATGATTTATTATACGATATACGGAGGCGGCTGATGAGAGAGATCACAGACGCATTCAGAATACGCGCGCGCGTTGCGGCGGCGCTCGCGGCGGCAATTGCCGCCGTGCTGTGCACAGCCTGCGGCAGCGCCGCGCCTGCGGAGACGCCCGCGCCCGCCGCCCCTGCGGTCAGCGAGTATGCGGGGCGGCTCGTGATATCCGAGCTCATGGCGAAAAACACCGCCTCGGTCATGGACAACACCGGCGCGTTCCCCGACTGGATAGAGCTGGAGAACGTGTCCGACGCGCCTATCGAGCTTACGGGCTTCACGCTCGCCGACGGCGAGGATAAAGCCGGCTGGGCGCTGCCGCTGTACACCCTTGCCCCCGGCGAGCAGCTTGTGATATACGCCGACGGCACGGACGATCCCGGCGTACCCATGCACACGGATTTCTCCCTCTCCAAGGGGGAGACGGTGTGCCTGCGCGATGCGCGCGGCTCGCTCATAGATAAGGCGGAGTGTACGACGGGAAAAGCCGGACTTGCCCTTGCGCGCAGCGCCGAGGGCGAGTGGGCGGAGACCTATTGGTGCACCCCGGGATATGAGAACACGCGCGAGGGGTATGACGCTTGGCAGGAGAGCCTCGATATGCCCTCGCCTCTCGTGATAAGCGAGGTCGTCACCGCAAACACCGCAACACTGGAGCAGAAAAACCTCGGCTTCTGCGACTGGGTGGAGATAAAAAACGTCTCCTCCGCGCAGGTACGGCTTGCGGATTACTGCCTTTCGGACGACGACGCGGCGTTGGATGCGTGGGCGTTTCCTGATATGACGCTCGCCGCGGGGCAGAGCGTGACGGTCATCTGCGACAAGTCCGACAAAGCCGCGGACGAGGGCTATCTCCACGCGCCGTTTGAGCTGAGCGCCGTTGGGGAGGGGCTGTACCTCACGCGCGGCGGCGAGGTCGCGGACTATGTCTTTCTCCACGATATTCCCGCGAACGGCAGCATGGGGCGCGTGAGCGGGGAGAACGGCTGGTTCTACTTTGCCGCCGCACGGCCGGGCGCGGAAAAGACCGGCGGCGAAAGGCGTGTTTCCGCCTCAGTCGTATGCGTCTCCGGCGACGGGGTGTTTGACGGCGTGACGTCGGTGGACGCGGTGCTCGAAGCCGCGCCGGACGCGAAGATATACTATACGCTCGACGGCTCCGCCCCGACGGCGGCGAGCTTTCCCTATTCAGGACTTATAACGCTCGCCAAAACCACGGTCGTGCGGGCGCTCGCGGTCGAGCCGGGGGCGCTCCCCAGCCGCGCGGCGACATACAGCTTCATCATTAACGAGGGACACGCCCTGCCCGTCGTCAGCCTCGCCGCCGACGATCCGGCAGCGTTCAGGCTGATGTACGGCGGCGGGAAGAAGAATATCGAGCTTTCGGGCAATATCGCGTTCTACGGCGAGGAGGGGGGCTTTTCCATCCCCTGCGGCATAGATATGCACGGGGAGACGAGCCTTGTCCTGCCGAAAAAGAACATGGGCATACACTTTCGCGGGCAGTACGGGGAGAGCGAGCTGGACTACGACCTCTTCTCCGGCGGCGTGACGAGCTTTAAGGCGCTCGTGCTGCGCGCGGGGCAGGATCAGAACGCCAGCATCATCCGCAACGAGCTTCTGGAAAACCTCTGCCTGCAATATTCCGACAAGGTGCCCACCCAGCGCAGCCGCTACTGCGTGCTGTACATAAACGGAGTGTATAAGGGCATTTACGCGCTCATGGAAAAGGTCAATGAGCAGCACTACGCCAACCTCATGGGCGTTTCGCGCGACAGCGTGACCGTGATGAAGGCGTGGGCAAAGCCCAAGAGCGAGTATTATGAGACCGTCATACGCTTCGCGCAGGAAAACGACCTGAAGGACGCGAAAAATTACGCGCGCTTCTGTGAGCTGGTGGATATTGACTGCCTTATCGACTGGATGATAATAGAGGGGTATTCGGCGAACACCGATCTATCCACCGGCAACCTCCGCTACGCGCGCTCCACCGAGGGCGACGGGAGGTGGCGCTTCATGCTCTACGATCTGGACGCGACGCTCCGCTCGTCCGGCAGCATCTTCGGCAACGTTTTGAAGCCCTCGAGCACGCAGAGCGCCGTGTTCATCACGCAGCTTATAAATAACCCCGCCTTCCGCGCGCGCTTTCTCGCACGCGCGGGGGAGGTGCTGTCCACGACGCTCTCCAACGCGAACGTCGATGCCGAGATCACGCGCCTTGCCGCCCAGATAGAGCCGGAGGTCGCGCGCGACGGCGCGCTGAGCAAGATCACCCTCGCGCAGTGGCGCGCCGCCGTGGCGGATCTGCGCGCAACGATAACTGCGCGGGACTGGAACGCCAAGTGCGTCGCGGCGATAAAGCAGTACATGAAGCTCAGCGCCGACGAGATGCAGCGATATTTCAACCGGTGACGACGAGAGGAGCGGATGAAAGTGAAGGACACGATATTCACCTTCAAGCGCTATGAAAAGAAATATCTGCTCGCGCCCGAGCAGTATGAGCGCATACGCGCGCGGCTCGACGGGTATATAGAGCCGGACGAGTTTTTCAGCAGCACGGTATGCTCGCTCTACTACGACACCGCGGATTTTGAGCTTATCCGCCGCTCCATCGACGCGCCCGTATACAAGGAGAAGCTGCGTGTGCGCGCGTACAACGTGCCCGCGCCGGACGGGGCGGTGTTCGTGGAGCTGAAGAAGAAATTCAAGGGCGTGGTGTACAAGCGCCGCGTCATGATGCCGGCGGACGCCGCCGCGCGCTATCTCGCCGGAGACATACCCGCCCCTGACGACAGCCAGATGCTTCGGGAGATCGACTGGTTCCTCCGCATGAACGACATGCGCCCTCGCGTTTTCATCGCGTGTGACCGCGAGGCGTACCGCGCAAGAGACGACGGGGAGCTGCGCATAACGTTCGACAGCAGCATCCGCTGGCGTGACACCGAGCTGGACGTCACGCTCGGCGATCACGGGGAGGAGCTTCTGGACGCTGGGCAGGTGCTCATGGAGATAAAGATGCCGCAGGCGGCGCCGCTGTGGCTGGCGCGCATGCTCAGCGAGGACGGGCTTTTCCCGCAGGGCTTTTCAAAATACGGCACGTGCTACAAGACCAATCTGATAAAGGGAGTAATACTCAATGTTTAACAGCATAATCGCATCGTCCATAACGCTTGCGCAGTTTGCCGTGTGCATGGTCACGGCGCTGGTGCTGGGCGTGCTCGCCTCGTGCGTGTTCACGTTCAGAAACGCGCACAGCGGCTCTCTCGCGGTGGCGCTGGCGCTGCTGCCGTGCGTGGTGGCGATGGTGATAATGATGGTCAACGGGAATGTCGGCGCGGGGCTCGCCGTGGCGGGAACGTTCGCGCTGGTGCGCTTTCGCTCCGCGCCCGGCACGGCGCGGGAGATAACGGGGCTCTTCTTCTCCGTGGCGCTGGGGCTTGCCTGCGGCATGGGCTATGTGGGGCTTGCGGCGGTGTTCTTCGCGCTGTTTTCCGCGGCGCTGCTGGCGCTGGGCGCGCTGCACTTCGGCGAGCGCGGCGGCGCGCGCACGCTCAAGATAACCATACCGGAAAATCTCGACTATGAGGAGCTTTTCGACGACCTCTTTGAAAAATACACGCGCAGCCACGAGCTTGTGCGCGTGCGCACGACGAATATGGGCACGCTCTTCGAGCTGACGTATCTCGTCTCGCTCAGGGATAAAAACGTCACGAAGGATTTCATAGACGCCATCCGCTGCCGCAACGGCAACCTCAACATCATCTGCGGGCGCGAAAACGACAGGGATCTGATGTGATAGACGATAAAGACGCAAAATATCCGCGCGGTGCAGCACATACCGCGCGGATATTATATATAACGCTTTTTATCCCCAGAGGGCGGTGAGCATCGGGATGACCTGCTTTTTGCGGCTCATCACGCCGGGGAGGAACACGCAGTTGTCCTTGGGCGTGACGGAGAACGCCTGCTGTATCTCCTCGTCCGAGCCGATGTAGAGCAGGTACGAGCCCTCGAGCAGCACATCGGTTATCATGAGTATCACGCAGTCGAAGTCCATCTCCTTTTTGAGCTTTGCCATCATGGAGAGAAACTCCTCGCGCCGCGTGAGCAGATGACTCGCGTCAACGCAGGTTATCTGGCTGACGCCGAGGTTCTTCTCGGCGATGTGGAACTGCTTGTAGTCGGATTTGAAAAGCTCCTCCGCGGGCTTGTCGTCCGCGCCGGAGACGGAGTACAGCTCGCGCCCCAGCGCCTCAAGGTCGAGCTTTGCGATACGGGCGAGGCGCTCCGCCATGGCGACGTCGCGCTTTGTGCAGGTGGGGGATTTGAACATGACCGTGTCGGACAGTATCGCCGCCGCCATCAGCCCCGCCATGCGCGGAGAGGGCATCACGCCGTGCTCCTGATACATGGCGGTGATGATGGTGTTGGTGCTGCCGACAGGCTCGTTGCGCACGGAGATGGGCTGGCGCGTCTGAATGTCGGCAAGGCGGTGGTGGTCGATGATCTCCAGTATCTCCACCTGATCCAGCCCGATGACCGACTGCGCCGCCTCGTTGTGATCGACAAGGACAACGCGCTTGCGCCGCGGATTCAGAAGATGGAAGCGCGAGAGCGTGCCGACAACGCGCTGCTGCGCGTCGAGCACGGGGTAGCAGCGGTAGCGGCTCTTCAAAAGCACCTCGCGCACGTCGTCGAGAAGGTCGTCGAGGTGGAAGCAGACGATGTTGCTCGTCGTCTTGCAGACGCGGTCGATGGGGGTCGCCTGGAAGATGAGGCGCGAGACCTGCCGCGCGTCGAGCGGCGTGGAGATGATACAGGTGGGCTTGTCGCAGTCAACGAGCGTCTGGCTGATGTCCGCCTGGCAGATGATGAGGCAGTTGACGCCGTGCTCAAGCGCGTTTTCGATGACGTCGGGCTGGTCGCCGCAGATGAGGATGGTGCCGGGGCTGATGAGCGCGGGATCGTCGAACGACTGCGGCAGGGCGATGGTCACGTCGCCCGACACGGACTCGGCGGTGCTGCCGCACTCGTTGACGAGCCGCCCCTCCAGCACGCTGAGAAGGTTGAAGAGCGGAAGCTCGTCGATGTGGCTTGAATATATCGTCTCCATGTCATAGCTGGCGATGTCGCCCGCGGAGAGCATACCGTAGAGCGAGCCGTCGTCGTTGACGATGGGCATGGTGGCAATCTCCCCCTCGCGCATCGTCCGCCACGCGAGATCCACCGTCACGGAGCAGTTCAGCTCCGGCGGGCGGTCAAAGTCGAGATCGCGTACCTGCGTGCGCATGCTTTTCACATACTCGGGCGGCTCAAAGCCGAAGTGATCGAGCATATGCTGGGTCTCGTCGTTTAGCGCGCCGATCCTCACCGCCTTGTATTCGCGGTCGCCAAGCGCGTTGCGGAGCTTCGCATACGCCATCGAGGCGACGATGGAGTCGGTATCGGGGTTGCGATGCCCGGAAACATAGATCTCATTCATTTGCTTTTACCTCCCCGCATAATGCAAACTGCCACATCATTATATTGGAATCATGCTCCAAATTCAAGCGCTTTTGTGCAATCTTTACGAATTCATGATATTGTGATAAAATCTTATGAAAAACGGGGAAAAATTTATTTATTTATTTTTTGCCATGCGAAAGCATAGCAAAACAAGAAATGCGCCGTTTCCTCGCCCCTGCGGGGCAACAGGAAATGATGCGCAAAAAGCTCCATGCACCGGTATTTTCGCATTTTTGTGCTGCGGCGCTCATGCATGAAGTTTTATAGCCTTGAAAAGGAGACGCCATGAAAAGGAAGCTAAGCGGTATAATATGCGCGCTGCTCGCCGCGCTTGTGCTCGCCTCGTGCGCGGCAAGCCCGATGGAGGCTGTGCGCGGTTTTATCGGCGGTAAAGCGCCGTCGGGTCTGCGCGCCGGAGACGAGGCGGACATCCCGCGCTTTGCTGACATGGAGTATGTCCGTCCGGACACGCACGCGCTCGAAGCCGCAGTGGACGCGGCGGAGGCGGCGCTCTCCTCCGGCGCGGCGCTTGACGAGGTGACGGCGCTGCTGGATGAGTGCTACGATGAATACTACCGCTTTTCCACGATGTACACTCTCGCGGAGATACGCTATCTCCGCGATCTGACGGACGAGTACTACGGCGCGGAGTATTCGTGGTGCGGCGAGAACCGGTCGCTGGAGCAGCAGCTTATGGAGCGGCTGTACACCGTCTGCGCCGCCTCCGCGCTTGCCGAGGAGCTGGAGCGGGAGTATTTCTGGGAGGGCTTCACCGCCGACTACGGCGAGGGCAGCGCGCAGATGTACACCGAGCGCGCCGTGGCGCTCATGCAGCGCGAGAGCGAGCTTCTGAACGCCTACTATGACCTCGCCGCCCAGCCGCAGATAGTGCTCGACGGGGAGACGGTGGATTACGTGAGCTATCTTGCCGACGCTGACGGCGAGGAGTACGCCCGCGCGCTGAATGAATACTATCGCCAGTATAACGCCCGCTTTGCCGAGGTGTATATCGACCTTATCGGGACGCGCCGCGCCCTCGCCGAGGAGATGGGATACGAAAGCTATGAGGCGATGCAGTACGCCGCCTATGAGCGCAGCTACACGCCCGCCGAGGCGGCGGCGTTCGTCGCCGGAGTGCGGGAAAAGCTCGTGCCGCTCTATGAGGAGCTTATGCCGCTCGACCCGGGCGAGAGCATAGTCTATTCATATATGAGCGAGCGGCGGCTTTTGAAGACTGTGGGCGCGGCGGCGGAGAGCATAGGCGGGGACGTGCGGGAGGCGTTTGACTTTATGCTCGCGCACGGGCTGTACAGCCTTGAGCAGAGCGACACGAAGGCTGCCATGTCGTTCACGGCGTATCTTGACAGCTTCGATGCGCCGTTCCTCTTCGTCTCGCCCTACTGCGACACCGAGGACATACTCACGCTCGCGCACGAGTTCGGGCACTTTCTCGACAGCTATTATAACTATAACGCCTACGAATCCCTCGACCTCTCCGAGTTCTTTTCCCAGTCGATGGAGCACCTCGTGATGGAAAGGCTTGCGGACGTGCTCGACGAGGAGGAGCTTGAAATGCTGCGGCGGATAAAGCTCGCGGGCACGCTGGACGCCTATGTGATGCAGTCGTCGTTCGCGGAGTTTGAGAGCCGTGTGTACGCGCTGCGTGACGAGGAGCTGACGGCGGAGGCGATAAACGCCATATCGCTCGATACGGCGAAGGAGTTCGGGTACTACGACGGCGTAAGCGAGGACTACTACGCGATGAGCTGGGCGGATATAACGCACTTTTTCGAGTCGCCCTTCTACGTGATAAGCTACGCCGTCTCCGGCGACGCGGCGCAGCAGATATACGCGCTTGAGTGCGCGCAGAGCGGCGCGGGGCTGGCGAAATACCTTGAAATGCTGCCGCGCGGGGAGGAGACGCTGCTCGGCGCGCTAGCTGCGGCGGGGCTGGACAGCCCGTTCGCGCCGGGGAGACTGGACGCGGCGGAGCGGCAGCTTCGCCGTGAGCTTGCCGCATCGGGGCTTGCGCAGTGAGAGCATATGCTGTATAATTGACGCAGATCTAAGCCGCCGCAAAAAGGAGAAGATATGAAAAAGAGACTGACATCGCTTGACGCCGTGCGCACGTTCGCCTGCTTGGGGGTCACGGCTTTCCATATGCATCTGTGCACGTTCGGGCATCTGGGCGTGTCCGTCTTTTTCGTTATGTCCGGCTTCCTCTCGGGGTATAACCACCTTGAGAGCATGGACACCGAGCACATCACCCTCGGCGGCAGCGCGCGCCTTGCATACCGGAAGATAATAAAGCTCTATCCTCTTTATCTCATCATGCTCGTCATCCCCGCCGCGGGGGAGCTTTACGGCGTTATAAACGGGCTGGCGTCTCTGCCGGTCATGCTGGGCAAGGTCGCGGCGAACGTGCTGCTCGTGCAGGCGTGGATTCCGCTGAATGAGTACTATTTTTCGTATAACGGACCTGCGTGGTATCTCTCGTCCATACTATTTTCCTATCTCATGCTGCCGCTGGTGCTGCGCGGGGTGAAAAAGTGCCGCACACGGCGCTCCGCAATGCTTGCCATGGCGGCGATCTGGATCATTCAGGCGGCGGCAGCGGCGCTGGTCGAGACGGTCTACTCTGCACACGTTGCGGACGGGAACCGTGTGCGCGACTTCTCCACGTGGTTCACCTATGTGTTCCCTGTGTTCCGGCTGGGGGATTTTGCGGTGGGCTGCCTGATGGCAAAGCTCTTCCTCACGCGGCGTGAAAATGCCGCATCGCCGCTGCTCTCCACGGCGGCGGAGGCGGGCGCGATAGCGCTTATTGTTCTCGCGGAGCTGAGCTTTGAAAACTTCTGGCTGAACGTGAACAGCACGACGCTCTTTCTGCCGGCGTCCGTTGCGCTCGTGTACACGTTTGCCGTAAACGAGGGCTATATCTCAAGGCTTTTCACCTGCAAGCTCACGGCGTTCATCTCGCGCATCAGCTCTGACATCTATCTCATCCATGCCGTGGTCGTGATGGTATGCGCGCCGATATGCACGGCGCTGCCCGTGCCGTTCGCGGCGCAGAGGGCGGCGTATATCGTCAGCATCTCCGTTATCACGCTCATAGCCTCGTGCATAAGCGCCCGTGTGCGCACCGCGCTCGCGGCAAGACGCAGGGCAAAAGCCGCAGCCGCTGCTTGAGCAAGCGCTGTTTGCTGTTTATTTAAAGGAAAATTTAAAAATTTGAGGCAGGTCACTTGACATAACACCGATTAAGGGATAAAATAAGACAGTTAATATTGACGGGGACCTTGGGGAGGTCTTCATGATATATTACCTCTTAAAACCAACAGGGCGCGTCATACCGCGTTTTCACCGTTCTGCAACCGTCCGGCGAAAACGGCGGAGCGAGCTGCCCTCACTATTATTTAGATTAGAATAACATCTAAATATCCGGCTAAACCACCAAAAAATTCTTAAAGAATGGAGGTGTGTTTACTTACTATGCCAACGCCTTTGTGGATCGTTATCATAGCCGCCGTGGCGGCTGTCGCGTTTATACTTGGCGTCGTCTACCGCAGGAAGGTCGCCGAGCGCGAGATCGCCAGCGCGGAGGACGAAGCGAAACGCATAATAAATGAGTCAATAAAAAGTGCAGAGAGCAAGAAAAGGGAAGCTCTCGTAGAGGCAAAGGAAGAAATACACAAGGCCCGCTCCGAGTACGAGCGGGAGGAAAAGGCGCGCCGCGCCGAGCTGCAAAAGCAGGAACGCCGCTTGCAGCAGAAGGAAGAGACCCTTGACAGAAAGGTCGATGCCGTTGAGAAGAAGAACGACACCCTCAACAGCAAGCTCGCCGCTGCCGAAGCGCAGCAGCGGGAGATCGCCCTCGTAAAGAAGAGCCAGCTTGAAATGCTCGAAAAGGTCTCCGGCTTTTCAGTGGAGGAAGCCAAGGCTTACCTCATCGCCAGCATCCGCGACGACGTGACCCATGAGATGGCAATGAAGGTCAAGGAGGTCGAAGCCCAGTACAAGGACGAGGCGGACGAGCGCGCGAGAGAGATCATCGCCACTGCCATCCAGCGCTGCGCCGCCGACCACGCCAGCGAGATCACCGTCTCCGTCGTACCTCTCCCCAACGACGAGATGAAGGGTCGCATCATCGGGCGCGAGGGTCGCAACATCCGCAGCATCGAAACGCTCACCGGCTGCGATCTTATCATTGACGATACGCCGGAGGCGATCACCGTCTCCAGCTTCGATCCCGTCCGCCGCGAGGTCGCGCGCCTCGCGCTGGAGAAGCTCATTCAGGACGGGCGCATCCACCCCGCGCGCATCGAGGAGATGGTCGCCAAGGCACAGCGCGAGGTCAACGCCACGATAAAGGCGGAGGGCGAGCGCGCCGTGTTCGAGACGAACATCCACGGTCTGCACCCCGAGCTTATAAAGCTGCTCGGCCGCATGAAGTACCGCACGAGCTACGGGCAGAACGTCCTCAACCACTCTATCGAGGTGTCCCACATCGCGGGGCTGCTCGCGTCGGAGCTGGGCGTGGACGTTGCCACGGCGAAGCGCGCCGGTCTCCTGCACGATATAGGCAAGGCGATTGACCACGAGGTCGAGGGCAGCCACGTCACGATAGGCGTGGACATCGCGCGCAAGTATAAGGAGTCCGAGGCGGTCATCCACGCGATAGAGGCGCACCACGGCGACGTTGAGCCGCACACGGTCGTCGCCTGCCTCGTTCAGGCGGCGGACGCGATCTCCGCTTCCCGTCCGGGCGCACGGCGCGAGAATATCGAAAACTACGTCAAGCGTCTTGAAAAGCTCGAGGAGGTCTCCAAGAGCTTCCCCGGCATTGCAAGCTCCTACGCCATTCAGGCGGGGCGTGAGATACGCATCATGGTCAAGCCCGAGGAGGTCAGCGAGGATCAGATGGTTCTCCTCGCGCGCGACATCGCAAAGAAGATAGAGGACGAGCTCACCTACCCCGGTCAGATCAAGGTCCACGTCCTGCGCGAGACCAAGGCTGTCGATTACGCGAAGTAAAAATAATGATAGTAAAACTGCTGTCTCCCTCTGGAGGCAGCAGTTTTGCGCTTATGATATGCGCTTTCTAGCGCGCCGCTCGCGGACAAGCTCCACCGCGGCGTAAAGCCCCACGGCGCAGAGCATATAGCGAAACGGCATCAGCATCGCGGAGTAGCGCTCCGACGCGAACGAGAACGCAAAGATATAGAGATTGACCCAGTATATGAGCGCGAGGAACAGCGTTATGCCGCGCTTGCGGCGGGCAACGAACGCGAGAATGACCGAGAGTGTGCAGCACGCGAAGTTGACGCAGCTAATATAGTGCAGCGTGTAGTACAGCGGCGGATTCGGCAGCCAGCACCACACCCAGTTTATCATGCAGGCGGGCTTGCTGACGAGATATGCCCAGATCAGTCCCTTCGGATCGCGCTTCCACCATTCGCGCAGACGGTACTGCGCCTTCAGCCTGTCCGTCGCCTCGCCGAGCAGTTCACCGGCGGAGAGATCCTTTATTACCCCGTTTTCGTCATAATACCCGCTGTACTTCTCACGTATGACGGCGTACACGTTCGTCTCATAGTCAAGCTCCTCATCCCGCGGCGCGCTCTTGCCCTGATACGTGCCGAGCAGCGTGGGGTTCGCCGCGCCGTTCGTGATGGGGATAAACTGATGGAAGATGCGGTAATTGCGCACCGACCACGGGATCACGAACACAAGCAGCGCGCACACGAGCACGAGCGCCGGACGCGCGAGCGTTCCCGCCCGCCGCTTTTTAAAAAGCAGCAGATACGCCGCCGTAAAAAGCGGCATCGTCAGGATATTCGGGCGGAACATCAGCGCCAGCATGAAGCTGAGCACGTAACCGGCTGTGTCGCGCAGCGACACAGCTCTCTCCTCACCCATACGGAGCGTATAATAAAACGTCAGCAGATAGAAGAGAAGATACGGCGCTTCGGTGAGCACATTGTTGTCCGACCAGACCCAGTTCGGCAGCAGGAACGACGCGGCGGCAAATATGCCGTACCACCTCGGCAGCACGGCGCAGCAGCATTTATAGAACACGTAGACGCTCGCACAGCCGAACGCGATCATGCAGCAGCGCAGGGCGTTGATGTACGCCTCGCCCTCGCCGAAGATGAGCGAGAACACCCCGCACAGCACCGGCATGCCCGGCATTATCTTTGCCGTGGGGTAGTCGGACCACACGGACAGCACGCCGGTGTCGGCAAAAACTATGCCGCTTCGGATATATGCCACATCGTCGCTGTCGCCCACGACGCCGACGCCGATGTGGAAGAACATAACGATGCGCTCAATGAGCGCAAGGGCGACGAGCAGGAGGATGACGCGGTCAGGGTCGGATAAAAAGCGGCGCACGCCGCTTTGACCAAGCTGGTTGCTACTACTATTATATATATGAACACACCTCCACGGGGAAATGAGCGGGATATGGGTGAATCATATCACAGAGGCGGGGAAAATACAAGCGCCGTGCCGAGGGCTGGGGCTTCCCTGTGAAATCCGACGAAATCCACACGTAAATTTCTGCAAAAACAACGAAAAAAATTCTTGACATACGGGCAATTAGTTGATATATTTATAAGGCGTGTGTGCGAGAGCACGGGCGTATTATGCGAAGAAGCGGGAGATTGCTCAAATAATGAGGTAACTTCCGTGGAGTATGTCCGGCGTCGGGATATACCGGCGTGGAATCGGGCGGCTGAAGCCTATCTTATATGCGCGTATATCGCGCGGACGGGGGATAGGACCGGCTTGAAAAGCCGGTTTGTTTTTCGGACGCGGTCTGATACGCACGGTTGTGTGTATAAGAAATTCGGGCTTCATCTGTACGCATAATCGAGGCGGAGCCAATGCCGCCGAAAAAACGTACAAAAAAGGAGAAAACAGCATGGCAAGCACCACCAACAAGAACATGATCCGTATCCGCCTCAAGGCTTACGATCATCAGCTCATCGACAAGGCGGCGGAGACCATCGTCGCGGCGGCGAAGCGCACCGACGCGAAAGTTTCCGGTCCCATCCCCCTGCCCACGAAGACCGAGATCGTCACGATCCTCCGCGCCGTCCACAAATATAAGGACAGCCGCGAGCAGTTCGAGCGCCGCACCCACAAGCGCCTTATCGACATCATGAACCCGACTCAGAAGACCGTCGAGGCGCTCATGAGCGTTGAGGTCCCCGCGGGCGTCGAGATCGAGATCAAGCTCTGACGGGCAATCGCCCCATCCCCCACAGCGCCGGTCAGCGACCGGAAGTACAAGTTAAAGACCCATTGTCCGCAGCTTGCGTATGCGGACGGGTTAAGTTGCCAGCCTCTGGACGGGCAGAGCCCGGGCTAAGCGGGGCAACCAATAACCGATAGGAGGAAATAAAATGAAGAAAGCCATCATTGGCAAGAAGGTCGGCATGACGCAGATCTTCGACGAGGCTGGCAAGGTCATTCCCGTCACCGTCATTGAAGCGGGACCGTGCGTGGTCGTGCAGAAGATGACCAAGGAGAAGGAAGGCTACGAGGCAGTCCAGTTCGGCTACGAGGAAGTGGCCGAGAAGAAGCTCACCAAGCCCGAGAAGGGTCACCTTGAAAAGGCGGGCGTGGGCATGGTCAAGCACCTCAAGGAGTTTCGCCTTGAGGACAGCGGCAAGCTCGAAGTCGGCGACGTCATCAAAGCCGATATGTTCGCAGAGGGCGACAAGGTGGACGTCACCGGAACGAGCAAGGGTCACGGCTACGCGGGCGTTATAAAGCGCTTCGGTCAGGGCCGCACTCCCACCAGCCACGGCGGCGGTCCCGTTCACCGTCACGCCGGCTCTATGGGCTCGAGCACCGATCCCTCCCGCATTTTCCCGGGCAAGAAGCAGGCGGGTCACATGGGCGTCGATCAGGTCACCGTGCAGAACCTCGACGTCGTCAAGGTCGATGCGGAGCTTAACCTCATCGCCATCCGCGGTGCTGTTCCCGGTCCCAAGGGCAGCCTTGTCTACATCAAGGACACCGTCAAGACCCAGCCCGTCAAGAAGGGCGATGCCGCCGCGATCAGCCACAACCCGCAGAAGGCCTCCGCGCGTGTCAACCCGCAGAAGGCTTCCGCACGTACCAAGTAAAGAAAGGAGAGCAGCATAAATGCCTATTGCAAAAGTTTTTAACATGGCAGGCGAGAAGATCGGCGAGATCGAGCTCTCCGAGGCCATATTCGGCGTTGAGCCGAACAAGAGCGTTCTCCACGATTCCGTCAAGAATCACCTGGCGAATTGCCGTCAGGGCACGCAGAGCGCGCTCACCAAGGGCGAGGTTTCCTACACCACCAGAAAGCCCTGGCGTCAGAAGGGCACGGGCCGCGCCCGCGCCGGTTACGCAGGCTCCCCCGTGTGGACGCACGGTGGCGTAGCGTTCGCGCCCAAGCCCCGCGACTACAGCTACACTCTCAACAAGAAGGTCAAGCGCATCGCGCTCAAGTCCGCCCTGTCCGCAAAGGCTGCCGAGGACGAGATAATCGTCATCGACGGTCTGAAGATGGACGAGATCAAGACCAAGACCTTCAAGACCTTCCTTGACAAGGTCGGCGTGGAGGGCAAGGCGCTGGTCGTGACGGAGAACGTGGAGGAGAACGTCGTCAAGTCCGCGCGCAACATCGCCGGCGTGACCACCACCATCGCCACGATCCTCAGCCCGTATATGATACTCACCAGCGGCAAGATGGTGGTCGATAAGGCTGCCCTTGCAAAGATCGAGGAGGTGTTCGCCTGATGAAGACCGCATACGATATAGTTATCCGCCCCATCATCACCGAGCAGTCCATGGAGGATCTCGACATCAAGAAGTACGTCTTTGAGGTTGCCAAGGACGCCAACAAGATAGAGATCAAGAAGGCGGTCGAGGAGATCTTCGGCGTTACCGTCATAAAGGTCACCACCACGAATGTCCACAGCAAGGCGAAGCGCACCGGCGCTTACCCCATGGGCAGAACTGCCTCCTGGAAAAAGGCTGTCGTGAAGCTCAGTGCCGACTCCAAGAACATTGAGCTGTTTGAAGGCATGGCATAAGGAGGGAATGAAGAATGTCTATTAAAACCTACAGACCGACCACTCCCGCCCGCAGACAGATGACTGTCTCCGGCTTTGACGGAGTTGAAAAGCACGTCAAGCCCGAGAAGTCTCTCGTCGAGGTGCTCAAGAAGAACGCCGGACGCAACAGCTACGGACGCATCACCGTCCGCCATCAGGGCGGCGGCAACCGTCAGAAGTACCGCATTATCGACTTCAAGCGCAGCAAGCGCGAGATGACCGCGAAGGTCCTCCGCCTTGAGTATGACCCCAACCGCAGCGCGTTCATCGCGCTGGTCGAGTATGAGGACGGCGAGCGCCGCTACATCCTCGCCCCCGTGGGTCTCTCCGCCGGCGACACCGTTCAGGCGTCCGCCGCCGCCGACATCAAGCCGGGCAATGCTCTGCCTCTGGCGAACATCCCCGTCGGCACCGTTATCCACAACATCGAGCTCTACCCCGGCAAGGGCGCGCAGCTCGTCCGCTCCGCGGGCGTTGCCGCACAGCTCATGGCAAAGGAAAACGGCATGGCTACCGTCCGGCTCCCGTCCGGTGAGTACCGCAAGGTGCGCATGGACTGCTTCGCCACCATCGGTCAGGTCGGCAACATCGACCACGCGAACGTCCACATCGGCAAGGCGGGACGCAAGCGCCACATGGGCGTCCGTCCCACCGTGCGCGGCTCCGTCATGAACCCGTGCGATCACCCCCACGGCGGCGGCGAGGGCAAGTCCCCCGTGGGTCGTCCCGGTCCTGTCACTCCCTGGGGCAAGCCCGCACTCGGCTACAAGACCCGCAAGACTAAGAACCGCAACGATAAGTTCATCGTCAAGCGCCGCAACGCAAAGTAAGGAGGGAACCAGTTAATGAGCAGAAGTGTTAAAAAAGGCCCCTTCGCAGCTCCCGAGCTTCTGAAGAGAGTCGATGAAATGAACAAGACCGGCAACAAGCAGGTCGTCAAGACTTGGTCTCGCGCCTCCACCATTTTCCCGTCCTTCGTCGGACACACCATCGCTGTGCATGACGGTCGCCGCCACGTTCCCGTGTATGTCACGGAGGATATGGTCGGTCATAAGCTGGGCGAGTTCGCCCCGACCCGTACTTTCCGCGGTCATTCCGGCGGCAAGACCGGCAAGTAAGGAGGAGAAAAAATGGACGAGAAAAAAATTGCCCGTGCGGAGCACAAATACGCCCGTATTTCTCCCCGCAAGGTTGAGATCATCTGCAACATGATCCGCGG
>CAKTKT010000044.1 GCA_934572325.1 uncultured Oscillospiraceae bacterium
ACGCCAAGAGGGATTCGAACCCCCGACCTACTGCTTAGAAGGCAGTTGCTCTATCCTGCTGAGCTATTGGCGCATATCCAACCCAGCACCGTAGATGGAGCGGGTGATGGGAATCGAACCCACGTATCCAGCTTGGAAGGCTGGTGTTCTACCATTGAACTACACCCGCACGGGTCTCTTCCTCATTCAGCCAAGAGATAATACCATACTTTGCGCCCGCCTGTCAACTGCTTTTCACGAAAAAATTTGCGGCGCGCCGAAATTTCCGACACGCCGCGCTGTGTTTACCGAGACTTACCGCGCCCTGCCGCGCGTCACCGACCTCTGCGCCCGAAGCGCGACTTGAGCTTGTAGAGCTTATACTCAAGCTGTGCCTTGAACTGCTCCGTGCCGCCCGCGTTCATGATGAGCATATACGTGCCCAGCGCGATAAGGCACAAAAGCGCCGCGAGCATGATCGCAACGAGCACGCCGTTTTTCGAGCCGCCGCTGTGCTTTTGCGGCGCGGTCGAGGGGCTTGCAGAGGGGCTTACTGAGGGGCTTACTGAGGGGCTGGGGGAGGCGCTTGCCGACGGGGAGACCGTGGGCGAGGGGCTGGCGGAGGCGGAGTTGACGGTGACGGTGAACGTCGTCATCATGCCGCCGTAGCGCACGCGCACAGCCTGCGAGCCGGCGGTGGACAGCACGCTCGGCTCACAGGTGAAGCCGGCGGTGATGAGCTTGTCGCCGAGCTTCAAAACGAGCCCCGAGGTATCAAGGCTGTCGCCGACGTTGTAGACGAGCTTGCCGGGGGAGGACGCGATCTCAAGCGTGTTTGCCGTCTGCGCCGCCTGAACGGTGACGGTGAAGGTGCAGGTCTTGTTCTTATATGTCAGCGTAATCTCCTGATTGCCGGCGTTGTTGAGCACGCGGGGCGCGTAGGTATAGCCGGAGTCGATGTCCTTATACGTGCCGTCCGCCATGTACGCGCGGAAAACAAGCCCCGCGGTGTCAAGCTGCTCGCCCTGCTTATACGTTGTCTTGTTTGGCAGAACGACCATGCCGATGCCCTGTATGCTGTCCTCCTCTGTCATGACTGTGACGGGCAGAGAGCAGATCTTCCCGCCGTAGGTCAGCTCCACGGCGATCGTGCCCGCGCTCGTGAAGATGGTGGGGAACACGTTGAAGCCGGAGGAAATGATCTGCTGTGTGCCGTCGCCGTAGTTGACGACGAGCGTCAGCCCCGCGGTGTCGATGGACTCGCCCACGGTGTAGCGGGTCTTGGCGGGCATGGTGTTTATCATGACGCTGCTCACGACCGGCTGCGTGACGCTGACGAGGATGGGCGCGGAGACTGCCGAGGCGGTCGCGCCGCCGTTGGTGTTCGTGACGACGCAGTAGTAGTAAGCCGTGCCGACGCTGGAGGTGTTCGCCATATACTCCGGTCCTGTCGCGCCGGGGAGCAGCGTTCCGCCGGAGGCTGCGCCGTTGGGCGAGAGATACCACTGATATGTGAGCTGCCCGTTGTCCGCGGCGCTCGCGGCGACGGTCAGGCGCGCCTCGCCGCCGATATAGCAGTTGACGCTGCCGGAGGTGTTGATGACCGGCGTGGCGGGGAGAACGTCAAGATAGCAGGTTATGGAGTTTGTGACGATGGAGCCGTCGCCGACCGTGACGGTAAAGCTGTACTTTCCCGGGGCGGTGGGCGTGCCGGTGAGCATGACCGTGCTCTGGAACGCATCGGTTTTGAGCTCGCACCCTGCGGGCAGCGGGCTGCTGCTCAGCACGCTCTCACCCGAGCCGAGCGTCGCTATCACCTGTGAAAGCGGCGTTCCGGCGGTCGCCTGCGGCAGACTCGTGAACTGCTCGGCATACGCAGGGGCAGGCAGTATCGCAAGCATCATAAGCACGGCAAAAGCCAATGATATAATACGCTTTTTCATCGTACAGTCCTTTCGTTTCGACGCGCGGTGATACGCGGCATCGTTGAGTGTATATAATGGCATAAAAACAGGGGATTTGTCAACAGCTACACTGTGAACAATGGTGGCTTTGGTGCATTTTCGTCAAAAAGAGCTAAAAAATCTTCGGCGCTGCGGTTGAGATAAGCACAATGCTGTGCTACAATACTGATAATAAGAAGCGGACAAAGGAACGGAGGAAATCCCGATGTCAAAAAATGAATGGTACAAGGAGATGGCGGTCTACCAGATATGGCCGCGCAGCTTCTGCGACGGCAACGGCGACGGTATCGGCGATCTCTGGGGCGTGCTGAGCAAGCTGGACTATATCAAGAGCCTCAACGTGGACGCGATATGGTTCTCCCCGCTCTATCCCTCGCCCAACGCCGACTACGGCTACGACATCTCCGACTATACGGACATACACCCCGACTACGGCAACCTTGAGATATTCAAAACCGTGCTGGACGAGGCGCACGAGCGGGGACTGCGCGTTTTCATGGATCTCGTCGTCAACCACACGTCCGACGAGCACCGCTGGTTCAAGGAGAGCCGCAAGAGCCGCACTAACCCGTACCATGACTACTATTACTGGCGTCCGGCGCAGTACATCGGCAAAAAGCGCCTGCCGCCGAACAACTGGACGAGCCAGTTCGAGGGCGGGGCATGGGAGTATGACAGTAACTTAGACGAATATTATCTGCATTTGTTCGCAAGAAAACAGCCGGATCTCAACATGGACAACCCGAAGGTGCGCGAAGAGGTCAAAAACATTATGCGCTTCTGGCTGGACATGGGCGTGGACGGGTTCAGGGAGGACGTGATAACCTACATCTCCAAGACCCCGGGACTGCCGAGCGTCTACCCGAAGCTGCCCGCCGCGAACGGTATGCAGCACTACTCCAACCGTCCGGACGTGCACCGCTATCTTGCGGAGTTCAAGCGCGACGTGCTGAGCGGGTATGACTGCTTCGTCGTGGGCGAGAGCCCGCTGACAACGCCGGAGATAGCGCTCAGATACGTCACGGAGGGCAAGGACAAGGTGCTCGACGAGATGATAGCCTTTTCGCACATGGAGGCGGACTGCTTCATGACGGACTTCGTGCCGCGTCCGTTCGACCTGAGGAAGATGAAGAGGGCGTTCACCTCGTGGCAGAAGAAGCTGGAGGGCAAGGGCTGGAACGCGCTGTACATTGAAAACCACGACCACCCGCGCATCATCTCCCGCTACGGCAGCGAGCAGTACTGGAAGGAGAGCGGGAAGATGCTGGCGGCAATGTATATGCTCCAGCGCGGCACGCCGTTCATCTATCAGGGGCAGGAGATCGGTATGCTCAACATCGCCCTGCCGAGGCTGGATATGTATAAGGACGTCATGACGGCAAACGCCGTGCGTCTCGCGTCGAAGCTCATGCCGGCAAAGAAGGTGCTCAAGCTCGTGCACGACCGCAGCCGCGAGAACTCCCGCACGCCCATGCAGTGGAGCAATGAGCCCAACGCCGGCTTCAGCACCGCCGCGCCGTGGTTCTACGTCAACAGCAATTACCACAGCATAAACGTCCGCGACGAGGACGCGGACCCCGACTCCATCCTCAACTTCTACCGCGAGCTTATAAAGTTCAGAAAGAGCAGCCCCGTAGCGCTCTACGGCACATACAGGGAGCTTATGCCCGAAAGCCGCGAGTTATACGTGTACGAGCGGGAATATGAGGGGAAGCGGCTTCTGGTGGCGTGCTCGTTCACAAATAAGCTCGTCAGGTTCGAGCTGCCGTGGAGCTACAACCTTGAAAAGGCGGAGCTGGCGCTGGCAAACTATGAGCACAACTTCGTCATCGCCAACGGCTACACGACGCGCCCGTATGAGCTGCGGGTGTATCTGTGGGGGTGACGACGGTGAGAGAGACGACCGAAAGGGCTTACGCCAAGCTCAACATCTCCCTCGACGTGACCGAGAAAAGGGACGACGGCTTTCACAACATGGTCATGGTCATGCAGACCGTGTCGCTCGGCGACGATATACGCATTACGCTCAACGACGGCGGCTGCGTGCGCGCAAAAACCGATCTGCACTTCATCCCGGGCGATGAGCGCAACCTCGCCGTGAAGGCGGCGCTGCGCTATCTCGCGGAGATAGGGGAGACGCGGCGCGGCGCGGAGATAGAGATAAAAAAGCGCATACCGGTGGGCGCGGGCATGGGCGGCGGCTCCGCCGACGCGGCGGCGGTGCTGCGCGCGATGAACCGCCTTTTTGACGGACGGCTCGACGGGGCGCGGCTGACGGAGATCTCCGGCGACGTCGGCTCGGACGTGCCGTTCTGCGTCGGCGGGGGCACGGCGCTCGCCGAGGGGCGCGGGGAGCGGCTCACGCCGCTGCCGGACTTCCCCGACTGTGCGTTCGTGATATGCAAGCCGGAGTTTTCCGTCTCCACGCCGGAGCTTTTCAGAAAGCTCGATATGCTCCGCTCGCGCCACCATCCGGACACCGCCGGCATTATAGAGGCGCTGCGCGCGGGCGAGCTGGGGCAGATATGCCGCAGGATGTACAACGTCTTTGAATATGTGGACGATCGGCGCATGAGGACCGTGGCGGAGCTGAAGGGCGCGCTGCTGGACGCGGGCGCGCTGGGCGCGGTCATGACGGGCACGGGCTCGGCAGTGTTCGGGATATTCCCCGACAAGGCGCAGGCGGACAGGGCGCTCGCGGCGCTTGACGGGATGGAGTGCTTTTGCCGCACGGCGCTGCCCGTGGGAAGATTGACCGTATAAGAATCAATATAACCGTCCATACTCTTTTTACAGTCGGGAACGGCCGGCGAGTACATAAGAGCATGGACGGTTTTCATTATGCGTCTTAGAGCATTTGAACGTGTGAGAGTATTTGAAACGGCGCTGCTTCTGTCGCTGTGCGCGTCGCTGTGCGCCGGAACATGGGCGCAGGGGCAGCAGGCGGCGCTCAGCCGCGAGCTTGTGCGGCTGCACGTTGTGGCGGCGTCGGATGACGCGCGCGAGCAGGCGGTAAAGCTCGAGGTGCGCGACGCGGTGCTGGCGTATCTTGAGCCGCGGCTGGACGGAGCGGCGAGCTGCGCCGAGGCGCGCGAGCTTATCTCCGGCAGCTTGCAGGGCGTTGCCGAGGCGGCGGCGGAGCGCGCCGGAGGGCGCGGCGTGACCGTCACGCTCGCGCGAGAGCGCTTCCCCCTGCGCCGCTACGACAGCTTCACGCTCCCCGCGGGGGAATACGACTCCCTGCGCGTCACGCTGGGCGAGGGCAAGGGGCGCAACTGGTGGTGCGTGGTGTTCCCGCCGCTGTGCGCCCCAACGGTATCGGCGGCAGAGCTGAGCGAGACGATGAGCCGAGACGGCTACGCCGTCATCACCGAGAGCGAGGGGTATGAGCTTCGCTTCCGTGCGCTGGAGCTGTGGGGCGAGCTTATGGAGCATATAAACGGCGAGGCTTGAAAAGCCGACAAATATACTATATTATATATACGCTGCTTTCCATATAATTAAAGCGAAAGGACTGTATGTATAATGAGGATCTGCAATATCAGGGTCAACGGAGAGGCGCACCTCGGCGTTGTGACGGCGCGCGGCGTTGCGGACGCGACGGCGGCGGGCTGCCGAGAAACGATAGACGGCGTTATCGCGGGCGCGGAGCGCGCCGCGCTCGCCGAGATTGAGAGCAACGCGGCGCTGCCCGTCGTGGACGCGCCGGAGTATCTCAACGTCGTGAATACGCCCGGCAAGCTCGTGTGCGTGGGGCTGAACTACCGTGCGCACGCGGAGAAGGTCGATCTCAAGAGTGCCGAGGTGCCGATACTGTTTTCCAAATTCGCGGACGCGCTCGCCCCGTCGGGCGCGGCGGTGACGCTGCCCGCGTGGGAGGACAGCTACGACTACGAGGCGGAGCTTGTGATAGTGATGGGAAAACGCGCGTGGAACGTGACGGAGGAGGAAGCTGCAGAGTGCATCTTCGGCTACACCTGCGGCAACGACCTGAGCTGCCGCGCGCCGCAGAAGCGCACCAGTCAGTGGCTTATCGGCAAGGCGCTTCCGGGGTTCGGTCCGTGCGGCCCGTGCATCGTCACGGCGGACGGCTTTGACCCTGCAGCGGGCAAGCGCATAAGAAGCTGGGTCAACGGCGAGCTGCGGCAGGACGGCAGCACCGCCGACATGATCCACTCCTGCGCGCGCATCGTCAGCTATGCCTCGCGCTACATCGCGCTTGAGCCGTGCGATCTCATCTTCACCGGCACGCCCAGCGGCGTCGCCCTTGAAAAGCACGGGGAGGAGCAGCAGTGGCTGCGCCCGGGCGACGTGGTGGACGTTGAGATCGAGGGGATCGGACGTCTGACGAACAAAATGGTATAAAACGCAATATCCCGCCGGATGAACACGGCGGGATATTCATATTCGGCGCTTCCTTAGGGCGGGGTCATACCCCGACTGCCAGCACCAGCAGAGCGCTCACGGCGAGCAGCGCGATGCGCCAGCCCAGCCCGAAGCCGTAGCCGAAGCATTTTTTGACCTTCCCGTCGATCTCGTAGCTCAAAAGCTCGACATACGGAACGGGCGCGCGGCGGTACCAGCCGCGCACGGTGACGGTCTTGCTGAAATATTCCGGCAGACGGAACAGCGCGAAGAGCTTGTTGATGATGGTAAGCGGCTGGTTGTAGTTGAGCATGACGATGCCGGTCGCGTCGCGCAGGACGAAGTTCTCGTCAAAGATGCAGCCGGGGTTGCCGCGCCCGATTATCGTGCCGCGCAGGGTGCAGGGTATGCTCCTCACGCCGGAGACCTTCACCCTGCCCAGCAGCCCCTCGACCGTGTCGGCGGGGTAGTCGTGAGTGGGATGTATGCAGCAGAATTTCACGAGCGACAGCGCCGCCGCCGCGGCGGGGGTAAGCGCGTACAAGAAAACGCTGTCCGCGGCGAACGCCGCGATGAGCAGCACTATCGCCGCGAGCCACGGCGCGAAATATATCACCAGCTCAAGCGCGAAATCGTCCGCGTAGCTTTCGGGCTTTGTCTCGTCAAAGCTGATGTACGGCGGCTGACCGTACTCGGCGGACATCGCGCTGATGGCGAGGAGACGGCGGGAGATGAGCGGGTGGGTGGAGCCGAGCTGGTACACGAGCGCCCACGGGTTCCACATTTCCCAGCGCATCGCGGCGGAGATGCTGCGCTTGGAGACCTTGCCGTCGGCGTCGTAGCTTGCCACTGCCATGGCGGTGGCGCTTTTGCTGTCGGAAATGCCGAGGGCGTTCGGGGCGGCGACGCCGTCCGAGCCGTGCGCGCTCAGCCCGAAGCCTATCTTCACCAGCGCCTCCGCGAGCGCGGCGGGATCTCTCGTCTCGCGCACGGAGAACTCATCCGCGTAATACTCCCTCGTGCGCGACAGCCACAGTATTATGTACTGGCACACGATATACAGCACGTAGGCGACAGCGCCGATAACGGCGAGGTAATCCCCGCTCTTGCTGTCGGAGTTGGAGCGGCGCCTTGACCCGTCGCCCATGCAGAGCTTATACAGCGCGTACAGCACCAGCGGCACGAGCTGCGCCGCAGTCATCAAGAGCATATCGTAGTGGCGCGCGTGCCCCAGCTCGTGCGCGACGACCGCCTTGACCTCGTCCTCGGAGAGCATTTCAAATATGCCGCGCGTGAGAACGATGCGCGCGTCGTTTTTCGTGCGCCCGTAGGTGAAGGCGTTGGGTGCGCCGTCGTTGATATAGCCTATCCTCGGGTACTTCATGCCCTGCTCGTCGCAGACGCGGCGGATGAAGCCGTCGAGATACGCGGGCACGCCGCCGTCGAACTTCGCCTTGTAGAACCAGCGCATATTCAGATCCGTCAGCCACGGACCGATGAGAAACTGCACAAGGAGTATCGCAATGCTCAGCAGTATACCGCTCAGCACCGGCAGCCCCGTGAGCGCGAAAATGAGGATTATCAGCGCGGCGAGCACACCGTACAGACACGTGACGGTCAGCAGCGACGCCGCAAGCAGGTTTTTCTTCATGACCTCAGCCCCTTTTTATGAGTATATATGATAAATGTATTCTATCACACCGAAAATATATATGCAAGGCGCGCCGAAGAGTTACACGGCGCGCCTTGAAATGTATCGGGCGGGAAATCAGTAATTCGTGAACGGCGTATAGCCGAGCGAGACAAAGCTCGTCTCAAAGCTCTCGCACTGCGCCCAGAAGTCCGCGTCCGTTATGCTCTGCCACGCGGAGGGATCGGAGGCGTAGCCGCCGCCCGAGGCGGAGAAGAAAGGCGAGCTCGCGTTAACCGAGGCGGAGCAGATGAGAGAGTAATTCGCGTTGAGCATACCGTTGGACGAGAGCGCGGAGAACACATACAACCACTCGCCCGCGCCGCCGGAGGAATTGTTGGCGACAGTTCCGTCAGGGCACACGGCGTAGTAATCGCGCTCCCACCCCTGTGCGACGGTGACGACCTCGCCGCTGACAATGGTGTAGATGTCGAAGATCTCATACGCGGGGTAGTCCGCGCCGCACGGTCCGATCAGCAGCTCCTCCGTGCCGTCGGCGTTGACGTCGTAATAGCAGTAGCCCAGTGCGCCGAGATCGCCGGAGGCGTAGAAGCCAGGGATGTTCAGATTCATCTGCGCGGGCAGCGTCGTCACGTCGCGCCGCTCGGCAATGGCGGTGTAATAGGCGTTCAGCACGCCGTTATAAAGCGAGAGATCCGCCGCGGGCTGCTCCGGCGCGGAATAGCCCTCCGGCGGGCGCTGACCGAGCGCGCGCATCAGCGTTTCGACGACCTCGTTCGCCCCCTCGCCCCACGGGTAGCCGCAGTCGGCGACGCCGGCGGACGCAAGCAGCTCCTCCTGCCCGGGCATCTGAAGCTGCTGGTATGCGTTGTCGAGCGCCTGTATCTGCATGAGGAAGAGCGACTTCTCCTCCTCGCTCATCGGCAGCATGAAGCCCTCCGCCGTGCCGGTAATGTCGTCCTTGGGCATATCCGCGCCGTCCGTCGTCGCCCAGTCCATCAGCCGCGCCGCCTGCCCGACAGCCTTGAGGCTCGATCCGGCGGAGCCGGACTGTATCTTCGTCTCAAAGTCGCTCAGCAGCCCGACCAGCGCCTCGCTCTGCGCGTCGCGCCGACTCTGCGCGGCGGCGTCCGCGGCGCTGTCGGTCACTTCCGGCGACGGCGTCTCCGTCGGCGCGGGCGTCTCCGCCGCCGTCGGGGTCGCGGCAGCCGTGCAGGCGCACAGCGCGAATATCATTGCAAATGCAAGCATGAATGTGAATAGTTTTTTCATTTTGTCCGTTCTCCTTCGTTCGGGTATGCGCGATACCGAGCGGTCAAGGCAACGCCGCGACTCGCGGCGTTGCCTCTGCATCATTTTTCGTGTCTGCCCCTGTAGCCGCCGCCGGCGCTCCTCGTCTCCCGCGCGGCGGAGGCTGCGCTGCTGCTGCGGCGGCGCGGCGGCTCCTCGACCTCGGCGGAGAAATCATCGTCCGCAAGAAAGTCCAGCCCCAGACTTGCCCAGTCTATGCCGTCATCGTCCGCCGCGGGTGCGCTAGCACTGCGGCGCGCGGCGGGGGCGGGGGCGCTGTCCCAGTCAAAGCCGTCGCTCTTCGCGCGGCGCGGCGGCGCGATCTTCATGTCCGCGTCGTCGTCCTCCGCAAAAGCGGCGAAGGCTGTCGGCTCGTCAACGGGCTTCGCGGGGCGCGCGGGGTATTCGCGCACGCCCTCGTCCGCGCGGCGGCTCGCGCCGCGCCCGTCCTTGTAGCTCTCCCATCTGCTGCTCCAGTCGGAGCTTTTGCCGCGCTTGGGCGCGCTGTCGCGCTCGTTTTCGCCGTCGTCCGCGGGGCTTGCCCTGCGCCCGCCGACCTTGTTCAGCAGTCCGCCTCCGGCGCTTGCCGCCGCGCTCAGTGCGGCTTTGAAGCTGCCCGCGCTTCCGTTGCCGCGCACTGCCGCTCGCCGTCCGCCGCGCTCGCCGCCGGTGCGGCTCTCGCGCTTGCCGCGTCCGCTGCCGCCGCCCTTGCCGACGCTGTTGATGAGTCCGGTCACGGTCTCCTTGTCGGGCAGACGCACGGGCAGGTCAAAGTCCAGTATCGCCGCGCAGACGGGGAAGTCGTCGTTATCCTCAAGATAGATGAATATCGCCTTTGTGATGAGGTAGGCGACGAACGCCGAGAACGCGCCTATCAGCATCGCAAACAGCACGTCCGACGGGAAGTGCGCCATGAGGTAGTTGCGGGATATGCCCATCAGCGCCACGACTATCACCGTCGGCAGTATCATCTTTTTCCCCTTTGTAAAGCACAGCGAGCCCATGCCCGCCGTCACTGCGGTCACGTGTCCGGAGGGGAAGGAGAAGCCGCTCTCCGCCGGAGAGCCGATATAGTCCCAATAGCTCTTGTACAGCGCCAGATACTCAAACGGACGGGGTCTGGCGACCATGTCCTTGAGGATGATGTTCGTGATAAGCGCGCCGCAGCACACCGCCCCGAACATACAAACGCCCATTTTGCGCGTTCTGGAATAGCACATGAAGCCGATGGCAAGCAAAAAGAAAATGATGCCCTTTTCGCCGAGAAAGGTTATCACCTTCATCAGCGGCGTGAGAAAGCCGCCCGCCTTGCCCGCAAGGGTGTTCATAAAGCCGAGAATGGCGCTGTCATATCCGGAAAATGCGGTGTTCAGCCATTCCGCTATTGCAGTATACTCCATCTGGCGTACCTCGTTTTCGTAATTATGCGTATACTTTCGGAATCTCTGGATAAACGGCTGTCAGCGTCTGACAGGGAAAAAATCCGTTCTCATTATTATACGAAAACTTTTCTCGCCCGACCATCTGACGCATTTAATCAGAGCTTCCTTTCCGTACACGCAGTTCATTATACAGCATAACTCCGCAGGTTTCAAGATAAAAATTGCAATTTTAATAAAAAAATTTACAAACCGGAAACACAAGCTGCGGTTAAGTAACCGCTGATTAAATACGTCAGATGGCTGGGCGAGAAATAGTGTGATGAATCACACTATTTCATCAAATGCCGTCAGGCTCGCCGCTTGCGCGGCAACCGCCTGACATGGCGAATAATTTATTCGGCTGATAAAATGAGATTTTTGCAGAAATACTTTGTGTATTTCAAAAAAAGCTAATGAAATCAGACAGAAAATTATCCGTTCAGACGCTGACAGCTATTTATTCAGCGGTTACTTAAACAGAAAAATCCGCCCGCAGGGCGAGCCTGTGGGCGGGAAAAAGGCGCATTGATCAGCTCTCCATCTGCTTGGAGAGGAAGCACGCGGCGGTCTGGGCGAGCTTAAATTCCACCTCCGTGGCGGGTGCGCTGCCGCGCGGCGCGACAAAGAGGACGCAGCCCATGATGTCGCCCTCGGTGATGATGGGCACGGCAACGCAGGCGCAGAATTTCTCGTCGGCGGCGCACACGGGCACGGCGCTCATGCCGAGCTCAAGGCGGTAGGTCGAGCGCTCATCCATTATCTGCCCGAGCTGGGGGCTGATGGGCTTATCGAGCAGCTCGCGCTTCGCGCCGCCCGCGATGGCGATGACCGTGTCGCGGTCACACACGGCGGCGATGCCGTCCGTGGATTTTTTGAGGCTGTCGCAGATCTGCGCGGCGAAATCCGACAGCTCGCCTATCGGGGAGTATTTTTTGAAGATAAGCTCGCCGTCCTTATCGGTGAATATCTCCAGCGGGTCACCCTCGCGGATGCGCATGGTGCGGCGGATTTCCTTGGGTATGACGACCCGCCCAAGATCGTCGATTCTGCGTACTATCCCGGTTGCTTTCATTATATATATCTCCTTTGGCTCGATTTACACTCCTATTGTCTGCAAAAGAGGTAAAAATTATGTGAGGGAGATATGACAGCGCATATTTGACGAGCCTGCACCGGCACAGCGGAAAGGAAAAAACGGATTTGACGATTTATATCTGCCTGCCTTAACTTTGCCGAGACTCAGGCAATGCGGCAGGGCTTGCCGCAGTTTACGTCGGACATATAGCCGTACTTGTGGGCAACGTCATATTTCTGCGCGTGATAATTGAAGTAGTTCTCCGGCTCCGCTTCGAGCATACGGTCGATGAGACCGGGGAACCGCTCCTGATTTTCGTACAGCGTCCGCAGGCAGAAGATCATCTGCTCGGCGGTGAAGTAGTTATTCTCATAGTACTTCGAGCTGACCTTGTCGGGGTATTCACCCATGTACCGGCATATAGCGCGGCGGTATTCGTTGTAAGTGCCGAGCTCTCTTATGAGCAGCTCCGACTTGCTGTTGCTGGAGCGGACGATGCTGCCCTCCAGTATATCGGAATACTCCACGCCGCCGATTTTTGTGCTCCAGTCCATTTCACCGTTATAAACTTTTTCGGTAAAAAACATATTCAGCGGTACTTTATACATACTGCATGCCACCATGTACTCCCCACCCTTGTAGAGGTGCTCCTCGCCGGTGACAAGGTTGCGGTAGCCGGGGGTAATCGAGCAGGACCTGTTGCGATCCTCATACTTATCAAGGAAGTCCGCGACAAGGTTATCCCAGCTTCCGTCGTCCTTTGCCGGCGCAGCGAGTGCGGCAGGCAGCGACGCCGATATTAAACACAGCGCCGCGAGAAAACCGATGACGAATTTCTTTATATTCATGTGCTTCGATCCTCTCTTATGTATTAACTAAAGTATATCCTCAGATGCAAGGTCAGTCAACAAAAAACTTTGAATCGAGAATGTATTCTTTCGCTTTTTCGGAAATTGACCCAACATTTCAGCGGGAGAAATTGCAGCTTTCTGCGATTTCTCCCGCTGTTTTCAACTTCTCAAGAGAGCCATATTCCCGAAAACCGCATTTCGCTGCGCCCTCCGATGTCTATTTGCCTTTGTACTTGCGCCTTGTGGCAAGCCCGCCTCTGATGTGCCGCTCCGCCTTGTTGAGATCCAGCAGAGTGCGCACCTGCCGATACAGCGCCGGATTGATGCGCGGCAGGCGCTCTGTGAGGTCCTTATGTACGGTTGTGACTAATAAGAATGTTTTCATCAAGCCCGAGATCACCGAAGAGCTTGAGGTAAATATCTACATTTCCGTCTTTATCGACCTCGATTTTCTGCACAATCTGTTTTAGCTGTGCATTTGTCATTTTGCGCACATCGGGAATATCCTCTATGGCTTTGAATGTATGGTTAAGTATGTGTTCTAGCTGCTCGCCCTTGGTTAAGTTATAGGATACCATTTTGAGCTCGTTTTCAAGCCGATCTATCTCCTGCCTCATACCTCCGATCTTTTCATTTAGCTCTTTTCTTGTGATGAGGTCATCGGTGTACATGTCCATATATTTCTGACGGGATTTTTTAAGTTTTGCTAGCTGTGCGTTTAATTGCTTTTCATATTCAAGATTCTCATCCTTGGCTTTGTATGCCCGCTGAAATTCGCCGACTACATAGTGAATCACATTTTTCTTTGAAGCAAGGAGATTATTAAAGTACTCCTGAAGTACGTCAATGAGTTCATCCTCGTCTACCGTTACAGCGTTAGGGCAGCTATCAGCACCCTTGCCGTTGTGACCGGAGCAGACCCAGCGCACATATGTGTTCTTATAGGTACGCACTGTGCGCCGGAAAGACCAGCCGCACTCCTTGCATTTGACGAGTGTTGAGAATAGATACTTGTTGCTCTGACGTTCCTTGTCAACTTTAAAGACTTGTCCGCGACCTGCCATTATCTGCTGAGCTTTTTCTATCTCTTCGGGAGAGATTATTTGAAGCTCAGGTCGATCGACTACCATCCATTCTGTTTCATCCTTATCTACACGTTGACCGGTAAGAAAGTCTGAAACCTCCTGTTTGCCGTTGATGACTTTACCGGTGTACAGTTCGTTTGCAAGTATCCGGCATATGGCGTTCTGACTCCACTGGCAGCCGCGTTTTGTCTTTAGCCCGCGCTCATTGAGCATTATGGATATTTTTGCTGCGCCGTATCCCTCGTTGTTATACCATTGGAATATCTGCCGAATGACATCTGCCTCTTCTTGGTTGATCGTGAGATTGAAATAGTCTCCGATAGTCTTATCGTAGCCGTATACTATATTCGGAACACGTCCTTTCTCGGCGTTCATTTTCTTGCCGAACTTCACGCGCTTGGAGGTGTTGGCGCTTTCTTCCTGCGCAAGCGCCCCGAAGATTGTTAGGACGAATTCACTATTGCCCATGCTTGTCATGTTTGCAGTGAGGAACTGTGTTTCTATGCCAAGGGATTTGAGCTTTCGGATATTTTGAAGGAGATCGACAGTGTTGCGCGCAAACCTTGATATGTCCTTCACGACGACCATGTCAAATATACCGTGTTCGGCATCAGACATCATCTGCAAGAATTCTTTTCTGTTTTTAATTTTTGTGCCGGAGAGCCCTTCATCGGCGTATAGCCGTACAAGATTATCACCTGTGCGTTTTGTGTACTCGGCGAAGAACGTTTTCTGGGCTTCCAGACTGTTGAGCTGATCTTCCTTGTCTGTGGATACACGGCAGTAAGCAGCAATGTTCATACAGAAACCTCTCAGTTATAATAAATCATTCTGTTACTACGTATTATACCACAGGAATGAAAGAAAGCAGCAATAATAGCAGTGAACTCTGAATTAAACAAAGTCTACTGCCATTTGCAAATTATCTTCAGCCTGCTTATCAAGTTCGCGCTGAATGGCGGCTTCAACTTTAGCGCGGTTAACGTCAATCATGATTTTAAGGACGACTTCGGCGGACAGTGCCGGCGGGTTTGGATCATGAATACGGTAGTTGAGCGTTCGCTTTTTCAATATGGCACCGCCCCCTTCCTCTATCTAATCTTTATGTGCTGGGCTTGAAAAAAAGACGATAAGAATATCGTCATATTCCCTCAATCTTCAAGTTGCTTTTGCGAAACAGCTCCGTCTGCGTATCAAAGCTCACCACTCCCGCACCGCTGTCCGTATTGGTCAGCATATAAAACGTGTCAATATATATCGCACACGCCAAGCTCCTGAGTAACCGCTGATTAAATACGTCAGATGGCTGGGCGAGAAATAGTGTGATGAATCACACTGTTTCATCAAATGCCGTCAGGCTCGCCGCTTGCGCGGCAACCGCCTGACATGGCGAATAATTTATTCGGCTGATAAAATGAGCTTTTTGCAGGAATACTTTGTGTATTTCAAAAAAAGCTCATGAAATCAGACGGGAAATTATCCGTTCAGACGCTGACAGCTATTTATTCAGCGGTTACCTGAATCCAAGCTGGGGTAGGTATTTCCTCGGCAGCGTAGCCAAGGACGGTTTCGCGCGGCTTTTCCCTTTATATTCATGCTTGAGTTTCAAGTTTTTTCGGTGCCTGGCTTGTCAGCGAAGCTCTGTCGAGCGCTCGGAGGCATGGGCTGCCAAGAGGTTTTTTGACAAAATTTTTGTGCAAGCCCTTTGTGGCTGTTGACAAAGAGACAGATATGGATATAATGAAGTAGATGAAAGAATAAGACTTATTCCTGCAAGGAGGGGCTGCAATGCCTAAATATGCAGAGGATATATTGGCTGCCGTAACGGAGCTTCAGCGGCATCCAACGGCAGAGCAGGTGTTTATGGAGATGAAGAAGGAGCACCCCAGCATCGCCATTGGCACCGTGTATAAGCATCTGAACGCCTTGGCGGAGGAGGGTCTGCTGCACCGCATCACGGA
>CAKTKT010000045.1 GCA_934572325.1 uncultured Oscillospiraceae bacterium
AGACAGCAAGCCCTTTCGGCTGCTTGAACAATTTTTACTTCGAAATATTGTCTAACTTTTTGGGGTCACTTCACATTTGCCGTCCGTTCTGATATTATACTTTTGCTCATGGGGGTATAGCTCAGCTGGGAGTCCAATTCACCAGTAAAGCATCCCGCAATTGTAGCGCATCATCTTAAAAGTCAATATCCCAGAAGTTCAGTAAAATCAAGGGCTTCTGGTTCCATGGGGGTATAGCTCAGCTGGGAGAGCGCTTGAATGGCATTCAAGAGGTCAGCGGTTCGATCCTGCTTATCTCCACCAAGCGGGTGCGCTGAGTATTCTTAATAAAGACTTGCTTTGAAAAAAGCGAGTTTTTTGTTTATGGGCTCTATCCGAAATTTTGTGTAAACGCAAAATGCAGTGCAAAACAGAGCGAAAATTATTTAAGGCGGGAGCGGCGACAGCGGCTACCGCCTTGTCTACAAAATAGCAGCAGTCGGCGGGCATGTCAAGGGCGTAGGCGTCAGCCGCCGTTCATCTCGACCCTTGACATGCTTGTACGCAGTCGGTCAGTCCGGCATGCGGTCAGCGAAGAATACCGCCAGTTGGGCGTGTATCGCGCTCCAGTCTTGCCGTCTTCTCGTCCATTTTTTTCGTAATATCCATCATTGCCAGATACAGCATTTTCAGCAGGCTGTCATCCGAGACCATCCCCAAAATTGTGTAAACCTCCGATGTGATGCTTCTATTCCACACCACATCGGAGGTTTACACAATTTTGGGGATAGTCTCACTCATTTTTTATATCCTGATTTCTAAACAATCATTGCTCACAGAAGATGATTTTCTGCGCTTCGGCACACCCCAGTAGTTCCGCGGACGATGAGTTCCGGCGCATATTCCATGCGGAAGACAACTGCTGGCGTGCGCTGACGTGTACATTGATGGCGCTTGCGTAAGAGTATTTCCAGCGCATCCCTGCCTTTCATGGTAGAAAAGTAGTCGATGGTAGTTAGGTTAATACTGCGAATTCCGGAAAGGTAGATATTATCAAACCCGCACACAGAGTAGTCCTCCGGTATACGGTATCCCCGTTCTAACAGTGCATTCAAGATGCCGATGGCAATCATGTCATTCACACCAACTAGAGCAGTAATATTCGGATGATCTTTTAGAACTGCCAGCGTCTGATTATAACCGATGGAACACTCGTTGCCCTGTGCAAAATTCTTGTAGTCCGCCTCGGCATTTGCTATCTGTATTGTCAGGCAGTTATCTATCCCACGCTTGATCATCTCGCTCCGTAAGCCCTCAAGACGGCGTACACGAGCAATATTGCCAGAGTTCATCGGTGTGGAGAGAAAAGCAATATGCCTATGCCCCAGGTTCAACAAGTGCCGTGCTACCAGCTGTCCTGCGTTGAAGCTGTCAAACTCGACTGCGTCCAGCGATACTGCATTGGATTTATCGCCAACTACAACCACCGGCATCTGCTGAGATAGTTTTTGAACTGCGTTTACCGCCACTGGCACATAGGTGTAGATTAGACCTAACACATCAAGCTCAACAGCAAGTTCCATATACCGCTCCTCTGTCTCTTCGTTGCGATAGGTATCACAGACAAAGGCAATCAGCCCCTCTTCTTCTGCGGCTTTTTCAATGGAGGTAATTAGTTCGGAATAGTATGGATTTGGCAATGCAGATGCCATAATAACCACTACATTTTTGAAAGTATATGTGTCCTTTCGACGCTGTTGCGGACGGTGTTTGTATCCAAGCTCTGCAACCGCATCCAGTACGCGCTGTGTTGTTTCTGGTGTCAGATTCTTTCGAGTACCATTGAGCACGATGGAGACCGTGGATTGAGAAACGCCAGCCACCCGAGCGATATCATTCACGGTCACTCTTTTTTTGGAAATAGCAATCACCCTCCCAAGTAATATTACCACGCAAAACTAGAACTAGCACCTAAAAAACCGCTGTGATTTATGTGGAATATATATGAAAAACAAGCGATATATAGCTTATTGCTTGACTTTTCATTGTAACATATGATAGCATAAGTCCACAGCATATGCAAGAATTTTCTGCTGAACGCTGTAAATATTACTAATTTTATGAGGTGAAGAACATGAAAAAAGCATCAAGAATCATCTGTTTGCTAGTCGCTGTGCTATTACTTCTTCTGGTAACAGGCTGCGGCTCTAGTAAGGCGGAAAATGTGGTCATTTCCTATAATTCTCCACAGCTATGGGTGAACTGGGGAAATGTCTTGACAGAATTCAGCAAAACCACCGGGATCACCGCTCCAAATGACAACAAGAATGCTGGTCAGACGTTGTCTGCCTTAATCGCAGAAAAAGGAAGCCCAGTAGCCGACACTGCGTACCTGAGCATTTCCTACGCTTATCAGTCGAATGCCGAGGATGTAATGGACACATATAAGCCTGATGGCTTTGATAATCTGCCGGATTCATTGAAAGATGAAGATGGACGCTGGTTTACTGTACATTACGGCGCAACCGCCATTCTCTGCAATACTGAAGTTTTGGGCAGTCTGCCGATTCCTGAGTCATACCAAGATTTGCTTGATCCAATGTATAAAGGGAAAATCGCTTTTTATGACCCCCCGTCCTCGGGTGTTGGTTACAGTGTTTGTACCAATATCAACCTTGCTATGGGGGGAACACTGGAGAACTGGGAGCCCTGCTTTGAATTTTTTACTGAGCTGCTGAGAAATGATCCCATGTTTCCTAAACAAGATGCTACTGCTAAACTGATGAAAGGTGAAATCGGCATCTTGGTTTGCGCCGACTTTACCGGTTATACCTGCAAATACAATGAGGGCGCCCCCATTGAAGTGGTTCTGCCCGCTGAAGGTTATATCCGTATTCCATACACAATGTCGCTGGTAAAAAACGCGCCTCATGCAGACAATGGCAAAGCATTGATTGATTTCTGCATGTCTGATGCAGGACAGCGCCTGTTCGCTGAAGGTTTTGTACGTCCAGTCAAGGAAAGTGCCCTAACCGACGAGCTTAAAGAGAAATTCCTGCCTGACGAGGCTTACGAAAATGTAATCGACTTGGATTATCAGGCAATGTCGGCTGCTCAGCAAAACTTCATGGACAACTGGGTTGTTCGCATCTACGATGGTCAGACCGATTTTGATGCCTGACTCCTGGGGGATGGAGTCGGTGTATTGTCGGCTCCATCTAGTTAATAATTAGGGGGATTTCCATGCGAAAACAGATTTCAACGCTACTGTTCGTACTTCCCAGCGCTGTGTTCTTTTGTGTTTTCTTTATTCTTCCACTGATCCTACTGGGCGGTAAGAGTCTACAGGACGGAAGCGGTTCATTTACCTTGACAAACTACACCGAGATTATTACAAATCCATACTATTTCCGTGCGCTTAAAAACAGCATTTTTCTGTCCCTGAGTGTATCATTTGCGTCGCTGACCGTGGGGGGGCTTATGGCGTTCTACTTGGCGCGGAGCGAGTTTCGTTTAAAAGCTTTGCTAATCTCTGTTCTGTCTTTTCCTGTCTCGCTGCCCGGTGTAGTAGTGGGATTTATGATTATCATTCTTTTTGGGAACATGGGCGTAGTTCCTAATTTGATGAAGACTCTTTTGGGAGAAAGCGCGTTCACTATTGCGTATACCCAAACGGGTATTTTCTTGGCATATCTCTATTTTATCATTCCAAGGACTACAATTACACTATACGGCTCTATTGTTGATTTCGATGTCCGCTTGGAGGAAGCCGCCCGTACCATTGGTGCCACTGAGAGTCAGACGGTTTTCAAGGTTGTCCTACCTACGCTAATGCCCGTTTTTGCATCGGCTGGTATTTTGGCTTTTTCTACCGCAACTAGTGCGTTTGGCACGGCGTTTACCCTTGCCAACCAGTTTGATATCATGCCCATCGTCATGTACAACGAGTATACGATGAGCTTCCGAATTGGAAAGGCCAGTGCCATGGCTATCGTCATAGGTGTCATCTGTTTTGCGCTTAGCCTTGTTTACCGCCGTCTGATAGAAAGGAAAAACTGACATGAAAATAAAACCTCAGCAGAGTATCGGTGACCGCGTTTTCAGGAGTGCGTCTATCTTACTAGTCGCACTGATGATGCTGTTTATCCTAGTCCCTTTGATCTATACGGTATTGGGGTCGTTTTCTGTCTACTGGTCGAACACACTCTATTCCAAAGGCGCTACATTACGATGGTATCAATACATCTGGCAATATTACGGTCACACTATCCTGCGTACATTGATGATTACTTGTAGTACAGTTATTATAAACGTACTCCTTGGAACTATGACTGCTTACAAACTGGCTACCACAGTCCATCGCAATTCCCCTTGGGTCAAGCTGGCGGAGGAAATTTATACCCTGCCCACCGCTATTCCTGGCATTGCAATAGGTCTTTCTTTGGCGCAGGCATATCCATATCTACGACAAATGGGACTTATGATTATTGTTGGTCATGTTTTACTTACCTTCCCAGTGATGCTGCGTACCATTACTGGTGCGTTACGCACTAAGAACTACTTGACCATAGACGAATGTGCGGCCAGTTTGGGTGCAGGTCCGCTGCGTCGCTTTTTTACTGTAATCTTTCCAGCCATTCGGATGTCAGTTGCCTCTGGCGCAATCAATGTTTTCATGCTATCACTGGGCGAGTTCAACATCACTTTCTTCCTCTACAACCCATTCTTGATGACACTCCCTGTGGGAATGTATGAATCCTATGCTTCGCTGCGCATTGAGGCAGGGAGTGCTTTTACCGTGATATTCATAGTCCTTGCTATCCCGTTAACCATGCTGATGAACCGGCTTGGGAAATACAGTAGAATATAAGGAGACATGATTATGGCTGAAAAGAACGTTCATGTGAAAATAAAAAATGTATCCAAGATATATGCAGACAAGACAATAGCATTGAGCGACATCAATCTTGATATCTATGAGAATGAGGTTATGGTACTTCTGGGACCATCTGGCTGTGGGAAGAGCACTCTCCTGCGCATTATAGCCGGACTTCACGCACAAAATTCCGGTCAAGTACTGCTGTATAATAAGGATATTTCACATCTACCACCGGAAAAAAGAGATGTTGGCTTTGTTTTCCAGAGCTATGCTTTGTTCCCCACAATGACGGTACGGGAGAATATTTCTTTTGGTCTAAAAATTCGGCGCAAAAGCAAGAAAGAGATTGCGGACAAGGTAGACGAGCTGATGGAGATGATGAATATCACTCGTTTAGCAGACCGTAAGCCCACACAACTCTCTGGTGGTGAGCAGCAGCGGGTGGCTATTGCTCGCGTACTAGCTATTGAGCCACGTCTGCTGTTGATGGACGAGCCACTCACTGCGCTTGATGCTAAGCTGAAAGAGCATCTAAAGGTGGAGCTCTCGACCTTGTTCCACCGCTTGGAAATAACTACTATTTATGTTACCCATGATCAAGACGAAGCAATGTCAGTGGCAGATCGCATCGCTATTTTGAACCGTGGCGTGATAGAACAGGTGGGTACTCCTGAGGAGATATATACGCAGCCCCGCACAGATTTCGTTGCACAGTTTATTGGTAAAATAAACAAGCTTCAGAGTACTCTTTCAAGCGGGGTCATTGATTTAGGCTTTACAAAACTACCGTATCCAGACACTGACCGCTCTGGAGCTGCAATTGCATACATACGCCCAGAGGCATTTGCAGTGACCAATGAAGATACCCCATCCAGTTTTAGCTGTAAAGTTATGCAAAAAATCTATCTTGGAAAGAACTCTGTCATTTTGCTTGATGCTTGCGGTCAACCGCTCCGCATTGAGATTAACAGCAGCATACCCGCAGAGGTGGGGCAGACTCTGCGCCTTACAGTAGATCCGAGTAAACTCTATATCTTTTAAAAAGAGGGATACTATGCATTTTACCTACTCTGATTACATATTGCAGGGAAATCACGTTCTAGATAACCTTAGTCGGCTTAAGGAGCTGGGCGCTAGCAGCGTGGAAATGCTGATGGATGGTACATGCTGGGATGATGCCGGCAGCACATGGGACCATCTGGCACCGCAGCTTGCGCAGTGTGGATTGCGTCTTACCATCCATCCACCTTCCTGCGATACTAACCTTACAGCAGAAATGGAGACTCTACGTGATGCATCATTTTCCCTTTATGAGAGGGCAATCTATTTGGCACAGCAGGTCGGCGCAGAATCGGTTGTTATTCATCCCGGATTTACTTATTCATATCGTTTTGACAAGAATCGTGCCAAAGCACACGCTAAGGAAGCAATTCAGCTTTTGTCAAAGGTAGCAAAAGAAAGGAACATCCGATTGCTTGTGGAGAATGTAGGGTTCGGCTATGCCTCCTTGTATACCCAGGAGGAGTACTCGCATCTGCTAGACGATGTAGATCCAATTGCAGGGTATCTAATTGATACAGGTCACGCTCACATAAACCACTGGTGTATTCCACAGTTAATTTGTGCTACTGCACCTCGGCTATACGGTTTCCATATCCATGATAATGACGGTAGCTGCGATGCGCATTTATCGCTTGGAAACGGCACTATCGACTGGTCACCCATCTTTGATGCGATGAAGCTGCTCCACGATGATTGCGACTATATTTTGGAGTATTCTCCGCGTGTCAAACTTGAAGAGCTTGTGCGCGATTGCGATGCGCTGCAGCAGGCACTAAGAAAATAACAAAAAAGATGGGTGCTGTAATTCACGTCTACTTCTGGCGGAATACGATTTAGCACCAGTTAAATGTTGGCAAAAATGCATCGCGATAAACACATAAAAATTCTATATAAATCCTCCAATAGCTGTGCGCTGCACCGAGCTGTGCTACAGGACGTAGAATGAGGGGCAGCAGCAGACGTTTTTATGTGCGCGTCCGTGCATATAATTGGAAATAGCGGGAGAAATCATAGAAATCTGTGGTTTCTCCCGCTAAAATATGCAGTTGAGACCATCCAAAAGATTGTGCTATTTTGTAGACAAGGCGGCAGCCGCTGTCGCCGCTCCCGCCTTAAATAATTTTCGCTCTGTTTTGCACTGCATTTTGCCGTTTACACAAAATTTCAGATAGACCCCGACGCCGGAAAATCCGGCGCGCCGTGCGTTACTCATTTCGGTTGTCTATTACATACACCACACAGGCAATTCCGGCTATCAGCGAGAAGAGGATCGCGCCGCCCATGGCGTTGCCCAAGGCTGACCCTGCGAAAAAGCCCACTATGCCTGAAAACAGCATAAGAATAACAGATACAACTGTTCTGAATTTTTTCATATTTAGGCTGTCTCGGCTTTACATGAGACTGCGGTACAGCTTTTCTATCTCCTCGACGCTGGTGTCGCGCGGGTTGCCCGGGCGGCAGGCGTCGGCATAGGCGCTCTCGGAGAGGAACAGCACATCCTCCTCCCTGAGGATGCCCTTGAGGTCGGCAGGGATGCCCACATCGGCGGAGAGCTGCTTTACGGCGTTTATCGCGGCAGCGCGGTATTCCTCCTGCGTCATCGCGTCCACGCCCTCGACGCCCATCGCCTTGGCGAGCGCCTTATACTTCTCGCCGGAGTATTCCTTGTTATACTCCAGCCCCGTCGGCAGAATGATTGCGCAGGCAACGCCGTGCGGCGTGTCGTAGAGCGCCGACAGCCCGTGCGCCATGCTGTGCACGATGCCCAGCCCGACGTTTGAGAAGCCCATACCGGCGACATACTGCCCCAGCGCCATGCCCTTGCGCCCGTCCGGATCGTTTCTCACGGCGGCGCGGAGGCTCGCGGAGATAAGGCGGATGGCTTCGAGATGGAACATATCGCTCATCTCCCAAGCGCCCTTGGTGATGAGCCCCTCGATCGCGTGGGTCAGCGCGTCCATACCGGTGGCGGCGGTGAGCGGCGCGGGCATGGAGCTCATCATCTCCGGATCGACGACGGCAACCTCGGGGATGTCGTTCGTGTCAACGCAGACGAACTTGCGCTTTTTCTCCACGTCGGTGATGACGTAGTTTATCGTGACCTCGGCGGCGGTGCCGGCGGTGGTGGGCACGGCGACTGTGAACACGGCGTGCTTCTTCGTCGGGGCGACGCCCTCCAGCGAGCGGACGTCCGCAAACTCGGGGTTATTGATGATAATGCCGACAGCCTTCGCGGTGTCCATTATCGAGCCGCCGCCTACTGCGACGATGCAGTCCGCCTTGGCGTCCTTGAACGCCTGAACGCCGTTCTGAACGTTTTCTATGGTGGGATTGGGCTTTATGTCGGTATAGAGCGCCCACTCAATGCCTTTTTCCTTCATCGGGGCGAGTATCTTGTTTATCTCGCCGCTCTTTACAACATGCTTGCCGGAGCACACAAACGCCTTCTTGAAGCCTCTTGCCGCCAGCTCGTTTGCAACTTCCTTTACAGCGCCGTCGCCGTGGTAGGATACTGGGTTGAGAACAATACGGTTTGCCATGATAAAGCCTTCCTTTCATAAGTAGGTTTTAATATCCTGTTTCTTCGGACAGGTTTATGATAACATTAACCGCGGCGAATACACAAGCGTATTATGCAAAATCGGCGTTATGCAGTATGCGGAAACGTTCCCTATGAGAAAGGGCGGAAAAATTTTGTGCAGCTTTGACAAACAGTTAACAATCTTTTTCATAAGAGAGCGGAGCGGCTGCCTTCCCCGCGGCAGACGTCGATAAAATCCTGCGCGGCGGGCAGGGGCTTTCTGCCCTTGCGCCAGATGAGGAGTATCTGCGTCTCCAGCGCCTTTTCATCGATCTCGCGTATGTCCAGTCCCGCGCACAGGCTCGACATCGAGGCGGGAAGTATCGCCGTGGCAAGCCCCGCCCTTGCCCACAGCACCGCGCCGCGCGCATCGTCGCACACGCAGAAGAAGTCCGCCGCTGCATTATGCGCGGCAAAGGCGGCGGTGATGAGCTTTTCATACCGCCGGTAGACGATGAGCGGGCGGTCCGTAAGCTCCGTGAGCGTCGTATGCCCGCCACCGCTCTCCCCCTCTGCGGGCGCGGACACGGCGATCATCGGCTCCGTACACAGCAGCATATGCTCCACCTCGTCCAGCCGCAGAGGCGTGCGCACGACGGACACGTCAATTATCCCCTCCAAAAGGGCGTTGAAGAGGGAAAACGTCGTTCCGTCGTGAATCTCGAAGCTCGCCTCGGGATTTCGCCGCGCGTATTCGGCGATGAACGGCATCATCGGCGCGACGGTCGATGAGGTCAGCCCCAGACGCAGTATGCGCCTGCGCCCGAAGCGCCCGACCTCCTGCTTTGTCGAGCCGGCATAGCTCAAAAGCTCGCCCGCGCGGCTGTACAGCAGCGTTCCCGCCTCCGTGAGCGTCACGCCCTGACTGCTGCGCTCAAAAAGGCGCACGCCCAGCTCCTCCTCCAGCAGGCGGAGCTGATAGCTCAGCGGCGGCTGGGACATATTCAGCCGCCGCGCCGCCTCGTTTATGCTGCCCGTGTCGGCGATCTCGCGGAAATACTCAAGCTGACGCAGATCCATGGCTTTTTCCTCACTTGGTTATATCTTTTTTGTATCACTAAGCTATAAAAACAATATTATTCATATTGATAATAAAGTATTATACTAACGAAGTCAAGAGAAATACTATACTCAAGTAAACGCTGATTAAATGCGTCAGATGGCTGAACGCGAGAATTATTAGACTAATAAAATGAGCTTTTTGCAGAAATCCTTTGTGTATTTCAAAAAAAGCTCATGAAATCAGGCGGAGAATTATACGTTCAGACGCCGACAGCCATTTATTCAGCGGTTACTAAAGGAGTGACAAAACGTGAGAAGTCTCGCGGTCTACCTCAAAAGCTACTCGAAAGAGAGCATACTCGCGCCGCTTTTCAAGCTGCTGGAGGTCGTGTTCGATCTGCTCGTGCCCCTCGTGGTGGCGCGGATGATAGACGTGGGCATTGCCGGCAGCGACAGGGGCTGCATCCTAGGCTGCTTCGGGGCGCTGCTGCTGATGGCGGTGCTGGGGCTGCTGTGCAGCATCACGGCGCAGTATTACGCGGCGAAGGCGAGCGTCGGCTTCGCGGCGAACCTGCGTCAGGCGGTGTTCGACCATATACAGAGCCTTTCGTTCACGGAGCTGGACACCCTCGGCACGGACACGATGATAACCCGCCTCACCGACGATATAAATCAGGTGCAGAACGGCGTGAACATGGGTCTGCGCCTTCTTCTGCGAAGTCCGTTCGTCGTGTTCGGCGCGATGATAATGGCGTTCACGATAGACGTGAGGTGCGCGCTTGTGTACGCCGTCGCCATTCCGGTGCTGTTCGCCGTCGTGTTTGCCATCATGCTCGTCAGCATACCGCTATTTAAAAAGGTGCAGGCGGGGCTTGACCGCGTCACGGGCTTGACACGCGAAAACCTCACCGGCGTGCGCGTCATCCGCGCGTTCTGCCGCGAGGAGCAGTCCGTGGAGGAGTTTGAGCGCAGCAACCGCGAGCTTACGCGCCTTAACGAGTTCGTCGGGCGCATCTCGGCGCTGCTGAATCCCGTGACCTATGTGCTCATCAACCTTGCGGCAGTGTTCGTGATCGACCGCGCGGCATTGCAGGTCAACCTCGGCGGCATCGCGCAGGGCGACGTTGTGGCGCTCTACAACTATATGCTTCAGATAGTCGTCGAGCTTATCAAGCTCGCCTCGCTGATGATCACGCTCAATAAATCCCTGGCGTGTGCCGGTCGCGTGGCGGGCGTGCTCGCCGTTGAGCCGAGCATGAGCTATCCCGCCGTCTCCGCCGCGCCGGCAGAGGGCGCGTCCGACAGCGGCGCCGTGCGCTTTGACCACGTGAGCTTCACCTATAAAAACGCCGGCGCGGCGAGCCTCACGGATGTGAGCTTTTCCGCCGCGCACGGGGAGACCGTCGGCGTTATCGGCGGCACGGGCAGCGGCAAGTCCACGCTCATCAGCCTCATCCCCCGCTTTTACGACGCGAGCGAGGGCGGCGTATACGTTGACGGGGCGAACGTCCGCGACTATACGCGCGAGGAGCTGTGCCGCAGGATCGCCGTCGTGCAGCAGCGCGCCGTGCTCTTTCAGGGCAGCATACGCGACGATCTCAGGTGGGGCGACGAGAGCGCAGACGACGCGGCGCTCTGGGATGCGCTGACCGCCGCACAGGCGAGGGAGGTCGTCGAGGGCAAGCCCGGCGGGCTGGATTTCGAGCTGGAGCAGAACGGGCGCAACCTCTCCGGCGGGCAGAAGCAGCGCCTGTCCATCGCCCGTGCGCTCGTGAAAAAGCCGGAGATACTCATCCTTGACGACAGCTCCAGCGCGCTGGACTTCGCCACGGACGCGGCGCTGAGAAAAGCGCTCCACGCCCTCTCCGGCGGCATGACCACTTTCATCGTCTCTCAGCGCATCGCCTGCATACGTCAGGCGGACAAGATCCTCGTGCTCGACAACGGCGCGCTCGCCGGTGCGGGCACGCATGACGAGCTTATGCACACCTGCGAGGTCTACCGCGAGATATACTTCTCGCAGTTTCCGGAGGAGCGCGCGAATTACGGGAAAGGGGGCGAGCGGCAGTGAAAAAGACAAACGACAATGTCAACAGCGGCGAGGTGCTGCGCAAGCTCTTAAAGCGCATCGCGCGCTATCGCTTCCTGCTCGTGCTGAGCGTCGTCCTCGCCGCCGCCACGGTCATTTTGCAGCTCTATGTCCCCATACTCTTCGGCGGCGCGATAGACAACATCGTCGCGGCGCACAGGGTGGACTTTGCCGCCATGCGGGGGTATCTGCGCGCGATCATCGTCTGCGCCGCCGTCTCCGGCGTTACCGGCTGGGTCATGAGTCTTCTCAATAACCGCATGACCTACCGCGTCGTGCAGGACATACGCTCCCAGTCCATCCGCCATATCCAGCGCCTGCCGCTGTCGTACCTTGACCGCCACAGCACGGGCGACGTCGTCTCGCGCATCATCGCCGACGCGGACATACTCTCCGACGGGCTGCTCCTCGGCTTCACGCAGCTTTTCTCCGGCGTCGTCACCATTGTGTTCACGCTCATCTTCATGTTCTCCAAGAACGTGTGGATAACGCTGTTCGTCATATGCCTCACGCCGGTCAGCTTTCTCGTGGCAAAGTTCATCTCCACCCGCTCGTACAGCATGTTCCGCAGGCAGAGCGAGACGCGCGGCCGCCAGACGGCGCTCATCGAGGAGATGATAGGCAGTCAGAAGGTCGTGCGCGCGTTCGGGTACGAGGGGAAGTCCTCCGCCCGCTTCGACGCGCTCAACCGCGAGCTGCGGCAGTACAGCCAGCAGGCGGTGTTCTATTCGTCCATCACCAACCCCTCCACGCGCTTTGTCAACAACATCATCTATGCCGGCGTCGCGCTCCTCGGCGCGCTGCTCATACCCGGCGGCGCGCTCACAGTGGGCGGGCTGTCGGTGCTGCTGTCCTACGCCAACCAGTATATGAAGCCCTTTAACGACATCAGCTCCGTCGTCACCGAGATGCAGAACGCCCTCGCCTGCGCCGCGCGGCTGTTCGCGCTGCTGGAGGAGGACGAGGAGAGCGCCGACGCGCCGGGTACTCTCGGCGCGGTCGAGGGGCGCGTGGACATCGACGGCGTCGCGTTCAGCTACGACAAGTCGCGCAGTCTTATCGAGGACTTCAGCCTGCGCGTTGACCCCGGTATGCGCATCGCCGTTGTCGGCCCCACCGGCTGCGGCAAGACGACATTCATCAATCTGCTCATGCGCTTTTATGACGCCGACGCGGGCAGCATAAGCGTTGACGGGCACGAGATAAAAGCCCTCTCGCGCCACGCGCTGCGCTCGGCATACGGCATGGTTTTGCAGGACACGTGGATAAAGCAGGGCACGGTGCGCGAGAATATCGCCTTCGGCAAGCCCGACGCCACGGACGCGGAGATCATCGCCGCGGCGAAGGAGGCGCATAGCTGGGCGTTTATTGAGCGTCTGCCGCAGGGGCTGGACACCGTGCTGCACGAGGACAGCATAAGTCAGGGGCAAAAGCAGCTTTTGTGCATCACGCGCGTCATGCTCACGCTCCCGCCGATGCTCATCCTCGACGAGGCGACCTCCAGCATTGACACGCGCACGGAGCTGCTGATACAGGAGGCGTTCGACACGCTCATGCAGGGCAGGACGAGCTTCGTCGTTGCCCACAGGCTCTCCACCATACGCGGCGCGTCGCTCATCCTCGTCATGCGCGACGGGCGCATCATCGAGCAGGGCACGCATGACGAGCTTCTCGCGCGCGGCGGCTTCTACGCCAAGCTCTATAACAGCCAGTTCCAGAGCGTGTGAATAAGAATACGACTGACATCACCCCCGCGGGCATACGGCGCCCGCGGGGGCATTTGAATTTTATGTGCACTTTTTCTTGCACTCCTCCATTTATATGATATAATTGGAGCGTGGTCATATGCATACTCCGGCTTTGCGCCTTGTTTGGGAGAACCGTATGGATATTAAGAAACGCTTGCTTGCTTTTTTGCTTTTCGCGCTCATGCCGGCGCTCGCCGCCTGCGGGCAGTCCGCGCCCGCGGATGAGCCCGCGCCCGCCGCCGATGGCGTGTTCCGCTCCGACCTTACGGCGATAGACTATCTTGAGGGCACGTGGACGAATGATCGCGGGCAGTATATCACCGCCTCGCGCGGCGACGGTATGCTCATCGTGTGGGAGACGAATATCCCCCTGCCCGCCTGCGGGCTATACGTGCTGACGGACGGCGTGCTGCGCGGCGGCAACGCCGACGGGGAGCAGATAGATCTGCTCGGCTTTTCGCGCGTGGACGACGACGCCATCACCGTGCGCGATCTCGTCAACAACGAGGAGAGCACCTTCGTCCGCGAACCGCCGGAGGTCGATCCCTCGCGGCTCGATAACGCCTACGTGTTCTGGTCGATGAACCGCGCGGGGGCGTATCTCACGGGTATGTGGATGAATGACGCGGGGAATTATTTCACGCTTACCATGGACGGCGGCTCGGTCAGCTTCAACTCCGACCTGCCGTGTCCAGACTGCGACTACATAGATTTTTACGAGGGCGTGCTCTGCGGCTTCACGCGCAGCGCCGACGGCACGGTGACGCGCGCGCCGCTCTTCACGTTTGACATTCTCTCTGCCGATGAGGTCCGCGTGCTCTGCCATGCCGACGGCAGCGAGAGCGTTTTTGACCGCCTCAGCCGCGAGCTGGACGAGGCGCTGCTCAACAGCGAGTATATTTTCTCCGGCAATCAGCGCGCGTTCGCGTTCCTCAACGGCGAGTGGAAGAGCGAGGACGGGCATTTCTTCCGCGTGGGGAGCACCGGCGGCGCGCTCACGTGGAACACCAACCTCCCGCTGGACGATAGCTGCTCCTCCTACGGGTTTTCCGGCGGCGCGCTCGTCGGCACGACGACGGACGAGAGCGGCAGCGAGGTCGATAAGGAGATATACTCCTTCCGCGTTGTCAACGAAAACGAGCTTGAGCTGACCGTGTGCGACACCGGCGACACGTACACGCTCATAAGAGAGAGCTGAGGTGCGGGTATGGCGACTGTGAAACGCGATACGCGGGCGATCGCGCCCGGACACGAGCCGGAGCGGCTGAAAACCGCGCTTGAAAGATTCTTCGATGCGCTCGACGGCGCGTTCCCCGGAAAGCGCATCATCTGGCGCGACTGGGATCACGCGCGCTTTGACAGGCTGGCGGGCTACCTCTGCGCGGAGCTGGGGTATTCCGCGGGCGCGCCGTTTCTGACGGCTTACGGCTATACCATCGTGACGGAGGACGGTATTCTCCGTCCGGAGGGCGCGGCGGGGGACGAAGCGGCGGAAGTCGCGGCTGACGCGGCGGCGCTAAAGCCCGACGCGGCGGAGAATGAGACGGAAGCCCCGACGCAGTTGCGTAAAAAGCCTCCCGCAGACGTGCCGGCGGCGGAGGCGCAGTCAGCCGCCGAGGAGCATGACGCGCCGGGCGAGGAGAGCGCCGTGCATACGGGGAAGATCGTCCGTGTGCTGGCAAACGGAAACAGCGGCTTTGTCCGCGACGATGAGACCGGCAGCGATTATTATTTCAACGTCCGCAGCTTCACCCGCTGGGTGGACGCGCTCACCCCGGGGCGCGCGGTCAGCTTCCGCCTTGCGCGCCGTTTCGACCGCAGTCATGACCGTGTGCGCGAGAACGCCGTCGCGCTGAGCTACGTTGAGTGAAAAACAGAGCGCGGGCGAGTGAAAATGTAGGTTTGTCAAACATATTGTACAGTGATCTCAGCGGGAGACAGCCAGCGGAGGGGTCTCATGGGTAAGTTGTT
>CAKTKT010000046.1 GCA_934572325.1 uncultured Oscillospiraceae bacterium
ATTACTACAACAACCGCAGGATCAAGGCAAAACTGAAGGGCTTGCCGCCTGCAATTCACAGACAGCAAGCCCTTTCAGCTGCTTGAACAATTTTTACTTCGAAATATTGTCTAACTTTTTGGGGTCACTTCATGACAGCGGCTCCCGCCCTGTATACAAAATAACGGAGTTTCAAAGGTGCATCAATGGCGGCAGTATCAGCCTCCGTCAGTTTGTCAAAGAAAGTCCTGTGAGGGCTTTTTTGACAGCGGTTTCCGCCGAGCATTTTGAAAATGCTTCAAAATGCTGCTCCGCCCGAAAGCCTTGTTTTGCAAGGCTTTCTGCGGCGGTTTATCCAATTTGAGGCGGGTCTTGCCCCCCTCGAGCTCCCCCGCTGCTCTGTTTTTTTGTCGTGCAGCGTTTGCTTCTTTGACAGGCTGAGCTGTCACGTCGGTGACAGCTTATTGTTTGTTTTAAACGCCGTAATGTGAAGCGGTACGCTGTAATCGTCGGAAAACCGTGAGCCTGCCGCGGACGGCGGCAGGCTCATAACATAATTATTATACTATATTTTTGTCATACTTGTCAATATACGCGCAGTAAGTTAACACCTAATAAACACTTTTTGTCGTTAATGTACAAAAACAACGGTCTGAAATCGTGGACAATGGCAATTGAAACACGCGCTGCGGTGTGATATATTATAACCAGAAAGGGAAAGGTGAGTCCGATGTACAAATAAAAGACCCCGCACCGCTGATGAGAGCGGGGAGCAGGGGCTGGCGCTGTGGATCAAAATATGCAGGAGGACAGAGCGGCACAGAGCTTATCTCGCTTGAGATATTCCGTCGGGAAATAGAGTGCCGGAGTTAGTGTCCCGTTGACGGGCAGTGCCAAGGACGAAACAGGAATCTAAAGAAAGAGAGGTAACCAATGATGTTGGATACTAAGAGTTCAGAGAAGTGACCCTTGACTGCTGGCGATGTTCTTGAGTGTGCGGTCAAGGGTCATTTCTTTTTTTGTCGATGCGACGTTCGGTATCTATAAAAAAAGGGCGGTGAACGCATAATGCGCAAATTAGCAACGGCGGCAGCGGCGTTCTCCGCGGCGGTATTTGCCGCAAACTATGTGCTGCCGGATAACCGGCTTTCTGCGCTCGCGGCGGCGGCTGCCGTGTGTGCCCTTGCGCTGTCCGCCTTTTTCCGCGGCAAGCGCACCCGCGGCGCGATCATCGCGCTGTTTGCGTTCGCTGTGGGGCTTGGGGTGTTCATGCTGCACTCCGCGCGCACGACCGCGCCCGCCTGTCGGCTCGACGGCGAGACTGTCGAGGTCACCGCCGTGCTGCTCGACTACCCGGATATATATGACGATTACTGCCGCGCCGAGGTCAGACTTGGCGGGGCTTTGCCGCGTTTGCGGGCTATCCTCTATGACAGCGGCAGCACCCTCGCCGCTGCCGAGCCGGGGCAGACCGTGCGCCTGACGGCAAAGCTCCGCGCCGCGGACACGCGCTGGGGCAAGGATTACGACTACTATAACGCAAAGGGCATCTACCTCACGCTGAGCGCGAAGTCAGACATTGTTATCCTCCCAAAGGCGCGGAGCGCCGCCGCACTTCCGGCGATCGCGCGAAATGCGGCGGCAGGGCGGATCATGCGCATCTTCCCGTCGGACACGGCGCATTTTATGCGCTCGGTCATGCTGGGCGACAAGGACGGGCTTTATGACGATCTGCCGCTCTACACGGCGCTGAGCCGCGCGGGATTCATGCACGTGGCGGCGGTGTCCGGTATGCACGTGTCGTTTCTCGTGGGAGCGCTGAGGGTGCTGCTCGGGAAGTCTCGGCGGAGCGCATTTTTGTGTATCGGCGCGGTATGGGTGTTCGTCGCGGTCACAGGGGCGAGCGCATCCGCCGTGCGCGCCGGGTTTATGCAGTCCATGCTCCTCCTCGCGCCCGTTGTCCGGCGTGAGAACGATCCCGTTACCTCGCTTTCCACGGTGCTCGCGCTCGTGCTGCTGCAAAACCCTCACGCCGCCGCGAGCATCAGCCTCCAGCTCTCGTTCGGCGCGATGGTCGGTATCTTCGGATTTTATGGGGGCGTCAATTCCGCCCTGCTGGGGTGCGTCAGATCGAGCCGCGCCCGCCGCCGCCTTGAAAAGCCCATCGGCATTGCGGCATGCTCGCTTGCCGTCATGGTCGTGACCGCGCCGCTTATGGCGGCGCATTTCGGCAGTGTGTCCGTGCTGTCGCCGGTGATAAACGTAGCGGCGCTGTGGGCGGTGTCGGTGTGCTTCTGCGGCGGGTACGCCGCGTGCGCGCTGTCGCTTTTGTCGGTGAAGCTCGGCGCGGCGGCGGGCTGGCTCGTTTCGTGGGCGGCACGGTACGTCTTTGCCGCGGCAAAGCTTGTCTCCGGCGTTCCCTTCGCCGTGCTGTATCTGGACAATGTGCCCGCTGTGTGCTGGCTCGTTGCGGTGTATGTGCTCTTCATAATGGCGGAGTTTCTGCGCGTGAGCGCGGCGCGTCGTCTCATCTATCCGCTTGCGGCGTCCGCCGCCGCGCTCGCGCTGCTGTTCGCGTTTCTCCGGTTCGATTCCTCGAGCGGCCGCGGCACTGCCGCCGTGCTCGATGTAGGTCAGGGGCAGAGCATTGTCGCCCTCTCCGGAAATGCCGCCGTTGCGGTCGATTGCGGCGGGGGCGGAAAGACACAGCGCGCCGGTGAGACTGCGGGCGCGTATCTCCTCAACCGCGGGCACAAGCGGCTGGACGCGCTCATTCTGACGCACCTGCACGCCGATCACGCCAACGGCGTGCGCCAGCTCATGGAGCTTGTGGACGTGCAGATGCTCGTTCTTCCCGCCGAGGCGAGCGATGATGACGGGCTGCTCGCCCCGATACTCGACAGCGCCGCCGCGCACGGAACGCAGGTCGTATATGTTGACCGCGATATGCGCCTTGAGGCGGACGGTATCGTGGCGGAGCTGTACGCTCCGGCGGACGCAGGCGACGCGAACGAGCGGTGCGTGATGTGTCTTTTGTCGCTGGGCGGCTTTGATATGCTCGTCACGGGCGACGCGCCCATCGCGGCGGAGCGGGAGCTCATCAGCACGCACGATATACGCGGCGTGGAGGTCTATGTCGTCGGGCATCACGGCTCAAAGTATTCGAGCGGGGAGGAGCTTTTGTCCACCATCGGCGCGGACACGGCGGTGATAAGCGTCGGGTACAACAGCTACGGGCATCCCACGCCGCAGACGCTTGAGCGCCTTGCCGCGAACGGCTACAGCGTATACAGGACCGATGAGAGCGGGCGCATAGAAATGCACGTAAAATAGCGCGCCGTCCGGTCTACGTGCGGTACAGCGTATAAAACTCGTCTATCTGCGCGTCCAGCAGGGCGAGCGCGTCGGCGCTCGCGGCAGAAAGAAAAAGAATTGCAATTTTGAAAAAATTCTGTTGACAAATGCCGCCGCATTTGCTATTATAGTCGAGCCGGTCAAGTGCTGGTGTAGCTCAGTCGGTAGAGCAGCTGATTTGTAATCAGCAGGTCGGGGGTTCAAGTCCGTCCACCAGCTCCACCGCAATCGACCGCAGAAGTTCATATGGGGGAATTCCAGAGTGGCCAAATGGGACAGACTGTAAATCTGCTGGCAATGCCTTCGGTGGTTCGAATCCACCTTCCCCCACCAGCACAACCTGAACGATTTGTTCAGGTTGTTTGTCTTATCTGGATGTTTTGCGTGGATTTGCCTTGAAATAGTGACGTAGGTATTGCTGCTTCAAGGCTGTGAAATGTTTCTTGATTCGTAGTGATTTTTAGCTTTAGCCCGATGTGTAGACAGTGCAGCCTCCAAAGTGCTCAAAAAGTGACGGCATTTAATTTGACTTAACGTACACGTAAAAGCCTCGAAAACGTCTCTAACCCAAACAATGACCCAAATGCGGATAGGAGCGGAAAGCACCGGACAGTTTTTGCCCGGTGCTTTCTTTATTACAGTCACGGGAGCTCACGAGCTGCTTTGTTACCGAGAGCGTACAGTTCTCGACATCGAGGTCGCTCCACAGCAGCGCCGCAATCTCACCTTTGCTCAGTCCACTTGTCAGCTCATGATAGAACAGAGGGAGAACGCCTCGTGTGCTGGCGGCTTTCAGATAGGCTTTGACCTGCTCGGGAGGAAGTATTTTCATCTCTTTCTTGTCTATCTTCGGTACGATCACATCATCTGCCGGGTTGCGTACTATCAGTCGCTCCTTGACCGCGCGGTTGAGGCAGTTATGCAGCATCACATGAACGCCGTGGACGTATGTTCCTGAGAGCCCAGGATTTTTCTCTTTCTGTGATACCCGTTCTCTGCCGTGGTCAAGCAGGTTGTTATACATTTTCTGTATCTGTCTGCCGGTCAACTTATTAAGTTTTATATCTCCAAGGCAAGGGACGATGTACTTTGTGATGTACCTGTTGTAGTAGTCCGCGGTGCACTCGCGTATGTTCGGCTTTGCGTAAATCTCAAACCACAGTGTAGCCCATTCTGCGACCGTGTAGGACTCGCTTTTTGAGATGTCCAGAACTTTGGCTTCTTCGAGTTTGATTTTAAGCTTCGGTAATGGTGAAAAAAACACCCGCGGCAAAAGCGCTGCGGGTTAGCTGCTCTCATACGGCGGTCAGCGGCTGCCGCCTCACGCCGCGCCGCTCTGCTTTATCCCGTGCATGAAGCCCGTGAGCGAATTTGTGTGTATGTCGCCGGCAATCACGCGCTGCCCCTTTATGTACAGCGTCACGAGCACCGTGTCCGTCGCCTGCGGGTAATTCGTCACCTCATAGGTATACTGGCTGCACGTCTGCCCCAGATATTTGCGCAGATCGTACCCCTGTGCAAGCTGCATCTCGTTGTAGTCACGCATCACGCCCTCCAGCGCCTCCGGCAGCGTGACGGACTTGAACTGCTCCGTCTCCGGAGCAATCTCCCAACCCAGCTCGCTAAGAAAGCTCTGCCGCCCCTCAAGGGTAGAAAGCCCTGTCTCGTTCGTCCTGTACGCAAACAGCCACTTCGCCAGTATCGCAAGAAACAGCACCAGCGCGCACACAAAAATGATGGTCAGCGCCTTTTTCTTCGTGAATACCACGACTTTTTCCAGCATACCATGCACCTCCGTTAAAGCCTATTCGATAATAAGTATTCAAAAAACGGTACAAGTATGCTATAATACATTTCATGTTCCGTTTTCGGAGGTGCGCCATGCCGCAGGTCAGACTTGATAAATACCTCGCCGATATGGGCGTCGCCAGCCGAAGGGAGCTGCGCGCCATGATACGCGGCGGGCGCGCCGCGGTGGACGGTGTTGCCGTCACGTCGCCGGAGGCAAAGCTTGATCCGGAGCGCAGCCGCGTCACGCTCGACGGGCGGGAGCTGACGTACTCGCGCTTTCATTATTATATGCTCTATAAGCCCTGCGGCGTTGTCACGGCGACGGAGGACGCGCGTCAGGGCACGGTCATGGAGCTTCTGCCGCCGGAGGCGCGGCGGATGGGGCTGTTCCCCGTGGGGCGGCTCGACAAGGACACGAGCGGGCTTCTGCTGCTGACGGACGACGGGGATTTTGCCCATCGCGTAATTTCGCCGAGATCCGAGGTCGTGAAACTGTATTATGCACAGGTGGAGGGCAAGCTGACGGAGGAGGATGCGGCGGCGTTCGCGCACGGCGTCGTCCTCGGCGACGGAACGCAGTGCCTCCCCGCGCGTCTGGAGATACTCGCGCCCGACGAGTGCCGCGTCGCGGTGACGGAGGGAAAGTACCACCAGGTGCGGCGTATGCTCGCCTCGCGCGGAAAACCGGTCAAAACGCTCCGGCGCGAGGCGATAGGCGCGCTGCGGCTGGACGAGTGGATGCGCGAGGGGGATTTTCGTGAACTTGACCAAAGCGAAACGGCGCTGGTGTATCTCAAAACTTGACAGAAAGATACTCCGTTTTTTCTCCGTTTTTGAGCGTAAAGACCACAACGCGAAAAAAATTCACAAAAAACAATGTAGATTTCTATTGAAAATCACATAATGTTGCGGTATTATGTATAAAGATAAATGCGGGGTTATAGTGCTTTTTGCTAAGGCGGCGCCGCAGACGTATTGCGCGGTGCTGCCTTAACAGCACGAGGGAGGAAGCCGCAAAGCATGGGGAGGCATATAATATGTCCAGCAAGATATTCCAGAATGTTATCATCCAGATGAAGGACGCCGTGGACAGGACGCTCGGCGTCGTGGACGAGCAGGGCTTTGTCGTGGCAAGCAGCGAGCTTGCGATGATAGGCTCCCGGCTTGACGACTTCCGCGTTTACGATTTCGACGGGTCGGAGCGCTATGTCGTGACAAACGCCAGAACATACTGCCCGCTGTCCGGCGAGGGCATAAAGCTGGACTACGCCGCGTTCGTCGAGGGGACGGACCCTCTGGCAAGGACGCTGTGCGCCGTTTCCGCCGTCGCCTTCAACGAGGCAAAGAACAACTACGAGGAGAAGCACAACAAGGCGGCGTTCGTGAAGAACATCATCTCCGACAACATCCTGCCGGGCGATGTGTATGTGCGCGCCAAGGAGCTGCACTTCGTCACGGACGAGCCGCGCACGGTGCTTCTCGTGCGGCAGGTGGAGAACCCGGATGTCTCCGCGGTGGAGATCATCTCCCGCCTCTTTCCGGACAAGCAGCGCGACTTTGTCCTCAACATCAACGAGGCGGACGTGGTCATCGTCAAGGCTCTGCCGAGCGCGAACTGCCCGGATGAGGTCATGCGGATCGCGCGCACGGTCGAGCGCGTCATGCATGAGGAGCTCGGCGCAAAGACCGTCATCGGCGTCAGCACGAACGCCCGCCATCTGCGCGAGCTTGCCGACCGCTATAAGGAGGCACAGGTCGCCATCGACGTGGGGCGCATCTTCGAGGCGGACAAGACCATCATCAACTATGAAACGCTCGGACTCGGGCGCATTATCTATCAGCTCCCCACGACGCTCTGCGAAATGTTCCTCAACGAGGTGTTCAAGAAAAACCCCATCGAGACGCTTGACGACGACACGCTGGAAACCATCAACCGCTTCTTTGAAAACAACCTCAACGTCTCCGAGACCTCCCGCAAGCTGTACGTACACCGCAACACGCTGGTGTACAGGCTTGAGAAGATAAAGAAGCTCACCGGACTTGACCTGCGTGAATTTGACCACGCCATCGTCTTTAAAGTGGCGATGATGGTCAAAATGTATCTCGACTCGCTCAACAACACAAAGTATTGACCGCATATCCGCGCTTTAAGCCGAATTTAAGGGCTCTCTTAATAAACGGCTGACGCGCCGGAGCATATCGGATCTGCGCGATCCGGTTTTCTGGAGGACTTAAACAATATGGTTCAGATGAACAATGTCACCAAGGTATACGAGAGCAGCAGCACCGTTGCGCTCGACAATGTTGACCTGACGATCAACGAGGGAGAATTTGTCTTTCTTGTCGGTCCGTCCGGCTCGGGAAAGACCACGCTCATGAAGCTCATCACCGGCGAGGTGTTCGCCTCCTCGGGGCAGGTCATCGTCAACGATTTCGACATGACCAACATCCGCCGCAGCAAGCTGCCGAAGGTGCGCCGCTCGCTCGGCGTCATCTTTCAGGACTTCCGCCTTATCGACAACATGACCGTGTACGACAACGTTGCGTTCGTCATGCGCGTCGTCGGCGCGTCGCCGAAGGACATCAAAAAGCGCGTGCCCTACGTGCTTGAGCTTGTCGGGCTCGAGGGGCGCGAGAGGAGGCTGCCCAACGAGCTTTCCGGCGGCGAGCAGCAGCGCGTCGCCATCGCCCGCGCCCTCGCAAACAACCCCCGCATGATTGTTGCGGACGAGCCGACAGGCAACCTTGACCCCGTGCGCAGTCTTGAGCTGATGCTGCTTTTTGAGAAGATAAACGAAATGGGTACGACGATCCTCGTCGTCACTCACGAGAAGGAGCTTGTCAACGCCTTTGCCAAGCGCGTCATCACCATTGACGGCGGGCACGTGATAAGCGACGGAATGGATGGGTATTACAGCTATGAGATTGAGTAGATGCGGTTATCTTATACGCGAGGGCTTCCGCAGCATTACAACGCACGGCTTCATGTCCTTCGCCTCGGTCACGGTGATAATGGCGTGCCTTATCATCATGGGCAGCGTGTCTCTGCTGTCGGTGAATATCGACGCGCTCATAAAGGATCTTGAGGATCAAAACGAGGTCGTCGCCTTCGTGGACGACGCCATAACCGACGAGAACGAGGCAAAGGCGCTGCGGGGCAGCATTGAGGCTGTGGACAATGTCAGCTCGGTCGAATTCGTCTCCCGCACGGACGCGATGGACGCTTTCATGAGCAAGTATGACGAGTCGCTCATGGAGGGCATCGACGAGACGGTGTTCCGCCACCGCTACATCATCCACCTCACGGACATCTCCCAAATGGCGGAGACGGAGCGCGATCTCAGGAACGTTCCCGGCATCGCCAAGGTCAACGCGCATCTGGACTATGCCCAGCGCTTTGTCACCATCCGCAACATCATCAGCGTCATCTCGCTCGTGCTCATCGTGATGCTGGTGTTCGTGTCGGTGTTCATCATGTCCAACACCATCAAGCTCGCCACGTTCGGGCGGCGCGAGGAGATCGCCATCATGAAGATGGTCGGCGCGAACAACTCCTTCATCCGGCTGCCGTTCGTGGTGGAGGGGCTGGTGCTCGGCATACTCGGCGGCGGTCTGGCGTTCTTTGCCGAGTGGGGCATATATGAGCTTATCACCGGCGAGCTCGTCAGCAGTCTCACGGGCAGCTTCATCTCGGTCGTGCCGTTCCGCTCGGTCGCCATGGTGGTGCTGGTCGTCTACCTCGGCACGGGCATACTTGTCGGCGCTGTCGGCGGCGTGAACGCAATACGGAACTATTTGAAGGTATAAGGCGTCCAAACTATAATACGCCGCAGGGTCAACCGAACGCTCCCCGCGCAGGCGGGGAGAAAGGAGCATACATACCTATGAACAATAAGAAGGTCATATCGGTCATTGCCATAGTGATGGCGGTGCTCATGGTCGTTTCGCTGCTCGTCAGCATTATCCCCGTCAGCGCCTACGCCGTCACGGAGGACGAGATAACAGCCATACAGAAGCAAAAGCGCGAGATCTCCGGCAGGGTGAAGGACTGCAAGGAGCGTTTGGACACGCTCAAGCAGCAGCAGGCGAACGTGCTGGAGCAGAAAGCCGCGCTCATGGAGCAAAACAAGCTCACGCAGGAGCAGATAGACCTCGCGCAGGAGCAGATAGACCTCTACAACGACATGATAGACGAGAAGGCGCAGGAGGTCGAGGAGGCGAGGACGCGCGAGGAGCGCCAGCTCCAGAAGTACCGCACGCGCGTGCGCGCCATGGAGGAGAACGGCGGGTACAATATCCTCGCCGTCGTGTTCAATTCCTCCAACTTCAGCGAGCTGCTCTCCGGCGTTGACGATATGGGCGAGATCATGAACAGCGACCGCGCCCTCGAGGATCAGTACATCGCCGCGCGCGAGGAGACCGAGGAGATCAAGGCGGACTACGAGGCGGTCAAGGCGGATTACGAGGAGAAGCAGGGCGAGCTGAAGGCCGAGCAGAACGAGCTGAAAAAGCAGATGGACGAGGCGAACAAGCTCATCGAATCCCTTGCCGAGGATATAGAGAAAGCGACGAAGGAATACGAAGCCGCGCAGGCGGAGGAGGCTGCCGCCGCGGCGGAGATCAGCAATTTCATTGCCCAGTATAACGCCCAGAAGGCGGCGGAGGCGGCGCAGAACGCCGCCAACAACCCCGGCGGAGGCGGCGGAGGCGGCGGCGCTGCCGGCGGCGGGGACATCGGAGGCAGCGCCGGCAGCAATGTCACAGGCACCGGCTCGCTGATGTGGCCCGTGCCGTGCTCCATGCGCGTCACCAGCCGCTACGGCAACCGCTCCGACCCGTTCACCGGCAAGACCACCTACCACGCCGGCATCGACATCGACGGCTACGGCAACGACGGGCAGCCCATCGTCGCCGCCGACAGCGGCACGGTCATCACCGCGTCCAGCAACAGCGGCTACGGCAACTATGTCATCATCGACCACGGCGGCATGAAGACCGTCTACGCGCATATGTCCGGTCTCGCCGTCAGCGCAGGTCAGTCCGTCTCCCAGGGGCAGACCGTCGGCTATCTCGGCGCATCCGGACGCGCCACCGGCACGCACTGCCACTTCGAGGTGTATGTCGGCGACAGCAGAACGGATCCCGCGGCATACTTTGCAGGTATATCCTACTATAACTGCTGACACAGAGACTTTCCCCGATAAAAAGATATGAGCATCAGATACACAAGACTGCTCTCTGCGCTGCTCGCGGCGGCGCTTATGCTTATCGCGCTGTGCGCCGCCGTGCCCGCTGCGGCGTTCGCCGTCTCGCAGGAGGAGCTGGAGCAGCTCAAGACCGAGCGCGACGCGCTCGTGCGCCAGCGGCAGGAGCAGCAGGCAGTCGTCAACGAGCTTAAAAATCAGCAGGCAAGCGTGCTCGCCGTCAAGCAGGCGCTTGACGAGCGCAATATGTATACCCAGTGGCAGATACAGCTCACCCAGCAGGAGATCGAGCTTTATGACGGCATGATAGCCGACAAGAGCCTTGAGGTCGAGGACGCCAAGGCGCTCGAGGCGCGGCAGCTCGACAGATACCGCCGCCGTGTGCGCGCCATGGAGGAGAACGGCAGCGCCGGTTATATGGAATATCTTCTCAGCGCCGCCACGCTTGCGGATTTTCTCACGGCGGTGGACGACATCGGCGAGATCATGCAGAGCGACCGCGCCCTTGAGGACGCTTATATAGAAGCGCGCGAGAACACGGAAGCCGTCGTCGCAGAGTATGAGGAGTACAAGGCGGACGTCATCGAAAAGCAGGACGAGCTGCGCGATGAGCAGGCGGAGCTTCAAGCCGAGCTTGACGAGGCGACACAGCTCATAACCGACATCACCGCCAACCTCGCGGACAACGCCGCCGTGCTTGCGCAGTTTGAGGCTGCCGAGCGCGAGGCGGAGACGAACGTCGCCAACATGGTCCTCGCGCTTGAGAAGAAACGCAAGGTGGAGGCTGCCGCCGCAGTCGTCGGCACGGGCGCGTTCATCTGGCCCGTTCCGTCGTGCACGTATCTCACCAGCCACTTCGGGCTGCGCGTGCACCCCATCTACGGCACCACGAAATCCCACACCGGCATCGACGTCGGCGCGGAATCCGGCGCGAAGATAATCGCGGCGGACGGCGGCACGGTCGTGCTCGCGGGGGTAAACAGCGGCTACGGCAACTGCGTCATGATCGACCACGGCAACGGCTACAAAACGCTGTACGGGCATATGTCCTCCATCGCCGTCACGAACGGGCAGACCGTCTCGCAGGGCGACATCGTGGGCTATGTCGGCAGCACCGGCGTGTCCACCGGTCCGCACTGTCATTTTGAGGTGTGGAAGGACGGCGCGCGCATCGACCCTGAGCAGTTTTTCAGCGGACTCACCTACTCCCAAAGCGCGGGAGCGTGAGCGGCGAGCTTTCTTTTCGCCATCCACAGGGCAGTCACGGGCAATGACTGTCCTGTTTGTATGAATAGTATTCACACCAGCGCCGCGCCACTGCCGCGGCGGAAGGGAGCAGCATTTGAAAAGAATAATCCGGAGATTTTTTTATAATCTTTGGCGCGTCATCGTCGCCATCTTCAATATCGGCGTTTCGCTCAAGTTCGTTTTGCTTGCCTGCGCCGTGCTCACCGCCGGAACGTATTTCTATACGCACCACAAGATGATCCAGCAGGTCGGCGGCAAGACCGATTATGACGAGGCTGTGCGCTATATCGAGATCAAAAACGTCTGCGACGAGAGGTTTATCGACGTCGTTGACAGGAGCGCCATGGGCGACTCCGCGGCGGCGGCAATGGTCTCCGGTCTCGGCGACCCGTGGAGCTATTTCATGACCGCCGACGAGTATAAGACGTATCAGCTCTCCTCCACAAATGAATATTCCAACATCGGCATGACGATAATGCAGGATGAAAACTCCGGCGGCTATCAGGTGATCGCCGTCAGCGCGGATTCGCCTGCCGCATGGGCGGGGCTGTCCGCAGGAATGATCATCACGGATGTTGACGGCGAGGACGTGACCGGACGCGACGTGGACTATGTCCGCACGCTCATCCGCTCGCGCATGAACACAAGGTTCACCCTCGGCATCAACCGCGGGCAGCAGACGATAGAGGTCGATTGCTCCACGTCGTATGTCAGCCCCGTCAGCTACCGTATGGAAAAGACGGAAGCCGGCTATATCAAGATTGACAATTTTGAGGCGTGCAGCGGTCAGGACGCGATAAACGCCATTGAGGATCTGCTCGCGCAGAAGGCAGTCGCGCTGTGCATCGACCTGCGCGGCAACCCCGGCGGGCTGAAGGCTGAGGCGGCGGAGCTGCTGGACTACCTTCTCCCCAAGGGCACGCTCTTCATTGAGCGCGACAAGGACGGCAAGCAGGAGGTCACGGAGTCTGACGGGATGTGTGTGCAGATCCCCATCGTCGTCCTCATCAACACCGAGACCTACAGCGAGGCGGAGCTTTTTGCCGCCGTGCTTCAGGAGTATAACTGGGCGCTTCTTATGGGCGAGCCGACTCGCGGCAGAACGAGAACGCAGGTTACCATCCCGCTTGAGGACGGCAGCGCCATACGCCTGTCCACCAAGACCTACCTCACCCCCAACGGCACGGACATCTGCAACACCGGCGGCGTTGTGCCCGATTCCATCGTCTACAACACCGACGCCTCCGCCACCGGCACCACCGAGGGCACGACCGGTATCAGCGACGGCTCGGCGAGCACGTCCAACGACGATCAGCTCATGGCGGCGCTCAAATATTTGAGTTGACACGGCGGTGCAATATCAATATAATATACAGGCTAAATTCTATGCTTAGTATACCAGACGCGAATTATGTGAAAAGGAGCGTTTTCCATGTCCAGTATTTCCAACAGATTCAAAATGAGTCAGGAGCGTCTTGACGCTATCAAGGAGGAGCTCAACTATCTTGAGACTGTCCGCGAAAAGGAAGTGGCGGAGCTTATCAAGGAGGCGAGGAGCTTCGGCGACCTCTCGGAAAACAGCGAGTATGACGAGGCAAAGACCGAGCAGGGCAAGCTCTACTCCAAGATTGCCGAGCTGAAGGTACTCATCGAGAACGCGGAGATCGTCGAGAATATCGACGTTGACGTGCCCAAGGATGCCGTCACCCTCGGCAGCGTCGTCAGAGTGCTCGACATGGAGGACGAATTTGAGGAGGCATATGAGATCGTCGGCTCGCAGGAGGCAAACCCCAGAGAGGGGCGCATCTCCGACGACTCCCCCCTCGGCAAGGGGCTGCACGGGCACAGAGCGGGCGACGTCGCCGTCATCGACGCTCCTGTCGGTCAGCTCAGGTTCAAGATAGTCTCCGTGGAGAATAAGTAAGACACAGCATTATGTAAACTGGGCGCGGCAGATATGTCACGCCCAGTACTGTAATTTTATAGATAGGTGGTTTCAGGGATGAGCGAAGCAGTCAACAACCAGATAAACGACGCAACGGAGCTTTCCGAGATATTGCGGATCCGTCGGGATAAGCTCGCGGCGCTCCGGCAGGAAGGGCGAGATCCGTTCCAAAAGACGAAGTTCACGCGCAGCGCGTGGTCGAGCGAGATAAAGGACAACTACGCCGACTTTGAGGGCAGGACGGTGTCCGTTGCCGGACGCATCATGTCCAAGCGCGGCATGGGCAAGGCGATATTCTGCCACATCAAGGACGACAAGGGGCAAATCCAGCTCTACATCCGCGCCGACGCCGTCAGCGAGCAGGAGTTTGCTGATTTCCGCAAGTATGACATCGGCGACATCGTCGGCGTCAGCGGATATGTTTTCAAGACCAAGACCGAGGAGGTTTCCGTCCACGTCGGAAAGGCGGAGCTGCTCTCAAAGTCTCTGCGTCCCCTGCCGGAGAAGTTCCACGGCATGACCAATACCGAGCTGAAATACCGCCAGCGCTATGTTGACCTCATCGTCAGCGACGACAGCCGCCGCAATTTTGAGATACGCTCCCGCTTTATCAGCTATGTGCGCCGCTTCCTCGACGCGCGCGGCTATATGGAGGTCGAGACACCTGTTCTCAACACCATCTCCGGCGGCGCGACGGCGCGCCCGTTCATCACGCACCACAACACCCTTGACATTGATATGTTCCTGCGCATTGCGACCGAGCTCAACCTCAAGCGCCTTATCGTTGGCGGCATCGAGCGCGTCTACGAGATCGGGCGCATCTTCCGCAACGAGGGCATGGACACCCGCCACAATCCGGAGTTCACGACGGTTGAGCTTTATGAGTCCTATGCCGACTTCAACGACATGATGGTTCTCTTCGAGGCGCTGCTCTCCGGCGCGGCGATGGAGATACTCGGCACTTACGATGTCACATGGCTCGGTCATGAGATCAGCCTTGCCCCGCCGTTTCGCCGCATGACGATGGCGGAGGCTGTCAAGGAGCATCTGGGCGTGGACTTTATGGCGATCTCCTCCGATGAGGAGGCTGTCGCCGCGGCAAAGAGCGTCGGCGTGGACATGGACAAGGTCGAGCCGACTTGGGGGCACGCGCTGTATGAGTGCTTCGATCAGAAGGTTGAGGAGAAGATGATCCAGCCAACGTTCATCACCATGCATCCGGTTGACGTGTCGCCGCTGGCAAAGCGCAGCCCTGCCGATCCGCGCCTGACGGAGCGCTTCGAGCTGTTCATCTGCTGCAGCGAGATGGGCAACGCCTTTTCCGAGCTTAACGACCCCATTGACCAGAAGCAGCGCTTCCTCAAGCAGGTCGAGCTTCGCGCCAAGGGCGACGATGAGGCGGGCATGATGGACGATGATTTCATCAACGCGCTCGAGTACGGCATGCCGCCCACAGGCGGGCTCGGCATCGGCATTGACCGCTGCGTCATGCTCCTCACCGCCTGCTCCTCCATCCGCGACGTAATCCTATTCCCCACAATGAAGCCCCTCGACAAGTAAAATTCGAAAAAAACCAGTGTTTATGCGGGTTTCGGGAGTTTCCAAAC
>CAKTKT010000047.1 GCA_934572325.1 uncultured Oscillospiraceae bacterium
ATCATCATCATGATCTTCATGACGACGTCGTTCATGCAGTTGATCCACTCGCCGATCTTCGAGCCCTTCTCGCCGGCGGCGAGGATGCCCGCGCCGAAGAAGATGGCGATGACGATAACGGGCAGCATATCTGCGCTGACCATGGGCTTGACGAGGTTATCCGGGAAGATGTTGACGATGACCTGCATCACGCTGGGGGATTCCTTGGCGGTATACTCCAGCGCGCCGAGGTCGGCGCTCGGCAGGGCGGGGAAGTACCCCTTGAAGATGTTGACGATGACAAGACCGATCACGACCGCGAGCGCGGTGGTGCACATATAGTACAGGAAGGTCTTGAGACCGACGCTGCCCACGCGCTTGAGATCCTTGAGGGAGATGACGCCGTCCGTGATGGAGAAGAGGACGACCGGCACGACAAGGAACTTCAGCAGGTTGATGTAGATCGTTCCGATTGGCTTGAGGTAATCGGTGGTAAAATCGGGGTTCTTCAAAAACAGCAGACCCACGAGAATACCGGCGAGCATGCCAATAAATATCTTGGCAGGCAGGGACAGCTTTTTCTTTGACTTTTCCATGGTGTTCTCCTTTTAAAATAATATATCGCGCCCCAAGCACACCGCCGCGCCGCCGAGCCGAGCCGGATGTCAATGCCGGCAGACCCTGCGCTCCTCTTTTCTCCGATGATACCTACGGCAGTCGGTATCGCGCGGTGCATCGGGTCGGGATTTCCTCTCTTTGTGACATTGTACCATATCGCCGCGCCGGATTCAACAGTTTTGTAGCGCGTATAGGGCAAAATCACTAATTTTTGCGTTTTTAACAAAAATCCGTTAAGGCTGCGTTAAGACAAAGCGCAAAAGCGTTAACATCGCGCAAAGACAGAGCGCCCGCATCAAGGGGCAGGAAATGAAAATGACGCGCCGAGGCGGCGCGCCATTGATAAGCGGAGGGTTCAGCTCAAGAAATTTGACTTTACGAGCAACAGCAGCGCGGCGAGCGCAAGCTCAAGAATGATGAGCGCGAGCCCCTTAGCCGTCTCCTTGCCGACAAAGGCGTTCAGCTCTTCGTCGTCGCTGTCTCTGTATTTGCGGCGGAGCTTGATGTTGTCCACGTTGACGGTGATGCAGAACACACCTACAAGAAGCATCGCCAGAAGTATTCCGAGGGCAATTATCATGCCGTAAATTTCGCTGTCTAACATAAGATATTACCTCACAGTGTAGTTACATCTTTGTATTATACAGTGGGGCGGCGCTTTTGTCAAAGCTCTTTTTGCCGCGCGGCGGCGGCGTTCAGCCGTTTTCCATCTCTGAATATTCGGCAAGCATACGATCCTTCAGCGCCATGAGCAGAGGCGAATGATCGACATAGTACCTGTGCGGGTAGTCGAAGCGCTTGACCTCCGGCCAGAGGGTGCTCACGCCGTAGGCGCAGTGCGTCTTTATCTCTCTGAGCGTCGGCTCGGCGTATACGAGCTCGCCGTTTTTGAATATCTGCACGAGGAGCTTCTCCGCGCGGAAATCCGTCAGCGTTTTCCGCTTCCAGCGCGCGTCCGGATCGCACAGCTCAAGGGGCTTCGTGTCGTCAACGACCTCGTCGTGCATACAGATATAGTCCGCCTCCGCCATGCCGGTCTTCCGGTTGAAGAGTCGGTATACCGTCTTGAAGCCGGGGTTTGTGATCTTGCCGACGTTCTCGCTGACCTTGATCTTGGGGATGATATTGCCGCTCTCATCCTCCACGGCGCACAGCTTGTACACCCCGCCGAACACCGGACTGCTGCGCGAGGTTATAAGCCGCTCGCCCACGCCGAAGGAGTCTATCCTCGCGCCCTGACGCAGAAGCTCCGCGATAAGGCGCTCGTCGAGGGAGTTTGACACCGTTATGGTGCAGCCCGTCCACCCCGCCTCGTCGAGCATCACGCGGGCGCGCTGGGTGAGATACGCCATGTCGCCGGAGTCAAGGCGTATGCCGCACTTTTTTATGCCGAGGGGCTTGAGCACCTCGTTGAACGCGCGTATCGCGTTCGGCACGCCGGATCTGAGTGTGTTGTACGTGTCCACGAGCAGCACGGCGTTGTCGGGGTATGCCTTGCAGTAGGCGACGAACGCCTCATACTCGCTTGCAAACATCTGCACCCATGAGTGCGCCATCGTGCCCGCGGCGGGCACGCCGTAGAGCTGGTCGGACACGGTGCAGGCAGTGCCCGCGCAGCCGCCTATGAACGCGGCGCGCGCACCCGTCACCGCGCCCGCGATGCCCTGCGCCCGGCGCGAGCCGAACTCCAGCACCGCGCGCCCGTCGGCGGCGCGGCACACGCGGTTCGCCTTTGTGGCGATAAGGCTCTGATGGTTAAACTCCAGCAGCATATACGTCTCCAAAAGCTGCGCCTGTATGGCGGGGGCGCGCACGGTGATCACGGGCTCCTTCGGGAATACGGGTGTGCCCTCCGGCACCGCCCAGATGTCGCCCGTAAACCTGAAATCGCGCAGATAGGCGAGAAAGCCCTCGTCGAACATCCCGCGCGAGCGCAGATAGGCGACGTCCTCCTCGTCAAAGTGCAGCTTTTTGACGTAGTCGATGATCTGCTCAAGTCCGGCGGCGATGGCGAAGCCGCCCTCGTCCGGCACGGAGCGGTAGAAAACGTCGAAATACGTAATCTCGTCCTGCAGCCCGCTGACAAAGTAGCCGTTGCCCATGGTCAGCTCGTAAAAATCGCAGAGCATGGTGAGATTGATGCCGTTGGCGCTCTTCATGTCGTGATTCTCCTGTCGTTTCCGCGCGGCACGCTCCGCCGCACGATTTTTGTTATATAGTAGTATTATATCTTCTGCACTAATTAAACGCAAGATATTTGTGTAATATGTTAAAACATTGTTTTGCAGTCACCGATTTTGGTTGACTTTGCACTGCTCTAGGTATATCTTGTTATACGTAGGAAGTTGGCTTTGATAGAACAACGAAAAGGTAAAACGCATGAAAAAACAGATATTTGTCTCCGGCAGAACCGAGCTTGCCGGCAACCATACCGACCACCAGAAGGGGCGGCTGCTCGCCTCTGCGGTGCACTTCGGGCACTACGCCCAGTGCGAGGCGAACGGGCTGAACGTTGTGCGCGTGCAGTCCGAGGGGTTCAAGCCCTTTGAGGTCAACCTCACCCACCTCTCCCTGCGCACGGCTGAGTTCGGCACGCCGAAGTCTCTCGTGCGCGGCGTTGTCGTCGCCTTTAAGGAGCTGGGGCTGGACGTCGGCGGGTTCGACGCGCGGATAAAGAGCACGCTCACCCCCGGCTCGGGGCTAAGCTCGTCCGCGGCGTTCTCGGTGCTCGTGGGGCGTATGCTCAGCGAGCTTTTCAATAACGGCGAGGTCGATCCCCTTGTCATCGCCCGCGCCGGACAGCAGGCGGAGAACAAGTATTTCGGCAAGCCCTGCGGCATTATGAGCCAGCTTGCCTGCGCGTTCGGGCACACGGTGTATGCCGATCCCAAGACCGGCGAGATAGAGCAGATACGCGCCAGCTTCACGCCGATGGGGCTGACGATGTGCCTGACGGACACCGGCGGCAGCCACGCCGGACTGGACACGTCCTACGCCCGCATCCCCGCCGACATGGTGTATATCGCAAACCTGTTCGACAAGGGCGTGCTGGGCGACGTCGATCCGAAGGAGTTTTACCGCAAGGGCTGGGACCCCGCGAACCGCCCCGTGCGCCGCGCGATGCACTTTTTCGGCGAGAACGAGCGCGTGCCGCGGATGCGCGACGCACTCAAGAGCGGCGACGGGGAGACGTATATGCGCCTGATGAACGAGTCCGGGCGCTCGTCCGAGCAGCTTCTCAACAACATCGTCACCAGCGCCACGGGCGACACGAAGCTTGCCCAGGGGCTTGAGCGCAGCCGCCGCCTCCTTGAGGGCAAGGGCGCGTGGCGCGTGCACGGCGGCGGCTTTGCCGGATGCGTCCAGGCACTCATGCCGACGGACTTCTTCCCCGAGTACAAGCGCAGCATGGAGCAGGAGTTCGGCGCGGGGAGCTGCATCGAGATAAATATAATGTAACGATCATGCCTTGGCACAAAAAATGCAAACTGCCGGAGCTGCATAAGCAGCTCCGGCAGCGCCTGTCAAAAAGCCATAAAAACACCCCGTTTCTTTCGTTATACCAGAAACAGAGGCGAGCTGAATATGGTTTTTTGACAGACTGACGGGTATTCAAAAAATCTTTGAATACCCGTGTATATTATCCTCCATTGCAGGCAAGAATAGGTATGCAAGCAAAAGATTTACTGCAATGGAGGTCAAAAATATGAGCAGCAACAGCTCCGGCAAGAAGCTGGAGAGATTCTTCACGGGTAAGGGCTTTTACATAGTCCTTTTCCTGTGCGCCGCGGTTATCGGCGTTTCCGCGTGGATGATGGCGGCAGGAAATGAGACTATGGCAAAAGACGTTGTGAACGGCGGCAATTCCACCGGCTACTCCAACAAGCGCGTGGAAACCGTGATCATCCCGCCCGCCGACAGCGCCGAGGCTTCACGCTCGCAGGAGGACAGCGTTCCGGCGATGAGCGGCGGCGACGCTGCAGACAGCGAGAACGCCGCCTCTGCGGAAAAGGACGACGCCGTCGCCGTCTTCGCCGAGGAGAACGCCGCGCCCGTGTGGCTGTGGCCCGTCAGCGGCAGCATAGAGCGCGGGTACTGTATGCAGAGTCTCGCGTATGACGTGACGCTGCGCGACTGGCGCACCCACAGCGGCATAGACATCGATGCGCCCGAGGGCAGCACCGTCACCGCCGCGCGCGGCGGCACGGTGGAGAGCATCGTCAACGACGATCTATACGGCACGGTCGTCACCATTGACCACGGCGACGGCACGAAGGCGGTCTACGCCAACCTCGCCGCCGAGCCTCCCGTGAACGTCAGCGACGCGGTCGAGCCGGGCTATATCGTCGGCGCTGTCGGCACGAGCGCCCTCGCCGAGGTCGCCCAGCAGAGCCATCTGCACTTTGCCGTCACCGTCAACGGCGCGAGCGTTGACCCGCTGGAGTATCTCCAGACGGCGTAAGTAAACGCTGATTAAATGCGTCAGATGGCTGAACGCGAGAATTATTTGACTAATAAAATGAGCTTTTGCAGGAATACTTTGTGTATTTCAAAAAAAGCTCATGAAATCAGGCGGAGAATTATCCGTTCAGACGCTGACAGCCATTTATTCAGCGGTTACGTAAGCGGACAAAAGCATCTTGATATTCTCCCTGCAATGCATAAGGGCGCACCCGCACGGATGCGCCCTTTCCGCGCGCGTCCGTCATTCTTTTTCTTGCAACGCGGCGGACTTTCCGTTATAATAATTACAAGGAAACTCAAGATCGCCGGTGAAACAAATCCCCCGCGTCTGCGTATATTATTTCGGAAGCACAACGGAAATCAACGGATCAAAGTGAAACATCGAGGAAAAGGAGGATACAATGAAAACGAACAAGATGAGAAGCGTCCTGCTCACCGTGCTCACGCTGGTGCTGGCGGCTTCGATGTGCCTGTCGCTCGCCGCCTGCGGCGGCAAGGGCACGCTTGAGCCTGTGGCGTCCGCCGCGGTGTCCGCACCTGTCAAGGTCGAGCCGTCGGCAACGCCCGCCGCAACACCCTCGCCCGAGCCGTCAGTTGTCCCCAGCTCCATCCCCAAGGCGTCTCCCACGCCCACGGCGACCCCCGCGCCCTCCGCGAAAGCCCCCACCGTCACCAAAAACCCCACTAGCGAGTACATAATGGAGGGCGGCAAGGCGCTCTTCGTGGCAAAGGCGACAAACTACAAGAGCATTTCGTGGCGCATTGTCAGCGGCGACGGGCAGTATGCGTGCGCCGCAAAGGATGCGCCGCTGCACTTCCCCGGCGTCACCGTCTGGGGCGACACGGGCGAGACGCTCGTCCTCAGCAACACCCCGCTCAGCCTCAACGGCTGGTACGCGCAGGCGATATTCACCGGCGCGGGCGGCACGGTGTATACCTCCGGCGCGCTGATCTCCGTGCACAGGCAGGAGTATCAGGTCTCCGCCAGCCCTGCGGGCGGCACGTTTGACGAGTCCGTCTCCGTCGCGCTGCTCGGTCAGTCCGGCGCACAGCTCTACTATAACGTGCAGTACGCCAGCGGCTACAGCTACGACGGCTACGTCTATGCCGGACAGAGCATAAACATCGGCACCGTTCACTCCGGCACGAACTACGTCACGCTCAGCTTCTACGCTGTCTCCAACCCCAGCAACAGCGCCCGCTGCACCTTCACCCTCAGGGACGACACCATCTACCTCAACGCGCCCTCGGCTGATCCCGCCGGCGGGTACTTCCCGGAGGGCGGCTACGTCGCGCTCTACGCCGACCCCGGTGCGCTCATCTACTACACGCTCGACGGCAGCGACCCGCACCGCGGCATCCTGTATAACGGCAGCCTCTACATAGACCGCAGCTGCACGCTGATGGTCGTGGCGAACTCCGGCAACAGCTACAGCGACGTCGCCAGCTACGACTTCAACGTCGCCCCGAAGCCAACGACAGTCAGCGCACCCACCGCCAGCCCCGACGGCTACGGGCAGTATTATGACGACATCTGGGTCAATCTCTACGCCGACCCCGGCGCGACCATTTACTACACGCTCGACGGCACTGACCCGCAGTTCGCCGGCAACGTCTATCAGGGCTCGGTGTACATCCCGTACAGCTTCGGCAGCGACATCACCCTGCGCGCCAAGGCGAACCTCAACGGCACGTGGAGCTATGACAGCTACTTCAATTACTACTTCGGCGAGAAGGTGTACTACGATCCCAACGACACTGCCGGACGCAACACCATGAACGACTTCGGCTGGGACGACGATACATGGGATTGGCACGACAGCTCGATCGGCTGACACGAAACCGAACCAACGCACAGAGCGCGGCGCACGCCGCGCTCTGTTTATGTCCGCCTTATCGTCATTTTGATACTGTTGTTTCATTAAAATCTTTGATTTTAATGAAACCTTTTGAAGCCTGTAAGAGCCGTGCCGAGGCACGGTTAGGCTTCAAAAGTTGTCTCATACGAAAACTACGCCGCTGCGGCGGCTATTAAAACATTTAATCGCAATTAAATGTTTTAATCAGTTTTCGGTATTACCCCTTTCCACGGCGGAAAAAATATGTTATAAATAGTTGACAGACTAATAAGGAGAGCAACGCATTTGGAGACCATAAACCATATCCTCGCCCTGGAGCTTGACCGGGATCAGACGCATATCGACAACGTGATAAAGCTGCTCGACGAGGGCAACACCATCCCCTTCATCGCCCGCTACCGCAAGGAGCTGCACGGCGCGATGGACGACACCGCCCTGCGCACGCTCGCGGAGCGGCTGGAATATCTGCGCTCGCTCGCGGAGCGGCGCGAGACCGTGAAAAACTCCATCGCCGAGCAGGGCAAGATGACGGAGGAGCTTGCCGCCGCGATAGACGGCGCGCAGACGCTCGCCGCGCTCGAGGATATATACAGACCCTATAAGCCCAAGCGCCGCACACGCGCGACGATCGCGCGTGAAAAGGGGCTCGGTCCGCTCGCCGAGACGATATACGCCCAGCGCGCCGACCTGCCCGCGCCGGAGGCGCTCGCGGCGGAGTATGTGGACGCGGAAAAGGGCGTGGAGAGCGTGGAGGACGCGCTCGCGGGCGCGTCGGACATCATCGCAGAGACGATCTCCGACGATGCGGATATACGCAGTGCGCTCCGCCGCTTCATCGAGAGCAGCGCCTGTCTCGTCTCCAAGGCGGCGACGGAGGAGGACAGCGTCTACCGCCTGTACTATGACTTCCGGCAGCGCGTGGACAGGGTTCAGGGGCATCAGGTGCTCGCCGTCAACCGCGGCGAGAAGGAGGGCTTTCTGAAGGTCGGGATAGAGCTTGACCGCGAGCCTGCCCTGCAGCGCGTGCGCCGCGCGGTCATTGTGCCGGGCAGCGCCGCGATGGCGTTCGTGCGCGCGGCGGCGGACGACGCTTACGACCGGCTCATCTGGCCGTCGATGGAGCGCGAGGAGCGCACGGCGCTGACGGACGCGGCGTGCGAGGGCGCGATAAGGATGTTCGCGCTCAACCTCAAGCCGCTTTTGATGCAGCCGCCCGTCAAGGGCAGGGTGACGATGGGGCTTGACCCCGGCTACCGCAACGGCTGCAAGGTTGCGGTCATTGACGGCACGGGCAAGGTGCTCGACACCGCCGTGGTGTACCCCACGTTCGGCGAGGCGCGCAAAAGAGACGCGATATGCACGCTCTCCGCGCTCATACGCCGCCACGGCGTGGAGCATATCGCCATCGGCAACGGCACCGCCTCGCGCGAGACGGAGCAGATGACCGTTGAGATGCTGCACGAGCTGGGCGGCGGGCAGTCCTACGCTATCGTCAACGAGGCTGGCGCGTCGGTGTACTCCGCATCGCCCCTCGCGGCGGAGGAGTTTCCGGATTACGATGTGAACCTCCGCTCCGCCGTGTCCATCGCGCGGCGGCTGCAGGATCCGCTGGCGGAGCTTGTGAAGATCGACCCCATGGCGATAGGCGTGGGGCAGTACCAGCACGATATGCCGCAGGCGAAGCTCGCCGAGGCGCTTGACGGCGTGGTGGAGGACTGCGTCAACGCCGTGGGCGTGGACGTGAACACCGCCTCTCCGTCGCTTTTGCAGCGCGTGGCGGGGCTGACAAAGACCACCGCGAGAAACATCGTCGTCTACCGCGAGGAGAACGGCGCGTTCACCAGCCGCAGACAGATAAATAAAGTGCCCAAGCTCGGTCCGAAGGCGTTTGAGCAGTGCGCGGGCTTCCTGCGCGTGCCGGAGAGCCGTCAGGTGCTCGACAACACCGGCGTGCATCCGGAGAGCTACGCCGCGGCGGAAAAGCTGCTGGCGCTGTGCTCGTATACGCTCGCGGACGTTGCGGCGGGCAATATCGCCGAGCTTTCCGTGCGCGTCAAGTCGCTGGGCGCGGCAAAGACCGCGGCGGAGTGCGGCGTGGGCGAGCCGACGCTTGCGGACATCGTCGCAGAGCTGATGAAGCCAGGGCGCGACCCGCGCGACGAGCTGCCGCCCGTGCTGCTGAGAAAGGACGTGCTGGAGATGAAGGATCTCAAGCCGGGGATGGAGCTGATGGGCACGGTGCGAAACGTGATAGACTTCGGCGTGTTCGTGGACGTCGGCGTGCATCAGGACGGGCTTGTGCACATCTCGCAGGTCAGCAGCAAATTTATCCGCCACCCCAGCGAGGTCGTGGCAGTGGGCGACGTGGTGAAGGTCGTCGTGCTCGATGTGGACGAAAAGAAGCGGCGCATCTCCCTTTCCATGAAGCAGGCGTCCGACCAGTAATAAGGAGGAGCAGAGCATGATATATAACGACATTGCCGCACTTGCGCAGTACGGCGTCGGCACGGGGCTTATCGCGCCCGCCGATCGCGTATGGGCTGTGAACGCCCTGTTCGCGGCTTTGGGGCTGGACGGCTGTGCGCCGGACGACAGAACCTGCGCGGCGGGCGAAGCGCTCGACGCGATACTCGCGCGCATACTCGACGACGCCGTGCGCCGCGGCGTGACGGAGGACGGCGTCACCGCGCGGGATCTTCTGGACACGAAGCTCATGGGCGTGCTCACGCCGCGCCCGTCGCAGGTCATAGAGCGCTTTGACGCGCTGTATAAGACCTCGCCCCGCGACGCGACGGACTGGTACTATAAATTCAGCGGCGACACCAACTATATCCGCCGCGACCGCATCGCGCGCGACATACGCTGGACGGCGGAGACGGAGTACGGCGCGATGGAGATCTCCATAAACCTCTCAAAGCCGGAGAAGGACCCGAAGGCTATCGCCGCCGCAGGACGCGCGAAGTCCTCCGGCTACCCCAGGTGCCAGCTCTGCCGCGAGGCGGAGGGCTACGCCGGGCGCGCGGACTATCCCGCGCGTGAAAATCACCGTATCATCCCCGTGACGCTCGGCGGAGAGCAGTGGTTTTTGCAGTATTCGCCGTATGTGTATTATAACGAGCACTGCATCGCCCTCTGCGCCGAGCATCGCCCCATGAAGATCGACGCGCCCGCGTTTGAGCGGCTGCTGGATTTTATAGAGCTGTTCCCGCATTATTTTATCGGCAGCAACGCCGATCTCCCCATCGTCGGCGGATCTATCCTCAGCCATGACCACTTTCAGGGCGGGCGCTTCACGTTCCCGATGGAGCGCGCCGCGGTGGAGGAGGGCTTCACCGTGGCGGGGTTCGAGGACGTCGTGTGCGGCGTCGTCGCGTGGCCCATGTCCGTCATACGCCTCACCGCCGCCGACAGGCAGCGGCTCACGGCGCTTGCCGTGCGCATCCTTGACGCATGGCGCGGCTACTCCGACCCCTCGGCGTTCATCTTCGCCGAGACGGACGGCGAGGCGCACAACACGATAACGCCCATCGCGCGTATGAAAGACGGGCAGTATCAGCTCGATCTCGTGCTGCGCAACAACATCACAACGGCGGAATACCCCCTCGGCGTGTTCCATCCGCACACGGAGCTGCACCATATCAAGAAGGAGAATATCGGGCTCATCGAGGTTCAGGGGCTTGCGGTGCTCCCTCGGCGGCTCAAGCAGGAGCTGGGCGAGCTGGAGCGCTGCCTTGTCGTCGGCGGCGACCTCCGCGCGTCCGCCGCCACGGCGAAGCACGCCGCCTGGGCGGAGGAGCTTCGCGCACGGTACGACTTCACAGCCGAAAACGCCGCCGGCATACTGCGGCGCGAGGTGGGCGCGGTGTTCGCGCGCGTGCTGGAGCACGCCGGCGTATTCAAGCGCGATGCGGCGGGGCGCGACGCCTTCCGCCGGTTTTTGAGCGCAATATAAGAGGAGGAGAACAATGGACAAGCTCAACGTATGCCTTATCAACGATTCTTTCCCTCCGGAAATAGACGGCGTTGCCAATGCCGTGACGAATTACGCCCGTATCATCAGCCGCGAGTACGGGCGCGCCACCGTCGTCACGCCCTCGAATCCGGACGCGGACGACGGCGTGTTCCCGTTCAATGTGCTGCGCTATCCCAGCGTGGACATGACGCGCTATGTCGGCTACCGCGCGGGTATGCCGTTCTCGGCGGAGGTGCTCGGCGAGATCGAGCGCAGCGGCTTTGACATTGTCCACAGCCATTGCCCGATAACGTCCACCATGCTCGCGCGCGTTGTGCGCGAGAGGATAAACGTGCCCGTCGTGTTCACGTATCATACAAAGTTTGACATCGACATCGCCAACGCCGTGCGCGGAAAGCTCTTGCAGGAGGAGGCGGCGCGCATCCTCGTGGAGAACATCTCCGCCTGCGACGAGGTGTGGACGGTCAGCCGCGGCGCGGGGGAGAATCTGCACAAGCTCGGCTATAGGGGCGGCTATACCGTCATGCCCAACGGCGTGGACTTCCCCAAGGGGCGCGTGGACGACGCGCTCATCGCGGAGGTCACGCAGGGCGTTGACCTGCCCGTGGGCGTGCCGGTGTTCCTCTTCGTGGGGCGCATGATGTGGTACAAGGGGATAAGGATCATCCTCGACGCGCTCAAGGAGCTTGCCGACGGCGGGGCGGACTTTCGCATGGTGTTCATCGGCGGCGGCACGGACAGAGATGAGATCGTCGATTACGCCGGATCTCTCAGGCTCGGCGAGCGCGTGCACTTCTGCCAGCCCATACACGACCGCGAGCGTATCCGCGCATGGTACTGCCGCGCGGATCTCTTCCTCTTCCCGTCCACGTTCGACACCAACGGGCTCGTCGTGCGCGAGGCGGCGGCGTGCGCCCTCGGCAGCGTCCTTGTCGCGGGAAGCTGCGCGGCGGAGGACGTGACCGACGGTGTGAACGGCTTTTTGATCGAGGAGAACGCCCCCTCCATGGCGGCGAAGCTCCGCGCGCTGTGCGCAGAGCCGGAGGCGATGGCGCGCATCGGCGAGGGCGCGCAGAGGGACATCTATATGTCGTGGGAGGACGCCGTCGCCGGCGCGTATTCGCGCTATTTCACGGTCATAGACAACTACAGGCGCGGGCTGTATCCCAAGCATGAAAAGCTCGGCGACGAGATGTATAAAACCATGGCGAGGTATCTCGACTCCGCCAACCGCGCAAGGGAGACCCAGCGCCGCCGCGCCGAGGAGCTGCGGTGCCGCTATGACGGGCTGAAAAGCGAGCTGACGGAGGAGCGCGAGCGGCTCATGTTCGAGATGCGGATGAACCGCACGGTCATGAAGGACGACTTCGACGATACCCGCGCCAGACTCCGCGAAAAGCTCGAGGACATGAGCGAACGGATGGACCGGTTTTTGTAAGGCTGTACAGACTTTATTTATATGCATATACGCAAGGGCGCGCTGCTTATTCGGCAGCGCGCCCTTGCGTATATTTTTTCTCATTCCGCCAGCGCACCGGCGAGGCGGAACACGTTTTCCATTTTCGAGGCGTAGCCGCGCACATCCTCGTCCGCGCTGCCGTCGGGCGGGAGGATGCGAAAGCGCTTCCCCTTGTGCTCCGGCTCCGTGAGCACATCCCACAGCGCGTCAAGGTTCTCGCCGTACCAGTCCTCCCACGCCATGCGCTTTCTCAGCACGGCGTACAGCTCCGCGCGGTCACGGCAGGAGGAGAGATCGAGCGTCACCGTGCCGGTCAGCGTGTCCAGCAGCCCCGTGCAGCCGGCGTAAATGTCGTCCCACGCGCGCTGAAAGTCGCGCGTGTACCACGGGTCTGCGACCGCCTCGCCAGGTCTCCCTGCGTAGTCGAGCAGAGCGTGTATCTTCCCGTCCGGATCGCCGGCGTAAAAGCGGTCGAGATTCCGTCTGTTCTCCTCGTCCATGCCGAGGATGAGCTCGAAGCGCGCGTAGTCATCGCGGCGCATCAGGCGCGCGCGGTGCGCGGAGCAGTCGATCCCGTGCGCGGCGAGCATACGCCGCGCCGGAGGATATACGCCGTTGCCCAGCTCCTCCGTGCTCGTCGCGGCGGAGGCGATCTCGAACTCATCCTCCAGCCCTGCGCGGCGCACAAGATCCTTCATTATATACTCCGCCGTCGGACTGCGGCAGATATTGCCGTGGCAGATGAACAGTATACTCGTCATATCCGCCTCACCCGAGCACTATGTCGCATATCCGCTCCACATCCTCGTCCGCAAGGTCGGCGTAGAGCGGGAGGGTGAGCACGGAGTCCGCCATATGCTTTGCCACGGGCGTGTCGTCGGGGTCGAAGCCCGCGCGTCCGGCGAAGCACTCAAACGAATTTGTCAGCGGGTAGAAATACTTGCGCGCAACGATCCTCTCCTCCGCGAGACGCGCGAACACCTCGTCGCGGGTGCGCCTGTAGCCGTCGAACACGACGGGGTAATAGGCGTAATTGCTCTCCACGCCCGCCTGCACGGCGTTGAGCTGCAAGCCGGACACGCCGCCCAGACGCGCATCGTACAGCGCCGCGACCTTTTTTCGCTTTGCGATCTCGCCGTCGAGATGGCGCAGGTTGCATATGCCCATCGCCGCGCAGAACTCGTTCATCTTCGCGTTGCCGCCGACGAACTGCACGCTGTCCGGTCCGTGTATGCCGAAGTTTTTCAGATCGTTGAGCCGCTGCACGAGCGCGGCGTCGCGGCAGCACACCGCGCCGCCCTCGATGGTGTTGAACACCTTCGTCGCGTGGAACGAGAACATCGCCGCGTCGCCGAAGAGAGCGGAGCTGACGCCGTCCTTCTTCACGCCGAAGGCGTGCGCCGCGTCATAGAGCACTCGCAGACCGTGCGCCCTGGCGATGGCGGCGATGCGCCCCGTGTCGCAGAGGTTGCCGTAGACGTGCACGGGCAGGATGGCGACGGTCCTATCCGTGATGAGCCGCTCTATCTTCTCCGCGTCGATGGTATAGTCGTCCGCCCGAATGTCGCAGAACACCGGCGTGCAGCCGCAGCGGAGGATGGCGTGGGTCGTGGAGGCGAAGGTGAACGGCGTCGTGATTATCTCGCCGCGCAGTCCGAACGCCTCTATCATGTTCTCCAGCGCGAGATGCCCGTTGGTGAAAAGAGTGACGTGCTCCGCGCCGAGATAGCTCTCCAGCGCAGTCTGAAGCGCCTTGTGCTTCTCGCCCATATTCGTCAGCCAGTGGCTGTCCCATATACCGCGTATCTCCGCGCAGTATTCCTCAAACGCCGGCATTGAGGAGCGCGTAACGTTTATCGCTTCGCTCATTTTTGTCTCCTTTCGCTCTTCCGCAGCGCCCTAGGCGCGCCAGTTTAGAAGGCTCTCGACCATATCGAGGTCAAAAACCGGTATGCCGCAGCGCTCCCGCACCGCCCTGCGCTCGGCAAACGAATCGTCGATGAAGATGGAGCAGGGCCTTATATACTCGGACTTGTCCGCGCCGGGCGCGATATGTATGATCTCGTCAAAAAGCCGCGGCGACACGGCGTATTTATCCATGCTCGATGCTATGTCCTCGGCGTGCTTTGTCAGCAGCACAAGCTTTTTCCCGGCGTTGCGCGCCTGATAGAGAAACATCATGAGGAGCGTGTTGACCTTGCCGCGCACGGTGACGGTGTCGTCAAAATCCACGTACACGCGCTCATACTCAATGTCGGTCATGAAGCGGTTGATGAACGCGCGGTCTATAAGCTCGGCATTGCCGTTATTGATTATGCCGACGTCATAGCCCCACATATTGTACAGCGTCAGCAGCGGCATATTCACGCCGAGGTTTCGCGCCATGCACATCGTTCCGGCAATGCGCGGGGCGATCTCCATCAGGCGGTACTCCCCCGCCGCGTTCTTCTTGAGCTGGAAGAACCACGCGCCGTTGAAGCTCATGCG
>CAKTKT010000048.1 GCA_934572325.1 uncultured Oscillospiraceae bacterium
GAGAACATCGCCAAGATGGAAGAGATCAACGGCAAGAAGTTCGGCGATCTCAAGAACCCGATGCTCGTTTCCGTCCGTTCCGGCGCCCGCGCTTCCATGCCCGGCATGATGGACACCATTCTGAACCTCGGCCTGAACGACGAAGTCGTCAACGCCATGATCCAGGGCAACCCGGATCCCAAGTTTGAGCGCTTTGTTTACGACTCCTACCGCCGCTTCATCCAGATGTTCTCCGACGTCGTCATGGAAGTCGGCAAGAAGTACTTTGAGCAGCTCATCGACGAGATGAAGGCCGCCAAGGGTGTCAAGACCGACCATGAGCTTGACGCTGCCGACCTCAAGAAGCTCGCCGAGCAGTTCAAGGCGGAGTATAAAAAGCAGATCGGCGAGGACTTCCCCTCCGACCCCAAGACCCAGCTTTACGAAGCCATCCGCGCGGTGTTCCGCTCCTGGGACAACCCCAGGGCAAACGTCTACCGCCGCGACAACGACATCCCCTATTCCTGGGGCACTGCCGTCAACGTCATGCCGATGGTGTTCGGCAACCTGAACGACAATTCCGGCACCGGCGTTGCCTTCACCCGTGACCCCGCCACCGGCGAGAAGAAGCTCATGGGCGAGTTTCTTGTCAACGCTCAGGGCGAGGACGTTGTCGCCGGCGTGCGCACGCCCATGCCCATCGCCCAGATGGCGCAGCAGTTCCCCGAGGCGTATGCCGAGTTTGTGAAGGTCTGCGGCATCCTTGAGGATCACTACCGCGATATGCAGGACATGGAGTTCACCGTCGAGAACGGCAAGCTCTATATGCTCCAGTGCCGCAACGGCAAGCGCACCGCACAGGCGGCGCTCAAGATCGCCTGCGACCTTGTTGACGAGGGCATGATCGACGAAAAGCAGGCTGTCCTCATGATTGACCCCAGAAACCTCGACACGCTCCTCCACCCGCAGTTCGATACCGCCGCCCTCAAGGCGGCGACCCCGATGGGCAGAGGGCTCGGCGCATCCCCCGGCGCCGCCTGCGGCAAGGTCGTTTTCAGCGCCGAGGAGGCGAAGGAGTGGGCGGATCGCAAGGAGAAGGTCATCCTTGTCCGTCTTGAGACCAGCCCCGAGGACATCGAGGGCATGAAGGCGGCGCAGGGCATTTTGACCGTTCGCGGCGGCATGACCAGCCACGCGGCAGTCGTCGCGCGCGGCATGGGCAAGTGCTGCGTCTCCGGCTGCGGCGAGATAAAGATGGACGAGGTCAACAAGAAGTTCGAGCTTGCGGGCAAGACCTTCCGCGAGGGCGACTATATCTCCATCGACGGCTCCACCGGCAACATCTATGACGGCGTTATCCCCACCGTTGACGCCACCATCGCCGGTGAGTTCGGCCGCATCATGGCGTGGGCGGACAAGTTCCGCCGCCTGAAGGTGCGCACCAATGCCGACACCCCGCACGACGCGCGCAAGGCGTGCGAGCTGGGCGCACAGGGCATCGGGCTCACCCGCACCGAGCATATGTTCTTCAACAGCGACCGTATCGCCGCGTTCCGCGAGATGATCTGCTCCGACACCAAGGAGGAGCGCGTCGCCGCGCTTGCCAAGCTCGAGCCGATGCAGCAGAGCGACTTTGAGGGCATCTACGAGGCTATGGGCGGCTACCCCGTCACCATCCGCTTCCTCGATCCTCCCCTCCATGAGTTCGTCCCCACCGAGGAGGCTGACATTGAGGCTCTTGCAAAGGCGCAGCATAAGAGCGTCGAGGCCATCAAGAACATCATCGCCTCCCTGCATGAGTTCAACCCCATGATGGGTCATCGCGGCTGCCGTCTGGCTGTCACCTTCCCGGAGATTGCCGAGATGCAGACCCGCGCCGTTATCAAGGCGGCTCTCGCCGTTCAGGCGCGTCACCCCGACTGGAGCATGGTTCCCGAGATCATGATCCCGCTCGTGGGCGAGGTCAAGGAGCTCAAGTTCGTCAAGGACGTTGTCACCGCCGTTGCCGACAAGCTCATTGCCGACGCCGGCTCCGACATGAAGTACCTTGTCGGCACGATGATAGAGATCCCCAGGGCTGCTCTCACCGCTGACCAGATCGCCACCGAGGCGGAGTTCTTCTCCTTCGGCACGAACGACCTCACCCAGATGACCTTCGGCTTCAGCCGTGACGACGCGGGCAAGTTCCTCGGCGCGTACTACGACAACAAGATCTACGAGAGCGATCCGTTCGCCCGTCTCGATCAGGTCGGCGTGGGCAAGCTCGTTGACATGGCGGCGAAGCTCGGACGTGCGACACGTCCGGAGCTGCACCTCGGCATCTGCGGCGAGCACGGCGGCGATCCCAGCTCTGTGGAGTTCTGCCACAAGGTCGGGCTGGACTACGTTTCCTGCAGCCCGTTCCGCGTTCCCATCGCCCGCCTTGCCGCCGCACAGGCAGCCATCAGGAACGGCTGATCGGGTATATCTGAATATGTATGAAACGCGCTCCGCCACTGCCGGACGGTGCGCGTGACCGGAACGCCATGTGGATAGTTGCCTATTTGCATGGCGTTCTGCCAATAAATGTCAAGCAATTATATAAGGAATAAGGAGGTAAACGCTTATGAAACCGAAGGTGTATTTTTCCCGCGAGATCACGCCCGAAAAGGTGGTCGAGCTGTATGACCGTCTCGGCAAGACGCTTTCCGGCAAGGTCGCCGTGAAGCTGCACTCCGGCGAGCGCGGCAACCAGAACTTCCTCGGTCCGGATATGTGGAAGCCGATGGTGGAGAAGGTCGGCGGCACGGCGGTCGAGTGCAACACCGCGTATGACGGCGCGCGCAACACCACCGAGCGGCACATCGCCCTCATGGCGGAGCACGGCTGGAGCGACAGCTTCACCGTTGACATTCTCGACGCGCAAGCGCCCGACATGGTGCTCGACATTCCCGACGGCAAAAGGATAAAGAAAAACTACGTCGGCAAAAACATGGCGAATTACGACTCCATGCTCGTCCTCTCGCACTTCAAGGGTCATCCCATGGGCGGCTACGGCGGCGCTCTCAAGCAGCTTGCCATCGGCTGCGCCTCGTCTCACGGCAAGGCGTACATCCACGGCGCGGGTGAGCCCGATAAGATATGGACGGCGGATCACGACTCCTTCCTTGAAGCCATGGCGGACGCGGCAGCATCCGTCGTCAGGTATTTTAACGGCGGCATGGCGTTTATAAACGTCATGATGAATATGTCCGTTGACTGCGACTGCTGCGCCGTGGCGGAGGATCCCTGCATGGAGGACATCGGCATCCTCGCCTCGCTCGACCCCGTCGCCGTGGATCAGGCGTGCATCGACCTTGTCTATGCCGCCGACGACCCCGGCAAGGCGCACTTCCTTGAGCGCGTGGAGAGCCGCAACGGCGTGTACACGATAGAGGCGGCGGCGGCGCTCGGCGTCGGCTCAAGAGAGTATGAGCTTGTGGAGATTTAAAAGCGGAGAGTATAGAGTATTATGAAGCTCGTCATAGGCAACGACCACGCGGCGGTTGAACTTAAAAATGAGATAAAGGCGCACCTGGAGCAGCGCGGGATCGAGGTCATCGACGTCGGCACGAACAGCACCGCCGGCTTCAACTATCCCGTCAGCGGCTACAGGGCGGCGAAGCTCGTCGCCTCCGGCGCGGCGGACGGGGGCGTGCTGATATGCGGCACGGGCGTGGGCATATCGCTCGCGGCGAACAAGGTGGACGGCATACGCGCCTGCGTGTGCAGCGAGACGACGACCGCCCGCCTGTCAAAGCAGCACAACAACGCCAATATGATATGCTTCGGCGCGCGCATCGTCGGCGCGGAGCTTGCCAGGGACATTGTTGACGCATGGCTCGACGCCGAGTTTCAGGGCGGTCGCCACGCAATGCGCGTCGGCATGATAACGGAGATAGAGCAGACCCAGCATCTCACCGCCGCAGAGGAATAAAGGCAGGGGCTGTCTGAAAATACGGACAGCGAGAGCATACTCCGCAAAATACGGATAAAGTCGTGAAGCTCCGGTGGAGAACCGGAATTTCACGACTTTTTGTCTGGTTTTCAAGAAATACTATCTTGAAAACCTTGTCGGTATATGTTATATTATGCCTAAGCAAGGGGCGAGGCGGTTGTCAGCTACACCACCCGAAAGGGGGTGAGCCAGTGCCGATTATCATTACGTTACATATCTTCGGATTTGTTATAACCGTGAGGATAAAAAAGCAGAACCGCCACTCTGCAAAGTGACGGTTCTATGACTACGGTCTAAATACCTGTTCTCTCAGAGCTGACGGTAACGTCATCGCCCCTTGTGGTTTTAATATAACGCAAATATGAGAAAAAGTCAAGTGCCTGTCTCAAAATACGGATAAAGTCGTGAAGCTCCGATGAAAAACCGGAATTTCACGACTTTTTGTCTGGCTGACGCGCACTTGTGCCGCTTGCGGCTGAAGCTGTCAGCCGCAGGCGACTGATGAGGTGTCTGTCTCTGTCACCCCTCACCGTATAGAAACACGCGCAGGCGCTCGCTCTCGTAGCCGTAGTCGCAGCCGGTCACATCGTCGTCGTAGCCGTCGTGCATCCATATTCTGCTCCTGTCGGGGATGGTCATCTGCTGCGCCTGTGCGCCGATAAACCTCGGCGCGGCGAGCAGCAGCGCGGCGAGCTGCCGCGCGGAGAGATCCGTGTCGATATGCGGCAGCACCGCCGCCGCCACGTCGTCTATCTGCGTCAGACGCAGGCTCTTTGCCCGCGTCAGCACCGCCTGCACCGTCCTCCGCTGCCGCGCGGTGCGCTCCCAGTTGTCGTCGATGCGCCGCAGGCGGCACAGGCGCAGCGCCCCGTCTCCGTCGAGGTGGTTCATCCCCTCGGAGAACCATATCTGCGTGTACGTGTCCTCGGTCAGCGCGGCAGCCTCCTGCGCGGTCAGCTCCACGTCTATCCCGCCCAGCGCGTCTATGATCTCGCTGAAGCTGTCGAAGTCGAAGTGCACGTACCCCGCAATGTCCACGCGAAAGCAGTTGCGCACGCTGTCCGTTGTCAGCTCCGCCCCGCCGTAGGTGAACGAGTTTGTCAGCATCACGTCGCCGTGCCCCTGCCACGGCACGGCGGTGCTCCGCTCGAAGCTCACCAGCTTCACCCCGCCGCTTTCGCGGTCGAGCGAGCACAGCATCGTCACGTCGCCGCGCCCGAGGTCGTCCGAATCCGGCAGAAGCTCGTCCGTTCCGATGAGCAGGATGTTGATGATGCCGCCGCCCTCGTCCGCGCCCTCGCCGCCGTGCGCCGCCTCCGCGCCGAACAGCTTGGATATTGCGTCCTCGCGCCGCTTCGCCGCGTCGGCGAGCCTTGCCGCGCCGCCGCCCGCCGTCTGCGATGCGGCGGCTGATGGTGCGGCGGAGGGCGCGGCGGCGCTCTCCCGTGCGCTCCGCGCGGCGGCAGCGCCGTTGACCGCCGTGCACGCGATGGCGGACGCCAGCGCCGCTCCGGCGATGAGCCTTCTTATGCTAAAGCGTTTGATGCTCCTCACTCCCGATAATTTTCATTCGGGATATTATCGCCCAAACGCCCCGCTTGTATACGCCGCACACCGCGCACGGCTCGTTACCGCATCAAATATCTGATGAGTTGTTATGATTTCGCTCAAAAATGCACCCGAACGAAAGCGCCGGATTAAAACTGATTTCCAGCAAAGGCATAAGCACGGCGTTCAGAAAAGCCGCCGCTGCTGGAGTTTATTTGAAATACAGGTGAAAAACCGCACAAGAACACAAATAAAACGCTAATATCGTCAAAATAACGAAAAGATAGGGGTTGACAAAACTATTTTTGCGTATATAATCTATAATTAAGCGAACTTTAACTCCCGCATATATATATATATATAGGTGGGCTTGTGCACATTGACGATAATATATCGTTAACGAAATGATGCGAAATACCCGGGATTATTTCCAGCACGATCTTACTTGAATATATACAAAACGCAGCGAGATAGTGATGTTATTTGACATGAAACAGAGTATTGACAGGCATAAACCGAATAAAATCGACCACGGCGGGGCGGCGCACGGCATAACCGGATGGAAATTTAAGCGCATCGTGCGGCTGGCGCTCGTGGCGCTCGTCCTCGTGTCGTCTCTGCTTGGCACGGCGGGCTTCGCGCTTCCCGCTCCGGCGTATGCCGACGGAGAGGTGCAGCCTCTGCCCGCGCCCACGGAAGAGCCGAGCCCTGCGCCCACGGCAGAGCCGAGCCCTATACCCACGGCGGAGCCGAGCCCTATACCCACGGCGGAGCCGAGCCCTATACCCACGGCGGAGCCGAGCCCCACGCCCACGGCGGAGCCGAGCCCCACACCCACGGCAGAGCCGAGCCCCACACCCACGGCAGAGCAGAGCCCCACGCCCGCGCCGGAGCAGACCATCCCCGTGACGCTGTACATTTATGACGCGCGCGCCGAGGGCGGGCTTCTCATGCGGACGCTGGACGTGCCGTGCGGCGGCACTGTCGCGGCGCTGTTCGCCGGTGTGACCGTCACGCTGGGCGAGGAGAGCGTTGCGCTGAATACGCTGGACTGGTACATAATGCCGGATGAGGACGCGCCGCAGGAGAGCGCGGAGCAGGAGGACGCGGAGCAGCGGAAATATGACCTCGCCGCGCCCGTCACCGTGCCGCTTGCGCTCTATGCGCTGACGGCGCAGCCCGTGCTGTCCGTCCGCGCCGCGCCCGCCGATACGGCGGCGGCAAAAACCGTCAAATTCTATGTCGCATTAAACGGCGCGTGGACGGAGCTGACGGACAAGGCGACCACCGACAAATCGGCAAATTTTACAAACGGCGGTGAACGCTATTACATAACCGCGGCAGAGCTTGCGAGCGTCTACCATGCTTATGGCTTCACAGACGAATCGTACATTGGCGGGCTGTTCTTCCCGCACACGGACGACAACGACCGCAATAATATCTGGGCGAACGCCGCGCCGCAGCAAGACGCGGACGGCAACGGCTGGCTTATCCCCCTCGGCGAAACAAAACACAATCACGCTGACCGCCCGACCTACTATGTCTACTATACGCCGAACAATACGCCGAACAATACGGATGGACACACTTCATATTTTACTGCTTCCAAGGAAATTAACAATGACGCGCTCCTTGCCGACAACAGCCTTTACACCGTCAAGGTCAACGGCGGCGGCAAGACCGGCGATGCCACGCTCCCGCCGCCGCGCTACGTGCTCTCCGGCAACACGGCGATTGTCGAGGATCTCCCCGCGCTCGATGAAAGCGTGAGCTGGAAAGTGCTCGACCAAAGCGGCAATGAGGTAACTGGCGTGACCGTCACCAAGAACGCCGACGGCATATCGACCGTCACCATCACGAACGTCAGAAAGCCGCTGACCGTCACGGCGATGGGGGAGAATGAGCTTGTCGTCGTCTACAACGCGGGCGTGGAGAAAGTGCAGATCAAAGACTTTGCCACTGACGCGCAGACCGTAACGCAAAACGGCGCGGTCAAAGGACAAGAGACATACCACGCTACAGCGTCCAATAACGCGCCCTATACGCTGCTCGCCCCCGACAGCGCCCGCGCCGCCGTGACCGCCGTGCAATACGGCAAGGCAAGAACGCTGTACTACAGCTTCAAGGGCTGGCGCGTCACCGCCGCTGACGGCAGCACGGTAACATTTCAGCCGAAAGACGTTCTCACGGGCGATCAGATAAATACATACCTCAACGGCGGCCTCGTCCTCACGCTGACCGCCGTATGGTCTCCGTTTGAGAGGAACACAGGCGGCACTGACCTTATCGCCACTGCCAACTTCTACGTCCACCTTGACTGCGAGGTCGCCGGCAATCTGGGCAGCGGCTGGCAACCCAACACGGGGGCGGGGAATTACTCCGGCGCTATATATTCCACGCGCGTATTCGGCGAGGCGGAGAAGACTCCTGATAGCGACGGCTTCACGGTCGTTGCTGTGCCGAGTGACGCGCAGACCGCGGCGCAGACGGACGCGGAGATACGCGACGCCGTGAACAAACCGAAGCACGGCTTGAAGCTGGAGAGCTTTCCGACGGACGGGGAGATATTCGCCGCGCTGAAGGCGCAAAACGCGCAGATACGGCTCAACGGGGAAACGCTCCCCGCCGGGAAACTGTCCGACGAGCACTTTACGATACGCTGGTACACGGCGAAGTACGTGAACTCCGACGGCTATCATGTTGACGGCGTGCTCGTGGAGAAGGCGGCGCGCCTTGTCGTCAGCAAGACCTTCACCGGCGATAAGGACGTCATTGACGCGGTAAGGGGAAACGGCAGCTATAAAATAGAAGTCACGCATCAGGAAAAGACAGGCACGGTTAAGGACTACACCCTTGTCCTCAAGCCGAAAGACGATTCTGCGCTTGCCCAAGGCGAAACGGGCTACGCTGACTATAAAGAAGAGAATGGCACATATAAATACACGTGGGTGCTCGCGGGCTATCAGAACCGGCAATACACCGTCAGGGAGAGCGGGTGCGAAGTGCCCGACGCCTATAAGGACAAATATTCCCACACCGCGCGCTATTCCGTCCTGAACCCCTATACGCCCAACGGCAGCACCCCCGCCGATAATGCGCCCTACCCTGCCGAGGGCGTGATCGTCACCGTCACCTCCTACGCCAAGGACATTCCTGATGATAAGGTTCAGACTGTCGCGCTGAGGAGTGTTTACGAGAGGGCAGCCGCGCTCACCCTGCGCGCGCAGAGCGGCACGGGGGATAGCGGTACGCCCATCTCCGGCGCAAAGTTCACGCTCTATTCCGATAAGGCGTGTACCCAAGCGATAGGCGACCCCTCGACCACGGACGCGAAAGGCGAGGTAAGGCTCTCCCCGCTCACCGACGGCGAGTATTATCTCAAGGAGACCGCCGCCCCCGCCGGATATAGGCGGCTCGACACGGTGCTTGCGCTTACCGTTGACGGCGGTGCGATCAGTCTGACGGCGGGTACGACCGCTTTGGACGGCTGGGCGCTCACCGGAGCGCAGGACAGCGGCTACACCCTCACGGCGACAAATGAGGCGCTGCAAGTGCTCCCCTCGACCGGCGGCGCGGGCGTCTGCGCCCACCTCGCCCTTGGGATAGCGTTGATGTGCACCTCCGCGGTGCTGCTGCTCCGCCCGAAAAAACAACGGGCTTAATCCCCCCGCACCCTTTAAAGGCTTCTCCTTGAGGAGAAGTAAGCGTCCAAATCTTTGATTTGGTCAACGCGCACTTATGCCCATGGCTAAGGTGTCCTGTGCAGTTGGTACACAGTGTTTTAAAGCCTTCTCCTTGAGGAGAAGGTGGTTCGCGGAGCGAACCGGATGAGGTGTTTGCGATGCACATAATGCTTGTTTTACCGCAAAATACGGCGTTTTTCCACCTCATCAGTCGCCTTTGGCGACAGCTTCCCCTCAAAGGGGAAGCCTTTAAAAGAACGGCTTTTAGTTGGGGCTTTCGATTCTTTGACAGACTGGGCTTCTCCTCAAGGAGAAGGCTTTAGCCCCTCCGCAAATGCGCAAATAAAGAGAAAGAGGTATGAAACATGAAAAAAGCAATCAAAACCCTTGTCGCGCTTGTTCTCGCGCTCGTGCTCGCCGCGTCGCTCTCCGCCGCCGCATGGGCGGACGGTGGCGAGAACGGCAACGGGAACGGCGGCTCAACGCCGAATTACAAAGCGACCGTGACCGTCAACGGTCTTGAAAACGACGAGACGGTCAATGCGTACAAGCTCATCTCGTTTGATGCGGACTACAACAATTTAGTAATCGCGGACGGCTACAGGACGTATCTGAAAAACAAATCCGGCAAGATCAACGCCACGGACAGAGAGCTGGCGGAATGGATTGTCGGTGAGGGGATTAGTATCACAACAGCGGAGATGCTCGAGGGCTATCTCGCAAGCGAGAACAACAGTCTGCCCGCTGCAAAGACATATCCCGCAGACGCCAACGGCACTGCAACTCTCAACAATCTTGACCCCGGCTACTATCTCCTGACCGTCACCACCACCCCGCAAATCAGCAAGCTGTACCGCCCGATGAGCGCCTATATATATCCACAAGGGGATAAGCTTTATATCGAGGTTGGCGACGAGCATGCTTCGCCTCAGACCTCCGCGACGCTGACCGCGAAATCCGTAAATGGACCGACCATCGATAAGAAGGTAAAAACCGTCACCTCCAACGCCTGGTACGACACGGCGACTGCCGGAGTCGGCGACACGGCGGAGTTTTATGTCAAGATAGAAATACCTCGTTATCCCGCAGGCTCCAAGATAAGCATGGAGCTTACCGACACGATGGAGAACATGACCTATAACTCCACCGAGGGCGCAAAGCTCTATTCAAATATCAATAATGACGGCACGTTCAGCGATAAGGATGTGATCAATGCTGCGGGTGCGCTCACCGTTGATACGACGGCTAACAGACCGATATTCACGCTGGGTTACGACGCTATTATGGGTACTGACCAAAACGCCAAGACGGTGTATCTCGTCTACAAGGCGACCGTGGCGCAGGGTGCGGCGGCTGGCGGCTCGGCGAAGAACAGCGCAAAGCTCACCTACGCGAACATCGGCACGCCAGCAATGACAAGAACCACCGACCCCTCGTCCGTCACGGTGTATAACTACGCCTTCAAGCTGGAGAAAAAGGATAATACCGGATGGAGTAAGCTTTCCGGCGCGGAGTTCACGATATGCACTGATGAAGCTTGCACCAACGCCATCAGCTTTGACAAAACAGGCACTGACGGCGTTTACGAGAAGAACACAAACGGCACGGTGACGAAGATCCCCGCAGACTTCACCGTCAAGGGGCTTGCCCCCGGCAAGTACTACGTCAAGGAGATGACCACGCCCAAGGGGTACTTTGCCCCTGCCGGTAACTTCACGCTGACGCTCACCGCGGCGATGGACGCTGCAACGTTCAAGCATAACGGCGAGCTTGACGGCGGTAACTCGTCTTTTACTGCTAATGAAACCGATAAGGATGGCGCTCTTATCGTAAATAAGGTCGTTGACAATATCAACAAAAACACATACTCCGTCCAGCTCAAGAACTCCGTTATTCCCACCCTGCCCAGCACGGGCGGCGCGGGCACGGCTGTGTTCACCGTTGCGGGCGTCGCCGTGATGGTGCTCGCCGCGGTGCTGTTCCTGCGGAGGAAGAAGGAGGAGTAAAAAAGCCTTTAAAGGGATTTCCTTATGAGAAAAAGCGCAAAAAGCACAATACTCTTCGCCGTGCTGTTCCTCGCGGGGCTTGGGGTGCTGCTCTACCCCGCGTTCAGCGACCTGTGGAATCAGCGGCGGCAGGAGTCGCTCATAACAAACTACGTCCGCACCGTCGCGGAAATGACGGGGGAGGACTTCTCCGCCGAGCGCGAGCGCGCCATGGCGTACAACGCTGCGCTTGACCACCGCTTCACCGACGCCTTCACCGGCGAGCAGCCCGCGCCGGACGACGTGTACTGGGCGCTGCTCGACCCCGACGGCACGGGCATAATGGGCTATATCGAGATCCCGAGGATCTCCCTGCGCCTGCCGGTGTACCACGGCACGGGGGAGGACGCGCTGCAAAAGGGCGCGGGGCATCTCGCCGGAACGAGCCTGCCCGTCGGCGGTGCGGGCACGCACTGCGTCATCTCCGGACACCGCGGGCTGCCCTCGGCGCTGCTGTTCACCGAGCTTGACCGCCTTGCCGCAGGGGATGAGCTATATCTCCATGTGCTGGACGACGTGCTCGCCTACAGGGTCGATCAGATCCTCACCGTCGAGCCGACGGACGTCGCCGCGCTCATGCCCGAGGAGGGGGAGGACTATGTCACCCTCGTCACGTGTACGCCCTACGGCGTGAACAGCCATCGGCTTCTCCTGCGCGGGCGTCGCACGGACTATGTGCCGCAGAGCGCTCCGGTCATCACGCCGGTGCAGCAAATATCCCGCAGCCTCGGCTGGCAGGGCAAGCTTGCCCTCGCCGTGCTCGCGCTCATTGTCGCGCTCGCGGTGATAACGTATATGAGCAGAAAAGCAAAGCGCCCGACGAACGGCGGCAGACACGCCGCGCACGGACGCGGAGGAAAATAACGGGGGATCGGTATGACAAGGCTGATTTCTTCAATCAAAAAACCGCTGGCGCTCGCCGCGGCGCTGCTGCTGCTCGCGTGTGCGCCGCTGTCGGCACACGCCGCCCCGGCGGTCGATCCGGCGGCGCAATGCGCGCTCACGCTCAACTGCGTTTACGCCGGTGCGCCGCTGGAGGGCGTAAATGTGCGCGTCTACCGCGCGGCGGACGCGGACGCGAATATGCGCTTCACGCTCACCCCGGCGTTTTCCGGCAGCGGCGTAAAGGTCGCGGGGCTGAACGACGCGGCGCAGTGGTCGCGCGCCGCCGCCGCGCTCGCAAAATACGCCGAGGAGAATAAGCTCGCGCCGGAGCACGAGGGCAAGACCGGCGCGGCGGGCGCGCTGACATTCAGCCCGCTCGCGCCGGGGCTTTATCTCATCGTGACCGACGCATACAAGACCAAGGGCGGCACGTACACCGCCGCGCCGTCGCTCGCCGCCCTGCCGGGGCTGAACGCCGCGGGCGATGCGTGGGAGTATTCCGTCTCGGTCAGCCTGAAGCTGGAGTACGCCGCCGCGCCCTCGCCCGGCGTCTCCCCGCGCCCGACATATCCTTTCTACAGCCGTCTGCCGCAGACGGGGCAGCTCAACTGGCCCGTGCCGGCGCTCGTGCTGGCGGGGCTGGCGCTGGCGGCGGTCGGCGTGTGGCTGACGCGGAGGGAAACGCATGACGGCTAAGCGCGCGGGGCGCGCGCTTATCGCGCTCGGCGCGCTGTGCGTTCTCGCCGCAGGCGTGCTTTTGCGGCATAACCGCGCCGAGGAGCGCCGCGCGGACGAGGCGGCGCAAAGCGCCATGCCCGCCGTCGTGCGCAGCGTCGCCGCCGTGCGGGAGAGCAGGACGAACACCGCGAGCGCGCGCGATCCCGACGTCGGCGTTGAGGCGGACGGGGAGCGGTATCTCGGCTTTCTCTCGCTGCCCTCGCTCTCGCTGGAGCTGCCCGTGCTCTATAATTGGGATGACGCGAAGCTGCAAACCGCGCCCTGCCGGTATTCCGGCTCGATAGCGTCCGGCGCGCTCGTTCTGGGGGCGCATAACTATTCCCACCACTTCGGCGGCGTCTCGCGCCTTGCCGTGGGGGACGCGGTGTACCTCACCGATGGCAACGGCGACATTCACGCCTACGCCGTCGCCCTCACCGAGACGCTTGAGCCGGACGAGGTGGACGCAATGACAGACACAGACTATCCGCTCACGCTCTTCACCTGCACCTACGGCGGCGCACACCGCGTCACGGTGCGCTGCGCGGCGGCGGAATAAGGGCGGAAAAAACAGTGCCCTGCGCGTTTTCGCGCAGGGCACTGCCAGTCTGTCAAAGAATCGAAAGCCCCAACTAAAAACCGTTCTTTTAAAGGCTTCCCCTCGAGGGGAAGCTGTCGCCGCAGGCGACTGATGAGGTGGAAAAACGCCTTGTTTTGCTGCAAAACAAGTATTATTTGCATCTCAAACACCTCATCCGGTTCGCTCCGCGAACCACCTTCTCCTCAAGGAGAAGGCTTTTTTGACAGTCTGCGTGCCCTGCGCGTTTTCGCGCAGGGCACTGCTTTTTTGTTCAGTATTGAGCGCGCCGCCGTCCGGCATTTTCCTCCTGTGTCGGGGCGATTCCCTCCGCGTCCGGTTTTTATCCTGCCGACGGTATCGCGCCGCGGCGGAGCGCTCTTTATATACAAATCCCGGCGCGCCTTTGCATTTCACATTTCTTCCTTGGGTGCGCAAAGCAGCGGCGCGGGTTTGTATGCGGGTGCGGCTATATCTTCATGCACACGTCCCAAGCGCGCCAGATGACGGTGCGCAGGTTGCCGATGGCAACGCAGTCGCCGACGCGGTGGGCTTTTCTGTT
>CAKTKT010000049.1 GCA_934572325.1 uncultured Oscillospiraceae bacterium
TCGTGCATGACGGTGGTCATGTAGTCGTTGATGATGCGGCGGATCTCCATTCTGGAGACGGTGCGGCTGTCGGGCAGCGCGTGCGGCATCCAGATGGCGGGGATGTTCCTGTCGCGGAACTCATCCTCGAACAGACCGTGCAGACCCTGTGCGCCCTTGCACTGAAGCTGGTCGTACATCATGACCATGTCGCAGTTGAACTTCTCCTTATACTCCCACAGCTCGAAGAAGTGCTTCATGCCGCCGACCGCCATGCGGCGCATGGGCGCCCACATATGGTACTGCGCCATATCCTCGAGGCAGTGCTCGTAGGAATCGGTGCGGATGGTCATGTCGAACATGAGAGAGTCCATGTTGATAATGGTGTTCAGGCCCCAGCAGTTGTACGCCCAGGTGCACCAGTTGGAGTAGTACAGCGGTGCGCACGACCACGCGATGACGCGGTGGCGCGTCTTGGGGAAGGAGTTTATCTTCCTATCAACGCACTTGGCGAGGATCTTGCGGACCTTGCCGTCAACAAAGTGCCATATCGGCAGATCGCCGTACTGGCTCTGGTAGATGCGGTAGAGCGCCTGCGCAACGCCGTTGACGGGGTAGTAGTCGGTCTTTGCGGCGACTTCCCACTTCTCCCACTCGAACTCCTGAAGCTTGTTTTGAGACACGATGCGCTCCTTGAGCACGTCCCAGTTGAAGGGAACGCCGGTCTGATCCTCGATGAACCTCCAGCACTCCTCGAGCTCCGCCATGCAGTGCTTCTTGACGAGGGGATCGTCGAAGAGCATGGGCATGGGCAGGGCGAACAGGGGCTTGTCAAAGAACCAGTCCTGCAGAACGGAGGTCGCAACCGAGGCGTCGCACGCCTCGTTGCAGGTGATGAGCATGGGCGCGTAGTCGGGCATATCGTCGAGCACGAACAGACCGGACTCCGCCTGGCACATCGGGCACGGGTCGCCGGGCAGACCGATGGACTGCACCGCGTCGATGTAGTTGAGAACGGTGTGGGAATTGACGTGGCAGGTGACGAAGTAGGGGATCATCTCCAGCGGAACGTTCTGGAAATTGTCGCTCCAGGGGTAGAAGATGCCGCCCCAGACAGTCTCGTTATGGGCGATGGTGTGGTAGTAAGCGTCATTCTTCTTGCCGCCGTGCAGCTTCGTGTCGGCGACGAACATACGCATGAACTGCGTGATCGTCGCGTTGACCATGCCGCGATAGTGCCATGCGGACGCTCTCAGCGCCTCGCCGCGCATACCCTCCATGCCGCGGTCGAACCAGTGCAGCACGGGCAGGTAGGTCTGACCGACCCAGCGGTAGCGCCACACGCCCTTGGCAAAGTTGACAAGCCCGCCGTACTTCATGACGTCCATGACCATGTGGATGTAGTTATACATCCAGATATTGTAGAAGTAGTACATGGTGTCCTTGACGCCGCGCCACTCTCTGTGCTTGTAAAGTCCGGTCTTATCCTCGCGGATGTCGCCCAGACGGCGCTCGCCGTGGGGCTTGCCGTACCAGAAATCCTTAGCGAGCTTCTTGTAGTCTATGTTCTTCTTAGCCATTTACTTGCCCTCCTGGATCTTCTTGATCTCGATGCTCTCGACAAAGGCCTGGAAGCGTGTGCGAAGCTGACCGGAGGCGGAGTTTATGTATTCCTTCTCTATCGAGCACACGGGCAGACCGAAGTCACGCGGGAGAACGACAGTGTCGATGACGCGCTCATAGCTCCAATATTCGCAGAACTTGTTGGACGCGACGATCACGCCGTCCGCCTTATACTCCTTGGCGAGGTCGGCGATGCGCTGCTTGCGGTGGCGCATGGTGTCCTGCGGCATGAAGCGCGGGCAGTTGGAGGTGTCGAGATAGTGGCGGGCGACGGCGTCGAGAGGATCCTGCCCGTCCATGACGACGATGGGGATGCGGCTTTCGACCGCGCCGTAGCAGTAGCGGTCCGCAACGACCTCCGCGCCGCAGCTCTCGATGAGCTGGGTGAAGCCGGGGTCATCGTTCTCCGAGCCTGCCAGCACGACCTTGCAGCGGAACGGCCAGCGCTCGTCCGGCTCGCGGGTCTTGAGCTCCTCGGCGGTCTCTCTGAGGTACGGGAGGATGAGCTCCTTGGGGCAGACCTGACTGACGAGCTGGATAACGTGGAACTCATAGCCGGTGACGGTGGGCTTGTCGAGCTTGCGGTAGTCGCCTATCTCGTTTATCAGGCGGCAGACCTCGTTGTGGCGCTCGATAGTTTTCATCAGCGCCTCGTCGCTCACGTCGATGCCGAGCTTTTCGTGCAGCGGCTCGAGCACGTGGGCGCGAAGCTGCTCACGGAAGTGGGCGTAGCCGTTCTCGTTGTTTTTGAACGGCACGTCGGTAAACTCGCAGAAGAAGCGGTCGTTGTTGATGATGCGCATATCCTTGACGGAGTCGAGGTGCTTTTGCTGGAGATGCTCCTGGAAGCGGCAGGTGGCGGTGCAGGTCTCCGTCGCCATCTGGGCGTCGAGGAAGTTGAAGCCGCCCTCAAGCGCGCGCTCAAGGAGACTTCTGGCATAGTGGCAGACACGCGCGGACATATAGTACGTCGCAATGTCGGGGGAAGTGCAGCGCGGCGCGCGCAGACGAACTGCAAAGCAGCCGGGCAGATCGAGAAGAACTTCAGGCATGAAGTAGCAGGTGTAGCCTATCGCGTACTTGCCGTCGGCTCTCGCCTTCTGCACAAGCTCGTTGTTGGCTTCCTGAAGCAGATTCTCAAAGTAGATGAGATGCTTGAGATCTTTCACAGATGACCCTCCATATACGTTTCCATTTTTGGGCGTAAAAAGCCCATCCTTGCTGTCTCCTATTTTAACAAACTGTGAATATGTTGTCAATTGACTTTTGAATAAAAGCCCCTAATTTAGGGGCTTTTGTGAGCGATTTTGTTATACAATTTGCACGTATTTGTCTAAGCAGACGACTTTTCTACAAATTCCCGTATCATTTCGGCGGAATTGGAGGCGCGCCCCTGTATCATTTCGGGCGTTCCGCCGCCCCTGCCGCCGACGCCGGCGTTTATCTCCCGCGCGGCGCTTCTCAGGTCGATATGGCGGCTGCCGATGATGTATCTGTACCCCTGCGCGTCCGAGCCGGAGAACGCCGCAGCGTAGCCAGTGCACTTTTCGCTGAGAAGATTCACGAGCTCGCGCAGGGAGACCTCGTCGAGCGTGTCGTCAAAAAAGCAGAGATTGCCCTCGCACGGGGCGATACCCTCCGCGCGCAGGCGCACCGCCGCCATGCCGAGCGCGGCGAGCCTTTCGTTCATGACCTGCCGGTGCTCCAGCAGCCTTTCCACCGCCGCGCCGATCTCCCCGCGCCTTGCGCTGAGAAGCTTCGACACCGCCGTGACGCTGCGCTGCATATCGCGCACGGCATCCAGCGCATCCATCCCGCACACGACGCTCACGCGCACGCCGCCGCGGTGGCGCACACTGTCGAGGAGCTTTATAAGCCCGATCTCGCCCGTGCGCGAAACGTGCGGCGCACAGCAGGCGCAGCGGTCAACACCAGGTATCTCCACGATGCGCACCGCGCCCGTCAGCTCTATCTTGCTGCGGTACTCCAGCGCCGCCAGCTCCTCCGGCGCGGGGAACCACGCCCTCACCGGCAGATCGTCGCGCACGGTCTCGTTGGCGCGGCGCTCGACGTCCATCAGCTCATCCCACGGTATCTCGCGGTCAAAGTCCAGCGTCATGCACTCCGCGCCCATGTGGAAGCCCACGTTCTCCGCGCCGCAGTGCGCGTGGACGAGACCGGAGACGATATGCTCGCCGGAATGGTTCTGCATCCGCCGCCGGCGCTGCTCATAGTCCAGCGCGCAGGCATACTCCGCGCCGACGGCGAGCGGCGCATCGGTGCAATGGCGTATCTCGCCCTCGCGCTCGTGCACGTCGAGCACGCGCACAGCGCCGATGCGCCCCGTGTCGGCAAGCTGCCCGCCGCCATCGGGGAAAAACGCCGTCCTGTCGAGCAGCACGTCGTATCCGCCCTTTTCATTCACGCGGCAGTCCGTGACGCGCGCGGTAAATTCGGCGAGATGGCTGTCCTTGTAATATAGCTTTTCCGTCATGGCACGCCCCCTACAGCACGCGCACGCGCAGGACGTTGTCCATCGTGCGTATCGCGTCTGCGACCTCGACGCTTATACCCTCGCCGAGGTCAACGATCGTGTAGGCGTACTCGCCGCGGGGCTTGTTTATCATGTGCTCGACGTTGATGTTCCTTTCGCTTATAAAGTCGAGTATGCGCGTGATCATTCTGGGCACGTTGCGGTGGATGACGCACAGGCGGCACACGCCCATGCGCCCGAGCGAGGCGTTGGGGAGGTTGACGGAGTTTTTTATGTTGCCGTTGAGAAGGTAATCATAAAGCTCCCGCGCCGCCATATCGGCGCAGCGATCCTCGCTCTCCGGCGTGACCGCGCCGAGATGCGGCATGGCTATCACGTTCGGCGCCTTGAGTATGACCTCGTTGGGGAAGTCCGTGACGTAGCGGCACACCTGACCGGAGCGGAGCGCCTCGGTCATCGCCGCGTCGTCCACGACCTCCGCGCGCGACTCGTTGACGATCCTCACGCCGCGGCGCATCCTTGCGAACGCCGCGGCGTTGAGCATATGGTGCGTCGCCTCGGTATAGGGGACGTTGAGGCTTATGTAGTCGCTGCTTTGATATATCTCGTCTATATTCTCGCACCTTATGACCTCGCGCGAGAGCTGCCACGCCGCGTCAACGGACATGAACGGGTCATAGCCGTAAACGGTCATGCCCAGCTCCAGCGCGACATTGGCGACGAGCGCGCCCACCGCGCCCAGCCCCACGACGCCGAGCGTTTTTCCCAGAAGCTCGGGACCGGAGAACATGGATTTGCCCTTCTCCACGAGCTTGGGGATCTCCTCCCCGCGGTCGGCGATGGATCTGACCCAGTCTATCGCGCCCAGCACGTCGCGCGACGCCATCACGAGCGAGCATATCTCCTGCTCCTTGACCGCCTGCGCGTTCGCGCCGGGGCTGTTGAACACGACGATGCCGCGCTCGGCGCAGTTTTCGATGGGGATGTTGTTATACCCCGCGCCCGCGCGGGCGATGCCCAGAAGCTCCGGATTAAATTCATAATCGTGCAGATCGGCGGAGCGGATGAGCATACCGTCGGGGCGCTCCTCCTCCGCGCTCACCACGCAGCCGAGCTTTTTCAGCGTGTCCAGCCCCACGGGGGAGATGGTGTTCATCGTTTTTATCTTAAACATGGCGCACCTCAAATTCCTTCATATAGTCCGCGAGCGCTCTTGCGCCCTCTATCGGCATGGCGTTGTAGAGCGATGCGCGCATCCCTCCGGCGAGCTTGTGCCCCTTTATGTTCACAAGCCCCCGCGCCGCCGCGCCATTTATAAACTCCGCGTCCAGCTCCGGCGACGGCGTGCAAAACGTCACGTTCATGTCGCTGCGCGCGCCGCGCTCGGCATGGGCGATGAAGAGCCGGCTCTCGTCGAGCACGCCGTATATCAGCCCCGCGCGCTCGCGCTTGAGCTGAGCCATCGCCTCCACGCCTCCCTGCTCGCGCAGCCACTCCAGCGTCAGCCCCAGCATATATATGCACCAGCACGGCGGGGTGTTGAGCATGGAGTTTTTTTCAATCAGCGTTTTATAGCTCATTAGCTCCGGCGTGACGTCGAGCTCCCGTCCGGCGAGGGACTTGTCTATGATGACTACCGTCAGCCCCGCGGGCGCCATGTTCTTCTGCGCTCCGGCGTAGATAAGACCGTATTTCGCCACGTCCACGGGCTTTGAGAGAATGTCCGACGACATATCGCACACGAGCGGCGCGCACACCTCCGGCACATACTGCCACTCCGTGCCGTAGACGGTGTTGTTGGCGCAGTAGTAAAAATACTCCGCGCCCTCGCTCTCGCAGAGCTCCGACTGGGCGGGGATGCGGTCATGCCCCGTGGGGGAGGTGTCGGCGGCGATGCGCACTGTGCCGTACTTTGCCGCCTCGCGCGCCGCCTTGCCGGAGAAGCTGCCCGTCACGGCGTAGTCCGCCGTGCCGCCGCGCATAAGGTTCATCGGTATCGCAGCGAACTGAAGCGTCGCGCCGCCCTGCAAAAACAGTATCTCGTGGCTGTCGGGCACGCGAAGCGCCGCCTTCAGCGCCGCCTTTGTGCCGTCGAATATCTCCGCAAACGCCGCGCTGCGGTGGCTCATCTCCATCACGGACATACCCGTGCCGTGATAGTCGAGCATCTCCGCGCCCGCCTTTTTCAGCACGCTCTCCGGCATGACCGACGGACCTGCCGAGAAATTATACACACGCTCGCTCATCTTACCGCCTCCCATACTGTGTTTTCATTAGAATATATCTCTTTGTCAGCAAAAAGTCAAATCATTATCTGTCAGACGAGCTCGCCCGTGAGCTCGTCCCCGTTGCGCGCGGTTATGCGCACGTCGAGCGTCCTGCCGCGCAGGTCCTCGCCCTCGGCGCGGACAAGGACATAGGTGTCGCTGTGCCCCGTAAAGCACCCGCCCTCCCGCGTCTCAAAGAGCACCGGCAAGATCTCGCCGACGGAGGCGTCGAGAAACGCGCGCTTCATCTCCTGCGCCGCGCTCTTCGCCTCGTGTGCGCGGCGCTCCTTCACCGCGCGCGTACACTGCTCGGGCATATTGTCCGCAGGCGTGCCGGGGCGGCGGGAGTACGGAAAGACGTGCATATCCGAAAAGGCACAGCGGCGGATGAACTCCAGCGTCGCGGCGTGATCCGCCTCCGTCTCGCCGGGGAAGCCCGTGATAAGATCGCCCGTGAGCGCGCAGCCCGGGAAGTACTCGCGCAGAAGCTCCACCGCGCGGTAAAACCGCGCCGTGTCGTACTTGCGGTTCATCGCCCTGAGTGTTTTGTCGCATCCTGACTGGAGCGAGAGGTGAAAGTGCCGGCAGAGCTTCTTCGTACCTGCGAGGCGGCGGCAGAAGTCCTCCGTTATCACCGTCGGCTCAAGAGAGCCGAGGCGTATGCGCATATCCGGCGCGGCTTCGGCGCAGGCGCATATCACGTCGGCAAGCTCCGGCTTTTCCGGCAGATCGACGCCGTAGGACGCGACCTCTATCCCCGTGAGCACGAGCTCGCGGAAGCCCTCCGCGTCGAGGCGCGCCGCCTCGCGCGCCGCATCCTCCACCGGCAGCGAGCACAGCCGCCCGCGCGTGTAGGGGATGATGCAGTACGTGCAGAAGTTGACGCACCCGTCCTGTATCTTCAGCATAGCGCGCGTCCTGCCGGACGCCGCGCCCGCGGGCAGGCGCTCTATCGCGCGGCGCTTGAACGGCTCGTCTATATTGCGGCAGCCCTCGCCCTCCGCGACGGCGCGCTCCACCGCCTCCACGAGACTTGCCCTGTCCGCCGCGCCGAATATCACGCGCGCGCCGAGGCTCTCCGCCTCGTCCGGCTCAAGCTGGGAATAGCACCCGCACACCGCCAGCACCGCGTTGGGGTTCTCGTCGCGGAGGCGGCGTATGGTCTGGCGGGATTTGCGCCCGCTCTCGGCGGTGACGGCGCAGGTGTTGACGATGACCGCGTCCGCGCTCTCGCCGGGGGCGGCGCGCTCGTGCCCGCGCTCCGCCAGAAGCGTCTCCACCGCCTGAGTCTCGTACTGGTTGACCTTGCAGCCAAGAGTGGTTATAATATATTTCATGCCATTCTCCCCGGCGGCGGCGCATCGTGCGGCGCTGCCTCAAATCCAAGAAATGAAGTGTATGCATATGGAACATTATTTTGACAACTCCGCGACGACTCGCGTGTGTCCGGAGGCGGCGGAAGCCGCCATGCGCGCGATGTGCGACGTTTACGGAAATCCCAGCTCCACGCACACAAAGGGGCGCGAGGCGAAAAAGCTCCTTGACACGTCGCGCGCGCAGGTCGCCTCGGCGCTCGGATGCAGACCGGAGGAGCTCGTGTTCACCTCGTGCGGCTCGGAGAGCGACAACTGGGCGCTGCTCTCCGGCGCGGAGACCATGCGCCGCGCGGGCAGGCACATCATCTCCTCCGCGGTTGAGCATGACGCCGTGAGAAAATCCCTTGAGGAGCTGATGCGCCGAGGGTACGAGGTGACGCTCCTCAAGCCGGACGGCATCGGCGCGATACGGTCCGAGGACGTGGCGAGTGCCCTGCGCGAGGATACCATACTCGTTTCCCTGATGCTGGTCAACAACGAAACGGGCGCGGTGACGGATATTCCCGCCGTATCCCGCGCCGTCCGCGCCGCAGGGTCGAAGGCGCTCATACATACGGACGCGGTGCAGGCGTTCATGAAGCTGCCCTTCACGCCGAAAACGCTCGGCGCGGACATGATAAGCGTCAGCGGGCACAAGATCCACGCGCCCAAGGGCGTGGGCGCGCTGTACATCCGCGGGGGTCTGCGCCTCGCGCCGTACATCATGGGCGGTGCACAGGAGGGCGGACGGCGCGCGGGAACGGAGGCGACGCCCGCCATCGCGGCGTTCGGCGCGGCGGCGGAGGCGGCAAAAAAGACGATGAGCGAAAGCACGGCGCGCATGGCGGCAATGAAAAGGGACATCATAGAAAGGCTCTCCGCCGGCATACCGGAGCTGACGTATGTGGACGCGCCCGCCCCGCATATCCTCAGCATTTCCCTGCCCGGCTGGCGCAGCGAGGTGCTGATGAACGCGCTGGAGGCGCAGGAGATCTACGTGTCAAAAAGCTCCGCCTGCAAAAAGGGCGGGCGGAGCCATGTGCTCGAGGCTATCGGTCTGCCGTCGAGGGTCATCGACGGCGCGCTTCGTATCGGTCTTTCGCGCTTCAGCACCGATGAGGACGCTGACGCGCTGTGCGCCGCGCTCATCGCGGCGCGCTCATCGCTCGCTCACCGATGAAACGCGCTCATCGCTGCGGCGCGGGGGGGGGAGGTCAGGGCTCTTTTTTATCCTCTTCTCCCGCGCTCTCTGCGCCTGCGTCGCTTTTCATCACGCGCTCATACGTGACAGGGTCGATATAGTCCAAGTCTATATAATCCGCGGTCTCCCAGGGGAGGTCGCTTTTTTTCAGCTTTTTGTCTATCTGCCCGTTTATCGCGGTGTATATGACCACGAACACCGGCACGCCCAGCAGCATCCCCCAGAAGCCGAACAGCCCCGCGCCGAGGATGATGGAGAACATGACCCAAAAGCCGTTGATGCCGATGGAGCTGCCGAGTATTTTCGGACCTATGACGTTGCCGTCAAGCTGCTGGAGCACGATGATGAAGATGATGAATACAAGGCATTTGAACGGATCGACGAGCAGGATGATAAGCGCGCTCGGCACTGCGCCGATGAACGGACCGAAGAAGGGTATCACGTTCGTCACGCCCACGATGACGCTCACCAGCAGCGCATACGGCATATTCAGCAGCGCGCAGCCGATGTAGCAGATGAGCCCGATGATGGCGGAGTCGAGGATCTTGCCGTTTATGAACCCGGCGAAGGTGCGGTCGGTGAACGCGAGCGCGCGGCGGATCCTCTGCGCCTCCTCGACGGAGAAGATGCTGTACAGCCAGCGCTTGGCGTTTGCGGAGAAGGTCTCGTGGTTTGCGAGGATATAGACGGAGACGATGATGCCGATGATGAGGTTGTATATCGCCATCACGACATAGTACACGCCCGTCGTCACGTTTGCGACCAGGCTGCCCAGCTCCGGCAGGACGGTGGTCTGTATCCAGTCCATCAGGTTGGTGTTGACCTTGCCGAGCGTCTCCGTGGCGTAGTGCTCTATCTCAGGATAGTTCTGGAGCATATGCTCTATCCAGAGGCTGGCGTTATTTATGTAGGTGTTGCTGTTTTTGACTATTGTTTCAAGGCTCTGGTATAGCTGCGGGATGATGAGGTACACCAACGCCGCGAGTATCACCAGCAGTATGATCTCCGCCACGAGCACCGAGACGCCGCGCGCGAGCTTTTCCCCGCTGCTTTTGGAGCTGTTTTTGTATATCCTTGCGCACAGCGGGCGGAATGCCTTCTTCTCCATCGCCGTCATGCACGGCAGTAGCAGATAGCTTATCACAAGCCCCCACAAAAAGGGGCTGAGTATGCCCATGAGCGCCTTGAGCGCGCTGCCGAGGGCGGAGATATAGTTGAGCGCCATGTAGAACACTATCGCGCACGCGATGACGCAGAACGCCGTCACGCCCCAGTACAGGTATTTTTTATCCCAGCGGAAACCGTGTTTCATTGTCCATCCTCCGACATGATGCTTGTATCTTTTACATTTGCCCGCATATATTTGAGCTGCCGCAGCGCTTTTATTTTACTATCTGTCCGCCCCGCCGTCAACAAGCAATTTTGTTAATAATTGATGTATCTTCGTCAATAATTATGACACCGAAATAATTTGCATTATGTAAATCTGCCTGCCCCGCCGCAGCGCCGAATATTCACGCGGTGGTGTTGAAAACTCTGTTGAAACTGTTGAAAAGCTATTGAAACGCCGTGCCCGACCCGTCACGGAATATTCATGTATTCATTTTCGATGTCGAAATCCGTCCGATTTTGTAAACCGCCGCATATTGTAACCTTTCGCGGCATATTCTCAAACAAACGCATGTATGAGATGAGGCTGGTGTCAATATGAAACGTTTTCCCCTTGTTTTTTTACTTTTTGCGGCGCTGGCGGCGCTGTGCGCCCCGCCGGCATACGCCGCGCCCGCGCTGCCCGCGGGCGCCGTGCCGAGCGTGTCCGCCCCGTCGGCGGTGCTGATGGAGAAGGTGACGGGCGAGGTGATATACGAGAAGTCCCCGCACACCCGCGGCTTTCCCGCGAGCGTGACGAAGGTGATGACAATGCTGCTCATCGCTGAGGATGTGGACTCCGGACGCATCTCGCTTTCGGACACGGTCACGGCGAGCGAGCGCGCGGCGAGCTTCGGGGGAAGCTGCGTGTATCTGGCGCAGGGCGAGCAGATGAGCGCGGCGGAGATGCTCAAGTGCATCGCCGTCGTCTCCGCGAACGACTGCGCCGTGGCGATGGCGGAGCACCTCTCCGGCAGCGAGGAGGCGTTCGTGGCGCGCATGAACGAGCGCGCGTCGCAGCTCGGGCTTGCCGACACGCACTTCACCAACTGCACGGGGCTTTTTGAGGATGAGCGGCACTATACCTCCGCCTACGACGTCGCCGTCATGTCGCGGGAGCTTCTGCGCCATGAGTTTATAAAGGACTACACCACGATCTGGATGGACAGCATACGAAACGGCGAGTTCGGCTTGAGCAACACAAACCGCCTTGTCTACGGGTATCCCGGCTGCACGGGGCTGAAGACGGGGTTCACCTCCGGCGCGAAATACTGCCTCTCCGCCACGGCGGAGCGCGACGGCGTGGAGTACATCGCCGTGGTGATGCACGCGGAGAGCGCCGACTCTCGCAATGCCGACGCGCAGGCGATGCTCGACTTCGCGTTCGCAAACTACACGCTCTGCTCCCTGCGCGGAGACGCTGCGCTGCCGGAGGTGCGCGTGGAGCTGGGGAAGAGCGAATTTGTTCCGGCGGTGTTCTCCGGCGCGGAGTACGCGCTCGTCGCCCGCTCCGGCGCTGCGCCGGAGTATGCCCTCTCCATGGACGCCTCCGTTCCCGCGCCCGTGCGCGCGGGCGACCGTCTGGGCACGCTGACGGTCAGCCTGGGCGGGGAGAACGTGGCAAACGTGCCCATTGTGGCGGGCGCGGACGTGCCGCGGCTGGGGTATCCGGGGCTGCTGGGGCTGCTAGGCGGCAGTCTTATAGGGCTGTGAGACACAACTTCCCAAATTTCCCGTCCGGTAACGTTACCGGACGGGAAATTCGTCATTTTGCACACCTGCTGCGCTGCGATTCGCTGTTGAAATGACGGCGAAAGCGTATATAATATATAGTATAGAGGATACCCTAGATTGACAAGGACAAACACGGTTTTGGCGGGCAGAAAAGCGCCCATACTTCCTCAAAGACCGAGGGTAGGGTATGTTTACGAAATGATTCACACAGATAAAAAGGAGTGTACACCATGGTCAAAGTCGATCTGTCCGGCGCTGCGGGGTTTCTTGGCAACGGTCCGGATTATGAAGCCGCCGAGAGGGCGTATGAAATGCTGCTCAACAAGTCCGGTCCGGGAAGCGAGTTTACGGGCTGGCTCGACCTGCCCCGCCGCATAAAGGACTATGAGCTCAACAAGATAATCGCCACGGCGGAGAAGATACGCGCGCGCTCCAAAGCGCTCGTTGTTATCGGCATAGGCGGGTCCTATCTCGGCGCTCGCGGCGCGATAGAGCTTTTGAAGCCCATCCCCGGCGAGAACGACCCGAGGATATTCTTTGTCGGCAACGGCATCTCCGCGGACGCGCTCTGCAGCACTATCGAGCTTCTGGGCGATGCGGACTTCGATGTGAACGTCATCTCCAAGTCCGGCACGACGCTTGAGCCCGCCATCGCCTTCCGCATCTTCCGCGAGCTTCTGCACCGGAAATACGGCGACAAGGCAAACGAGCATATATTCGAGACCACGGACGCGCACAAGGGCGTCCTCAAGGAGCTGGGCGACGAGTTCGGCTGGGAGACCTTCGTCGTTCCCGACGACGTCGGCGGGCGCTACAGCGTTCTGAGCGCCGTGGGGCTGCTGCCGATGGCGGTCGCCGGCATCGACGTGAGAAAGATCATCGACACCGCCATTGAGGAGTTTTCCAAGCTCGACGACCGAGGCATCGACAACCCCGCGTGGCAGTACGCCGCCGCGCGGCAGCGCCTCTATAAAAACGGGCATAATATCGAGATCTTCGCCTGCTACGAGCCGAGCTTCCGCTTCATGGCGGAGTGGTGGAAGCAGCTTTTCGGCGAGAGCGAGGGCAAAAACGGCATCGGCATTTTCCCCGCCTCCGTTGAGTACACTGCAGATCTGCACTCCATGGGTCAGTACATTCAGGACGGTCCGCGCGCGATGATGGAGACCGTGGTGCGCTTTACGAGATCCCACCACAGCTACGCCGTTCCCCTTGAGGAGGCGGACGCCGACGGGCTCAACTACCTCGCCGGACGCGATCTTACGGACATCAGCTCCACCGTGGCGGAGGCGGTCAAGCAGGCGCACATCTCCGGCGGCGTGCCCAACATGACCATCGAGGTCGAGCGCCGCGACGAGGAGGGCTTCGCCGCGCTCGTGTGCTTTTTCGAGATGGCGTGCGCCATTTCCGGCTATATGTCCGGCGTCAACCCGTTCAACCAGCCCGGCGTTGAGGCGTACAAGAAGAATATGTTCCGGATGCTCGGCAAGCCCGGCTGCTGCTGAGCCGGGATGCTCCGCGCCGCGAGGTCTTTTTCAGATCCCGCGGCGCTCGTCTGTATTGCCGCCGTGAAGTTCAAATTTTTTGTAGGTTTGTCAAACATATTGTACAGTGACCTCAGCGGGAGACAGCCAGCGGAGGGGTCTCATGGGTAAGT
>CAKTKT010000050.1 GCA_934572325.1 uncultured Oscillospiraceae bacterium
CTCAACTATAACCCATGAGACCATATCCTTCATATCTTTTTATTCACTTGTCCAATATGTATTGTAGTCCTACAGCTCGGCGGCAAATAATGCAACAAAACTCTTGCAAAATGTCTTCGTATACTGTAAAATAATAAGGCTAAATATATTCAGTTTGAATCTACATATAGGAGGATCCTATTTATGATCACAGCAGGCGAATTCAGAAACGGCGTCACCTTCGAGATGGACGGGCAGGTCATGCAGGTCGTCGAGTTTCAGCACGTCAAGCCCGGCAAGGGCGCGGCGTTCGTGCGCACCAAGATGAAAAACGTCATCACCGGCGCCGTCACCGAGACCTCTTTCAACCCCACCGCGAAGTTCGAGAACGCGACGGTTGACCGCCAGACGATGGAATACAGCTATGCCGACGGCAACCTCTACTATTTCATGAACCCCGAGACCTACGAGCTTGAGCCGGTGGACGCCTCCGTTCTGGGCGACAACTTCAAGTTCGTCAAGGAGAATATGGAGTGCACCATCTACTCCTACAAGGGCAAGGTGTACAATGTCGAGCCTCCGTTCTTTGTGGAGCTTGAGGTCACCGAGACCGACCCCGGCTTCGCCGGCAACACCGCCACCAACGCGACAAAGCCCGCCACGCTCGAGACCGGAGCGGAGATTAAGGTTCCCCTGTTCATCGAGGTCGGCGAGAAGATCAAGGTCGATACCCGCACCGGCGAGTATCTCAGCCGCGCATAACGCGCATAAAAAGAAAAAAGGGAGGCTCGCGGAGGAGACCTCCCTTTATTAAAAGGCAGCTAAAAGGCAAACGTCACTTATGAACAAAAAGGAGGTTTTCACTATGACTATCGTTGAAAAAGCGGCGTATCTTACCGGACTGGTCGAGGGTCTCGGCATCGAAAGCGACTCGAAGGAGGGCAAGCTCTGGCATACGCTGTGCGGGCTCGTGTCCGACATGGCGCACGAGATAGAGGACCTTCAGGAGAGCAGTCTTGACCTTGCCGGCGCTCTCGACGACATGAGCGACGATCTTCTCTACCTTGAGGATCTGACGGGCAGGCTCGAATCGCCGGAGGATGCGTTCGACGAGGACGACGACTATGCTTACGAGCTTGACGACGAGGACGACGAGGACAGCGCGCCCGTCTGCCCCGGTCGCTGCTGCTGCTCCGCTCCCCGCGACGGCGAGGACGACAAGGAGCAGGAGTATGACGGCGTGCTGTACGACGTGACCTGCCCCGCCTGCGGCGAGGAGATAACCTTCGACGAGGACACTCTGTCCGACGGCTCCATCATCTGCCCCGGCTGCGGCGAGCATCTGGAATTTGACCTCGACAGCGAGGGCGACAGCGGCGAGGACGAGTGATCTCTCTCCTCTCCCTAGCGCTTGAGCTTTCCGGGGCTCATGCCGAAGCTCTCGGTGAACGCCCGGTGAAAAGTTGAATAGTCCGCAAAGCCGCTGTCAAAGGCGGCTTTGTTTGCGTTCACGCCCTCGCGGATGAGACGCGCGGCATACAAAAGGCGCTTGCGGCGGATATAGGCGTGCACCGTCGTGCCCGTCTGCGCCTTGAAAAGGCGCATGAAGTGATAGCGGCTGAGATACACGCGCTCGGCGAGCGCGTCCACGGTCAGCTCCCGCGCGAGGTTCTCGTTTATGTAGGAGAGCGTCCGCTCTATCTTCTCGTCCAGCTTCTTCTCCTCGCGCGGCGGCGCGGAGGCGGCGATGCGGTTCACGCGGATGAGAAGCTGCATCATCAGCGTGTCGCGCAGCGCCTGCGCGCCGAGCTCGCCGTCGTTCAGGCTCTCCTCGAACGCGGATAGCGCCGCGGAGAGCGCCGCGCGCTGCTCCCCCTCCGGCGTGAGAAGGTGCTGCCCCGCAGCGTCCGCCCGCTCGAAGCACTCTCTCAGCCCCGCGCCGGGCAGCACGCGGTCGAAATACTGCCGGTCGAGATAGATGATGATACGCTCGTAGGGGACGGACTTGTCGATGAGCGCCTTGTGTATCGTGTGGTGCCGCACGAGCAGCACAGCCCACGGGCGCAGGGTGTACACCTTGTCCTCCACGGCGTAGTCCACGCTGCCGGAGATGAGCAGCACTATCTTGTCAAAATCGTGGAAGTGAAAATCCCGCTCCTGTCCGGCGGTGTCGCGCAGGTGGAAATAGCGGTAGTTCTCCTTGAGATACCCCTCGCGCGCAAAGGTCTGCTCCTCCTTCATCGCGTTCTCCCCTCCCTCTTTTTTTATCTACTATACCGCATTTTTTGCAAGGTTTCAAGTAACCGCTGATTAAATGCGTCAGATGGCTGGGCGAGAAATAGTGTGATGAATCACACTGTTTCAGCAAATGCCCTCAGGCTCGCCGCTTGCGCGGCAACCGCCTGACACGGCGAATAATTTATTCGTATAATGAGATGAGCTTTTTGCAGGAATACTTTGTGTATTTCAAATAAAGCTCATGAAATAAGGAGGAAATTTTTCCGCTCAGACGCTGACAGCCGTTTATTCAGCGGTTACTCAATCCCTTGCGTTTTTGTCCGACCTCCGTATCCGCGCTTTCGCGCGATTTCTCGCCCCGCGCGGGATATACTTTTCCTATATTGCATCAAACGGCACTGCCGGATAAGGAAGGAGCTGCAGGAATGCAGGCATTGCGCACACGCCCCGGGGTGAAGCGGGGCAGCATAGTATATCTCTGCACGGAGGACATTGCGCCCTGTCCAGTACAGGCGCGGAAGATATTTGACGAGGACTCTCTGCGCGAGCTGAGCGAGAGCATACGCGCCTACGGCATATTGAACCCCCTCACCGTCCGCTCGCGCGGCGGGCGGTACGAGCTTGTCGCCGGAGAGCGGCGGCTTCGCGCGGCGAAGCTCGCGGGGCTGAGGGAGGTGCCGTGTCTTGTGATAGACGTGGACATGGAAAACGCCAGCCTCATCTCGCTTATAGAGAATCTCCAGCGGCGGGATCTCGACTTCATAGAGGAGGCGAACGGCATAAGCCAGCTCATACATATGTTCGGCATGAGCCAGGAGGAGGCGGCGCGGCGCATAGGCAAGTCTCAGTCCGCCGTGGCGAACAAGCTCCGTCTGCTGCGTCTGCCGGAGGACGTGCTGGACGCTCTGCGCGAGCACTCGCTCACGGAGCGGCACGGGCGGGCGCTGCTGCGCCTGACGGCGGCAGACGCGCAGCGCGCCGCGCTCGCGCACATCGTCGAAAACGACCTCAACGTCGCCGCGACGGAGGAGTATATAGAGGCGCTCCTCTCCGCGCCGGAGAAGCCCGCGCCGCAGACGAAGAGCGAGCCGCGCCGCACCTTCGTGCTCAAGGACGTGCGCGTTTTTCTCAACACCCTCTCGCGCAGCATCGAGCTGATGAAGCAGGGCGGCATAGACGCGGGTATGCGCCGCGAGGAGACCGAGGATGAGCTCATCCTCACCATCTCCATCCCCAAAAATACGGCGGCGAACGCCGCCGCTGCCGCCCCCGCCGCGGAATAGTACAGCTCCCCGCCCCCATAGATTATATGGAGGCGGTGATTTTATGATCGGCTATTTTTCCGACCTGCAGTATAAGGAGGTCATCGATGTGCACACGGGGGCGCGGCTGGGCTGCGTATGCGATGCGGAGTTCGACGACGCGGAGGGGCGGCTCATCTCGCTCATCACGCCGGGGCGGGCGCGCTGGTTCGGGCTGCTTGGGCGCGAGGACGACTACGTGCTGCCGTGGAAATGCATCGTGCGCATCGGACGCGACATCATCCTCATCGACGCGAAAGAGGAGCTGCGCCGCCGCGCGAGGGAGCGGAAGTGGTTTTAAGTAACCGCTTTTCAAACCGCCGGTTATGAAGTATAATATGCTTATACTTCCGCAGCAAAGGACTGATAATTATAGAGAACACAGGGATAAAAAGGGAGCGCGCCGTGCTCGCCGGGCTTGCCGCGGCGAGCATGGATGAGCGCGAGCGCTCAAGCGAGGTGTCCATGGCGGAGCTGGCGGCGCTGGTGGAGACCGCAGGCGGCGAGACCGTCGCCATGCTCATCCAGAACCGCCCCGCGCCCGAGCCGCGCAGCTTCATCGGCGACGGCAAGGTGCAGGAGCTGAAGGCCGTCATCGAGATGAACGACTGCGACCTCGCGGTGTTCGACAACGAGCTGAGCCCGTCGCAGATGCGCGTTTTGAGCGAGGAGCTGGGCGTGAAGGTGCTCGACCGCTCGGGGCTGATACTGGACATTTTCGCCCGCCGCGCGCAGACGCGCGAGGGGCAGCTTCAGGTGGAGCTGGCGCAGTACAAATACCTGCTGCCGCGCCTGACCGGTATGTGGACGCACCTTGTGCGCCAGACGGCGGCGGGCGGCTCGTCCCCCATCGGCACGCGCGGTCCGGGCGAGACCCAGCTTGAGACCGACCGCCGCCACATCCGCCGCAAGATACAGAAGCTCGAGGAGGAGCTTGCCGCCGTGCGCAAGGTGCGCGGCACGCAGCGCCGCCGCCGCGAGAAGAACGCCATACCCGTCGTGGCGCTCGTGGGGTACACAAACGCCGGAAAGTCAACGCTTCTCAACTGCCTCACCGGCGAGTCCATCCCCGCGAACGACCGGCTTTTTGACACGCTCGACACCACGACCCGCCGCCTCCGTCTCGACGAGACGCAGGAGGTGCTGCTCAGCGACACCGTCGGCTTCATCCGCAAGCTCCCTACGCACCTCATCGAGGCGTTCAAGGCGACGCTGGAGGAGCTGAAATACGCGGACGTGCTGCTGCACGTCATTGACATATCAAGCCCCGAATGGGAGGAGCAGGCGCGCGTGGTGGACGACCTCATCCGCCAGCTCGGCGCGGAGAGCACCCCGTGCGTCCGCGTCTACAACAAGTGCGACGCCTATTTCGGCATCCTGCCGCACGGGGAGGACGTCGTGTGCCTCTCCGCGAAAAGCGGCGAGGGCGCGGACGTGCTCGTGAAAAAGCTCGCGGATATGCTCGGCAGGCAAAAGCGCGCCGTCACTCTGCGCATCCCGTACTCCAGGGCGGGCGTCGTCGATACGCTCAAGCGCGAGGCGAGCGTTTCAAGGCTCGACTACACCGACGGCGGCATCGAGCTGGACGCCGTCGTCACGCCGGAGCTTCTGGGGCGCGTGAAGGAGTTCATCCCCGACTACGCCGAGCCTCGAAGGGAGTGGGAGGATGAATGAATACCTCATCCCCACCGGTGCGGGCGAGAGCGAGTATGTTGAAAAGCGCTCGCGGTTTCTGGGGCACGTGCGCCGTGTCGAGAGCGAGGACGAGGCGCGCGCGTTCATCGCGGAGATGAAGAAGCGGCACTACGACGCGCGCCACAACTGCTGGTGCTACATCATCCGCGGCGGGGCGGAGCGATACAGCGACGACGGCGAGCCGCAGGGCACGGCGGGCATACCGATGCTGGAGCTGCTGCGCCGTGAGGGGATCACGAACGTCGTGTGCGTGGTGACGCGCTATTTCGGCGGGGTGCTGCTCGGCGCGGGCGGGCTTCTGCGCGCGTATACGAAAAGCGCGAAGGAGGCGCTCGGCGCGGCGGGCGTGTCCGCCGTGCGCCGCTGGGTCAAGACGGAGCTTGAGTGCTCCTACGCTCAGGCGGAAAAGCTCAGACTCGAGATCGCCGCCGCAGGCGGCGTGCCGGACGGCGTTGACTACGCCGCCGCAGTTACTCTGCTCGCGCTCGTGCCGGAGGAGGCGCTCGATGCGTTCTCTGCGCGCATTTTCGATGCGAGCGCCGGAAGCGTCGCCGTGCGCGCCGCGGGCGAGGTGCTCCGCGCCGTGCCGATACGCTCCGGCGAAAAAAAATTTTAAAAATTTAGAGGGGAAATACTCGTTTGCGTCGTATAAGAGTAATGAGAGGATATATCTCATGCTCCCATACGGCGCATTACGTTTATTATATATAGGGGGTGACAGCCATGCTGTGTCCGAGAGAGCAGCGCGAGAGGATGGAGCATTACATAGTCGAACCCTACGGGGTGCTTGCGGAGAACACGCGCGGGCGGCTCGCGGGCGAGGACGAGTGCGAGATACGCACCTGCTTCCAGCGGGATATTGACCGGATAACGCACTCAAAATCCTTCCGCCGCCTCAAGCACAAAACGCAGGTGTTTTTGCAGCCGGAGGGCGACCATTACCGCACGCGCCTGACCCACACGCTGGAGGTCAGCCGCCTTTCGCGCACCGTCGCGCGCGCCCTCGCGCTCAACGAGGATCTGGCGGAGGCTATCGCGCTAGGGCACGATCTGGGGCACACGCCGTTCGGTCACGCGGGCGAGCGCGCGCTCAACGCCATCTATCCCGGCGGCTTCAAGCATTACGAGCAGAGCCTGCGCGTCGTGGACATACTTGAGCGCGGCGGCAGGGGGCTGAACCTCTGCTACGAGACGCGCATGGGCATACTCAACCACACGCACGGCGCGCCGGACGACACCCTTGAGGCGACGGCGGTGAGACTGTGCGACCGCATCGCCTACGTCAACCACGATCTCGACGACTCCATCCGCGCCGGCATACTCACGGCGGAGGACGTGCCGGAGATCATCCGCCGTAACTGCGGCGACACGAACAGCCGCCGCATAAACGCCATCCTCACCGATCTTATCACCAACAGCGGCGGCGGCAGGCTTGCCATGTCCCCCGAAATGCAGGAGACGTTCAACATTTTTCACGCCTTCATGTACTCGGACGTGTACAAAAACCCCGTGGCAAAGGCGGAGGAGGGCAAGGTCGAGGGCATACTCGCCAAGCTCTATGACTACTATGTCGCCCATCCGGAGGCGCTGCCGGAGGACTTCGGCGGCGTGACAGAGCGCGAGGGGCGCGAGCGCGCCGCGTGCGACTACATCTCCGGCATGACCGACGGCTACGCCATGGAGAAATACGGCGAGCTGTTCATACCGTTTGCATGGACGGTCAAGTGATCTTCCGGACGCGGAAGGAGGCGATACCTTGGCATTTCCCGAAAGCTTCATAACCGAGCTTGCCGAGCGCAGCGATATTGTTGATGTTGTTTCCTCCTACGTGCGCCTGAGCAGAAAGAGCGGGTCCAACCTCTTCGGGCTGTGCCCGTTCCACAGCGAAAAGACCCCGTCGTTCTCCGTCTCGCCGGACAAGCAGATATACCACTGCTTCGGCTGCGGCAAGGGCGGCGGCGTGATAAACTTCATAATGGAGATAGAAAATCTCTCCTTTCCGGAGGCGGTGGAATTTCTGGCGCGGCGCGCGGGCATGACCGTGCCGGAGGACGCCGACGACCGCGAGAGCCGCAAGCGCACAAGGATGCTCGCGCTCAACCGCGACGCCGCGCGCTATTTCCATGAGCAGCTCTCCGCCCCTGCGGCGGACGGCGCGCGCGGGTACATAGAAAAGCGCCGGATAGGGCGGCGCATGGTGACGGCGTTCGGGCTGGGCTTCGCGCCGGACGGCTGGACGGGGCTTCTCGACGCGATGCGCGCCAAGGGGTATACGGACTATGAGCTTTTCGACGCGGGGCTCGTGCGCCGCGGGAAAAGCAGCGGGTTTTACGACACGTTCCGCAACCGGCTCATGTTCCCCGTTATCGACGTGCGCGGCAACGTCATCGGCTTTTCCGGGCGTATTCTCGGCGACGGCGAGCCGAAATACATGAACAGCCCCGAAACGCTCGTTTTTAACAAGAGCCGTAACCTTTTCGCCCTGAATCTGGCTAAAAAATCAAAAAGCGGATATATAATTCTCTCAGAGGGCAATATAGACGTGGTCAGTCTGCATCAGGCGGGGTTCGACTCGGCGGTCGCGTCGCTGGGCACGTCGCTCACGCCGGAGCAGGCGCGTATGCTCTCGCGCTATACAAACGAGGTCATCATCGCCTACGACAACGACGGCGCGGGCATGAAGGCCTCCCAGCGCGCGATCGGCATACTGGAAAAGCTCGATCTCAAGGTGAAGGTTTTGCAGATGAGCGGCGCGAAGGACCCCGACGAGTTTATAAAGCTCAAGGGCGCGGACGCCTTCCGCAGTCTCATTGACGGCGCGGAAAATCAGGTGGACTACCGTCTGCGCGCCGTGACGCAGAAGTACGAGCTGTCCTCCGACGAGCAGAAGGTCGATTTTTTAAAGGAAGCGTCGGAGCTTGTGGCAAAGCTCTCCGACGCGGTCGAGCGGCAGGTGTACGCGATGCGCGTGGCGTCCATGGCGGGCGTGAGCGCGGAGGTCGTCACCACCGAGGTCGCGCGGCGGCGGAAAAAGCTCCTCTCGCGCGCGCACCGCGCCGAGGGGCGCGAGCAGAGCCGCCCCGAGCGGCAGAGCCAGCCGGCGGAGCGGGAGTTTCGCTATGCAGACCCCGCCTCCGCCGTCGCGGAGGAGGGCGTGATACGCCTGCTATATCAAGACCCCGCGCTGATAAACGAGGAGCTCCCCGATGAGAGCGCGTTCTCCTCGCAGGTGCTTGCGCACATATATGCTCAGATATGCAAAATGCTCCGGGATGACCGGCAGGTGAACGTCACCACGCTGAGCGCCGTCCTCACCGCGGAGGAGATGAGCCTTCTCACCCGCATAATAGAAAAGCCGGAAAAGCTGTCTCTCGCGCCGAAAACTCTCGCCAACTACAAAGAGAAGATATTGCAGCAAAAGCAGGCGGCGGCTGAAAAGCAGACCGGAGCTTACGATTACGCCGCTATATTGAGCCAAAAGCAGGTCACAAATTACGACTCGCAGAAAAAAAGAAAGGGATACGAGGGATAAACCATGTCAGACGAAATGAAGTTCAAGGAAGAAGAGCTGGAGAGCATGGCGGACAAGCTGCTTGAGCGGGCGTCCATCGCGGAGCTGAGCGATCAGCCGGAGCTTGAGCTGCCCAAGCCCAAGAAGAAAAACGCCGTCAAGAAGAAAGAGCCGACCGACCCCGCCGAGCCCGTCAAGACCGTGGAGGAGCGTTTGAACGAGCTTCTTGAGCACGGCAAGAAGAAGGGCAGCCTCACGGCGAAGGAGCTGGAGGTGCTTGAGGATCTGAATCTCGACGGCGACACCGTGGACAAGTTCTATGAGACGCTCGAGGCGAACGGAATTGACGTTGACGTCGGCGCGGCGGACGTGCTGCCCCCTATCGACGACATCATCCCCGAGGTGGAGGATCTCGCCGGCATAGAGGAGGTCACGGAGGAGGAGATAAACGACACCGACACGCTTATGGACTCCTTTGCCACGGACGATCCCGTGCGTATGTACCTCAAGGAGATCGGCAAGGTGCCGCTGCTCACGCCGGAGGAGGAGGTCAAGCTCGCCATACAGATGGCGGAGGGCAACGAGGAGGCGAAGCACCGCATGACCGAGGCGAACCTCCGTCTCGTCGTGTCCATCGCCAAGCGCTATGTCGGGCGCGGTATGCTCTTCCTCGATCTCATACAGGAGGGCAACCTCGGTCTTATAAAGGCTGTGGAGAAGTTCGACTACACCAAGGGCTACAAATTCTCCACCTACGCCACGTGGTGGATTCGTCAGGCGATCACCCGCGCCATTGCCGATCAGGCGCGCACCATACGCATCCCCGTGCACATGGTCGAGACGATCAACAAGACCATCCGCGTCTCCCGCCAGCTTTTGCAGGAGCTTGGGCACGATCCCAGCGCGGAGGAGATCGCGCGCGAGATGGATATGCCCGTGGAGAAGGTGCGCGACATTCTCAAGATCGCGCAGGAGCCCGTCTCCCTTGAGACGCCCATCGGCGAGGAGGAGGACTCCCACCTCGGCGACTTCATCCCCGACGAGGACGCCTCTGAGCCGAGCGAGGCGGCGTCGTTATCCCTGCTGCGCGAGCAGCTTGAGGAGGTGCTGGACACGCTCGCCCCGCGCGAGAAGAAAGTGCTGGAGCTGCGCTTCGGCATCGTGGACGGGCGCACGCGCACGCTTGAGGAGGTCGGAAAGGAGTTCAACGTCACGCGCGAGCGCATACGCCAGATCGAGGCGAAGGCTCTGCGCAAGCTGCGCCACCCCAGCCGCTCCAAAAAGCTCCGCGATTTTCTTAACTGAACGCGATATTAAAATTTCAACTTAGCCGCATCGTCAAAACAATCCCCTGCTATATATATATATATTACAAAAAGCATCGGGAGACTCCGCATATTTCTGCGGAATCCCCCGATGTTTAGTTTGGTTTCATGTCAGATTTTTATCTCGGCAAGTGCGCGGCGAACCTCGTCCATAACGGGAATGCTTGCTGCCGCGCCCGGTCTGCCGACTGCTATGGCCGCGGCCATGCTCGCAAAGGCAAGCGTCTCCTCCACAGGCATTCCCACTGCGGTACAGCCGAGAAAATATCCTGCAAAGGTGTCTCCTGCGCCGGTTGTATCGATAGCCTTCACCTTGTATGCTCCGTGTCGGTAAAATCCGTTGTCGTCAAGCAGCAAACAGCCATCGCCGCCAAGCGTCAGCACAATGGCACTCCCAGGATACTTCTCCTGCATGACCGCACATATCCGTTCCGGCTCGCGTTCTCCGCTGAGCTCATACCCCTCTATTTCATTGAGGATAAACCAGCGGACATATTTGAGCGCACTGCTAGACTTCAGTTCTTTGCTAATCGGAGACGGATTGAGCGCCACATACATACCTTTCTTCGCCGCCTGCTCGATCGCATATGCAACACCGCTCGTCTCGTTTTGCAGGAGGAGTATATCCCCCGCGGAAAAGGCGGACAAATAACCGTCAATATCATCATTGCCTATCTTCTGGTTCGCACCGCCAAAAATAAGGATGCAGTTCTGCCCTGTGGGATCGACCTGGATAATGGCATGTCCCGTTGCGTCATCATGCTGCAAGATAAGTGATGTATCCGCACCGCTGTCGTTGAGCTCCTTCACAAGCGCCGCGCCCTCCGCTCCGATGCGTCCGGCATGATACACCTCTGCCCCGGCACGCGCAAGCGCTATCGATTGGTTCAGGCCCTTTCCTCCGCAGTGCTTCTCGCGTGAAAGGGTCGCCAGTGTCTCTCCTCCCCGGACAAAATGCTCAACGGAATAAGTGTAGTCAATATTAAGCGAACCGATGTTCAGGATCTTCATATGCTCTCTCCCATAAGCCGTGACAATTTCCCTAATTACTCAGAACGTGACGCCTGAACAGAGAATAATATTTGCAAAAGAGGTGCACTCCCCTGTTCGGATCACAGCCCTTGATGCTTCGCTCAGCTTTTTTAGGTCTTCATGGCTTACATATTCTATTTTGACCTCGTTCCCCAATGCTTTAAGTATCTCCTTGTGCATTTCAGGGGAGACGCTTTTCGTCTCCTCCGCTATGATTGCCTTTTCAACGTACAGCTCGGAGAGCACCGTGTTGAGCGTGTCAATAAAAGACGGGATCCCTTTTTTTAGACAAATATCTATTTTTTCTGTGCCGTGCACCGGCAGCCCGCAGTCTCCTATTGTGAGCATATCGGTGTGACCCATAGACGAAACGACCGCAGAGATACTTGAGTTGAGCAGTTCGGTTTTTTTCATTTTTTCATCAGTCCTTTCCCGCTGCCTTAAGAAGCCGTTTGTTCTTTATGCAATCAATGTACACTGCTATAAGAATAACTATACCCTTGACTATATACTGCCAGAAGCTGTCCATTCTGAGCAGGTTGAGCCCGTTATTGATAAGCCCGATGATAAGCGCGCCGGCAACCGTGCCGAAGATACCGCCTTGACCGCCTGCCATGGAAGTGCCGCCAAGAACCACCGCCGCGATGGCGTCCATTTCCATGCCCGTGCCGAGTGTGGGCTGCATGGAGGTGCTGCGGCTCGTATAGACAAGCCCTGCCAACGCGGCAAGAAAGCCCGACAGCGCATATATAAACACAATGTCTCGCTTGATATTTATGCCCGCATAAGCGGCAGCCTTGATATTGCCGCCTATGGCATATATCTGACGCCCAAGGCGTGTGCGGTCAAGTATAAACCACGAGACCAGAATCACTGCAAACATATAGATTATAGGCCACGGTATCCCTGCAACCATTCCTCCGCCGAAGGCAAGAAATGCCGGATCATAGATGCGCAGCGTTCCGGCTGTGGTGATAACGTACACCATTCCGCGGAGAATGCTCTGCATGCAGTAGGTTACAATAAATGGGTGCAGGGTAGTGTTCGCAATGATAAAACCGTTAATTATGCCCACCAGCGTACCGCATACAAACCCCGCCGATGCGCAGACCCAAAACGGCGCGCCCGCAAGCGACAGATAGGAGACCACCATTCCCGCCAGCGCCATTATTGAGCCAACGGAGAGGTCAATGCCGCCCGTCAACAATATAAGCGTCAGCCCGCAGCTTATGTACATATTCGGCGCGATTTGTTTTGGAACGTTAATAAGATTCCGCTCCGTCAGAAAAGTATCCGTGAATATGGATAGGAAAACGAATATGAAAACAACCGTAACTATCTGCCCAATATAATTGGAAATAAACTCGGACTTCTGTCCTAATCTGTTTTTCTGCATAGTTAATCCTGCCTTTTATATATTGACTGCGTATTTCATTATCTCTTCCTGCGTCGCTTCTTCCCTGTCAAGCACCCTGCTTATCTCGCTGCCGCGCATAACAATTACCCGATCGCTCATGTTTACTATTTCCGGCAGCTCGGAAGAGATCATAATGATTGCCATGCCTTCCTGCGCAAGCTGGTTCATAAGCGAGTATATCTCCGCCTTTGCTCCCACATCAATGCCTCTTGTCGGCTCATCCATTATGAGTATCTTCAGGTCTGTCGCAAGCCAGCTTCCTATTATGACCTTCTGCTGATTTCCGCCGGACAGATTCTGGAGGCGCGCAAGCTGACTGGTCGTTTTGATATGCAGCCTGTCTATGTATGTCTGGGTAATGCTCTTCTCTTTTTTTCTGTCAACAGAAAACCCATGAATAAATCTGTTAAGAACCTTGAGGCTTGTGTTGAAGCGCACGGTCTGAAGCGGGATAATGCCCTCCTCGCGTCGGTTTTCGGGGATGTATCCTATACCCGCAGCATAAGCCTCCGCCGGACTGCTTATATTTACCTTGCGACCATCAACGTATATTTCGCCGCCGGTACGCGCGCGTTCCACCGCGAGCTTGTGAGCTACGGCATAAACCTCGTCAACGACGAGCTCGGGCACAGCT
>CAKTKT010000051.1 GCA_934572325.1 uncultured Oscillospiraceae bacterium
GATTCGAACCCTTGATACCCTTATGGGGTATACACGATTTCCAATCGTGCGCGCTCGACCAACTACGCGACTTCTCCGTGTTTGCTCAAGAAACATAGATATGAACTTGTCAGCTTGAATATTATAATTCAAGCCCATGTCAAAGTCAAGGAATATTTTTTCGTTTTCCGCAAAAAGTATATGCAAGACAGCACTGCACGGAGGCTTCCCATGAACATGACAAACGACGAATACAAAAAATACGCCGAGCGGCGCGCCCCGCGCTCGCCGATGACCGGCAACCTCATCCGCGCTTTCCTCGTGGGCGGCGCGATATGCGCCCTCGGGCAGCTCATCACCGCGCTGTGGGGCTTGGCGGGGCTGAGCGAGAGCGACGCCGCAGCCGCCTGCTCCGTCACGCTGGTGTTTTTCGGCGCGCTTTTGACCGGCATCGGCGTTTATGACGACCTCGCGCGCTTTGCGGGCGCGGGGACGCTCGTGCCCATCACGGGCTTTGCCAACTCCGTCGCCGCTCCGGCGCTGGAATTTAAGACAGAGGGCTTCATCACCGGCACCGCCGTGAAGATGTTCAGCATCGCAGGACCGGTCATCGTCTGCGGCGTGAGCGCGAGCGCGGTGTACGGGCTCATCCTGTGCCTGTTCGGCGCGGCGTGAGCTGTATTATGCGTTATATTATATAAGTAGGAGGAAACCGCAATGAGCAAAAAATCAAAGAAGAAAACCGAAAAGCCCGCGCCGGTGCTCACCGGACACGATGAGCGCGCCGAGCGCCGCTCCGGCGACAGGCGCGAGCTTGAGCGCGAGTCGGACGCGCCGGACGGCGTCTCCGGCAACTGGAGTTAAGGACGCGCCGGAGGCAGCCTCACGGCTGCCTCCGCCTGTCAAAGAAGCAAACGCTGCACGGCAAAAAAAGAGCAGCGGGGGAGGTTGAGGAGGCAAGACCCGCCTCAAATTGGATAAACCGCCGCAGAAAGCGGCTCTATCCGAAATTCTCTCGATGGTTTCCTTCCTGTATTTATAAAGATCCTTGAGTCCGTAGATATATACGCCATGCTTGCGTTGTAGTCGAGCATGACCTGAAACGCTTTGTTGTCCTTCGCGGCAGCTCGTTCGCTGGAGCTGCAATGCGCAAAGCGTGTATCTACAATCATACCGTTGAGCAGATCGTATACGCACGAAACAAGGACCTGAACCTGCGGTGCGCCTTGACTTGTCCGGGCACCATACAGCTCCGCCAGCTCATTCGTAGGGAAGATTTAACCGTGTGCCATCAATTCCAAACAATTGATAGCCTTTTCAATCGGTCAATTTGGCTTTTTCGTAGAAGCCATCAACAACACTTTGAAAAAGCTCCTGAAATGCTTCCGGCTTGATCCGCTTTCTGCCCTTGGAAAAGGCTTGCTTGGAATACTCAATGTTTCCACCCTCTCCGCGCGTCGAAAAATGCATTCAGCCCTGCCTGCAAGCTGCTTTTCAGATTCTGAATCGTTAAGTACATATAGTCGGTAAGCCCATTTTGCGTCTCTTTGAAAAGTCCATCTGCCGCTTTGTTGATCTGCGGAGAAAGTGCTCATCGCAGATAGTATTATGGATACGGCGAACAATTTGAAGATATAAAGGTGAAGTTTTCACGATAATCACTCCGAAATCAAAATATCATCTTGATTCTGGAGCAAATCCGAATTTGTCAATTGGCATTTCCACCAATATTTACGCCTGCTTTTTGACACTTTGGTGCATTGCCTTAAGTTGATGACATTATCTCAAGGGGAAGCCTTTAAAAGAACGGTTTTTAGTTGGGGCTTTCGATTCTTTGACAGACTGACGGCGCGCCGGATTTTCCGGCGCGCCGCTGCGCGGTATGTGCGTATAAACTATTTCTTCTCCACGATATTCAGTATTATCTCCACCGCGGCGTCCATCGCCTCGGCGGTGATGTGCTCATACGGTCCGTGGAACGAGTACCCGCCCGTGCCGAGATTCGGGCACGGCAGACCGCGAAACGATAGCTGCGCCCCGTCCGTGCCGCCGCGCACCGGCACCCTCACCGGCTTCAGCCCCACGGCGGCAATCGCGCGCTCCGCCCGCTCGACAACGTCCATATGACCGCTCATGCGCTCCGCCATGTTGCGGTACTGCTGCGTGAGCGTGAGTGTCGCCGTGCCCGCGCCGTACTTCTCGTTTATCAGCTTTTCAATGTGCCGCAGCGCCGCCTCGCGCGCGGCAAAGGACGCGGCGGCGTGGTCGCGCACGATATAGTCAAGCTCCGCGTGCTCGACGCTGCCCGTCATGCTCATCAGATGATAAAAGCCCTCGTAGCCCTCGGTGTGCGCGGGCGTTTCGCCCGACGGCAGCATGGCGTTTATCTCGAACGCGACGAGCGAGGCGTTTATCATCGTGTTCTTCGCGTCGCCCGGGTGGATGTTGAAGCCCGTGACGTCCCAGTGCGCGGCGGCGGCGTTGAACGTCTCGAAATTCACTTCCTCCAGCGCACCGCCGTCAACGGTATAGGCAAAGTCCGCGCCGAGGCGGTCAAGCGCCAGCAGCGCCGCCCCGTGTCCGACCTCCTCGTCCGGCGTGAAGCACACGGCGATGCGCCCGTGGGGGATGCCCTGCGCGATAATGCGCTCGCACGCGGTCATTATCTCCGCCACGCCCGCCTTGTCGTCCGCGCCGAGGACGGTTGAGCCGTCGGTGGTTATGAGCGTCTGCCCCTTGAGCTTCGGCAGCTCCGAAAACTGCTCCGGCGAGAGGACGCGCCCGCTCGCGCCGAGGGGCACTTCCCCGCCGTCATAGTTTTCTATGACCTGCGGGCGGACGTTCTCGCCGGAGAAGTCCGGCACGGTGTCGATATGCGCGATCAGCCCTATCGCGCGCTCGCCCTCCATGCCCGCGCTCGCGGGCAGCGCGGCGTACACATAGGCGTGCTCATCCTCGTACACCTCCGCCATGCCGAGCGCGCGCAGCTCCTCAGCCAGAAGGTGCGCAAGGTCGAACTGCCGCGCGGTCGAGGGCGTTGTGTCGGCGTCCTCCGCGCTCGCGGTGTGTACCCGCACATATTTCAAAAGCCGCTCATATGCTCTCATGATCCGAAAAACTCCCCTTGTTTTTTATAGTGATATACGCTGTACAGTATGTTACTCTACGGCGCGGCAAAAGTCAACCGCAGTGCGGGTTTACATAATTTTATTTTGATGGTAATCAGGAGCGCGGTGTGATATAATTATGTCGTAATTAGACATATCTAATACAGAAAGGATATTGCATTATGGAAATAGGAATAAAAGGACGGGCGGAGACCGTCATTGACAGGACGAACACCGCGCTGAGCATGGGCTCGGGCAGCCTTGAGGTGTTCGCAACGCCGCAGATGATAGCGCTGATGGAGCTTGCGGCGCAAAGCTCGGTCGCACCTATGCTTGAGGAGGGCATGAGCACGGTGGGCACGCATCTGAACGTGAGCCATGACGCGGCGACGCCTCTGGGTATGCGCGTTTGGGCGGAGAGCACGCTGACGGAGATCGACGGGCGCAGGCTCGTTTTCGACGTGAAGGCGTATGACGAGTGCGGGCTTATCGGGCAGGGGCGGCACGAGCGCTTCATCGTCAAGGCGGACAAATTCCTCGCCAAGGTCAACGCGAAGGTCTCCGGCGCGGCGAAATAAACCGTATGCCGCGCCGCAGTTAAGTTTTTTGAAATTTCTGCGTATATTAGACATTTTTTGAACATTATTTGTTGAATCCCACGGAAGAATATGTTATAGTAGTTGCAACATTCAATGCTTTGTTGCATATACAGGAAATGTTTCGATAAGGAGTGAGCGGTTTCCATGACTGAGCTGGAAAAGATACGGAATGCCAAACTCTATATTGAAAAGCTCGCCCGCGGGATCAACCCTATCAACGACGCGCCTGTGGCGGAGGATGAGCTTATAAACGACGTGCATATCTCCCGCTGCTTCTTCTTCGTTGCCGAGCTGCTGGAGCGTTTTCTCGCCACTGTCGGGGCGGAGGACGCCGCCGCGCACAGGAGGATGAAAAAGCAGCCGTTCTCGATAAGCGAGGAGCAGTGCGGGCGCTTTGAGTATTCCCCTGTGCCCATCACGGTCAGCGAGATCGCCCGCCGCCTCAACATCGCGGCGGAGGTCGGCGACGGCAGCCGTCTGCGCTATTCCAGCATCACGTTCTGGCTGATAGAGACGGGTATGCTCGCCATCTCCAAAAGCCCCGACGGCAAGGAGACCAAGCGCCCGACAGAGCAGGGCGCGGCGCTCGGCATATCGACTGCGCTGCGCGAGAGCGCGGGCGGCACGTACACCGTGGTGGTGTACGGCGAGCGGGCGCAGCGCTTCATCGTGGCGAACATCTACGCCGTGCTCGAGGCTGAAAAGCTGCGCTTCAGGATGCAGGGGCAGCCGTGGCGCGCGGAGGACGACGCCGTTCTGCGCGATTGCGCCTCGCGCGGCGTGCCCATATACGAGATCGCGCTGGAGCTGTCGAGAAACATCTCCTCCGTCCGCTCGCGCAGCAAGCGTCTGGGCGTGGAGCTGGCAAAAGCTTCCGCTAAGTAACCGCTGATTAAATAGCTGTCAGCGTCTGAACGGATAATTTTCCGTCTGATTTCATGAGCTTTTTTTTGAAATACACAAAGTATTCCTGCAAAAAGCTCATTTTATCAGCCGAATAAATTATTCGCCATGTCAGGCGGTTGCCGCGCAAGCGGCGAGCCTGACGGCATTTGATGAAATAGTGTGATTCATCACACTATTTCTCGCCAGCCATCTGACGTATTTAATCAGCGGTTACCTAAATAGAATAGGAACGCACTGGCCGCGCGTCCGGGGAAATTTCCCGGGCGCTGTTTGCTGTGCGAACGCATATGCGCCGGAGGGTGCGGCGGGCTTTTGACATATGCGCCGAGGCGTGGTAGAATAGCGGGCGATTATTTAGCAAAGATCGGAGAAATAGATGAAAACAGCCGCAAGGAGACGGACAGGTCTCGTGATATTTGCCCTCGCGGTGCTCGCGCTGGGCGTGTTTATTATAGTTATGCTCCTCAGCCGCAAGACGGAGGAGGTCGATCCCCACGAGGGGCAGGTGTACCTCTACGACGGGTTCGACTGGGTGTGGATGACCCCGCTGGAGGGCGTGCCGGTGAACACGCTCACCGAGGAGTATTTTACCGCGGACGGCACGAAGATAAGCTACATCGGAACGGACTATGACGTTCTGCGCGGCATCGACGTGTCGGAGCACCAGCTCGACATCGACTGGAACCGCGTGGCGCAGTCCGGCGTGGACTATGCATACATACGTGTCGGACGGCGCGGCTACACCGAGGGCGGGCTTTTCGAGGACCCGTACTTTGCCGCGAATATGGCGGGCGCGCAGGCGGCGGGGCTGAAGGTCGGCGTTTATATGTTCTCCCAAGCCGTCACCGTGCAGGAGGCGATAGAGGAGGCGCGCTTCGTCCTTGAGCGCATCGCAAAATACAACGTCGCGCTGCCGGTCGTTTTCGACTGGGAGAAGATACACGAGGCGGGCGCGCGCACCGCGGACATCACCATGGAGGGGCGCACCGACTGCGCCGTCGCGTTCTGCGAGACGGTGAAAAACGCGGGGTACATCCCGTGCGTGTACTTCAACCGCAATCTCGGCTACTACGGGTACGATCTCTCGCGGCTGACGGACTATGAATTCTGGTTCTCCCTGCCGGAGAGCGGCTTCCCCAACTTCTACTATGCCGCGGATATGTGGCAGTACAGCTTCACAGAGACCGTCCCCGGCATCGGCGTGGAGACGGACATGAACCTTTGGTTCATCCCGAAGGTCACGGATGAGGGCGCGGAAAACGAAAAATGAATAACAGCGGGCGGGTCGGCTGATCCGCCCGCTTGTGTTCCGCTAACCGCAGAGCCCGTCTTGTCAACATCTTTACACACCGCCGTGCGCAAGCGGACGCTTCCCGTGCTTTTGCACAAAAAAATCCCGATTTCTTCGGTGATTTTCTACCCAATATTATTCAATTCCCAGAATTTCATCTGCCGTATAGCATTGCTTTTTTAATAATGTTATAATAGCAACAATCTTTTCAGAGCGAGATCAAGACAAAGCAATGCAAATTTTTGGATAATGGAGGAGACATGAAGAAAGTACAGTTTACCGAGACAGTCCTGCGCGATGCGAGCCAGTCGCTGATCGCAACGAGACTGCCGTATGAGAAGATGGAGCCGATCCTTGAGACGATGGACAAGGCGGGGTACTATTCCGCCGAGTGCTGGGGCGGGGCGACGTTTGACGTGTGCCTGCGCTTTCTGGGCGAGGATCCGTGGGAGCGTCTGCGCAAAATCCGCGCAAAAATGCCCAACACGAAGCTGCAAATGCTGCTGCGCGGGCAGAACATCCTCGGGTATAAGCACTACCCTGACGACATCGTCCGCCGCTTCGTCCGCGCTTCCGTCAAGAACGGCATCGACATCATCCGCATCTTCGACGCGCTCAACGACGTCAACAACCTCAAGGTCGCAATAGAGGAGACCGTGAAGTCCGGCGCTATCGCCTCCGGCACGATCTCCTACACCACCAGCCCCGTGCATACCCGCGAGAAGTACGTCGAGATGGTCAGGGAGCTTGCGCAGATGGGCGTCGGCTCTATCTGCATCAAGGACATGGCGGGCATACTCACCCCCGCCGCGGCGTATGACCTCGTCGCCGCAATAAAGGATGCGGTGGATCTCCCCGTCGTCATGCACACCCACTGCACCACCGGACTTGCGTACATGACCTATCTCAAGGGCGTCGAAGCCGGCGCGGACGTGATAGACACCGCCATCTCCCCGTTCTCCGGCGGCACGTCCCAGCCCGCGACGGAGACCCTCGCCTACGCCCTGCGGGAGCTTGGCTACGAGGTCGAGCTCGACCAGCCCACGCTCTACAAGATAGCGGACTACTTCAAGCCCATCCGCAACGAGTATATAAAGGACGGCACGCTCAACCCCATCTCCATGGGAACGGACACCCAGTGCCTCAACTACCAGATCCCCGGCGGTATGCTCTCCAACCTCCTCAGCCAGCTCAAGAGCCTCCACGCGCTGGACAAGTTCGACGCGGCGCTCAAGGAGACGCCCGCCGTGCGCAAGGATATGGGCTATCCCCCGCTCGTCACCCCGACAAGCCAGCTCGTCGGCACGCAGGCGGTGCAGAATGTGCTCTCGGGCGAGCGCTACAAGAACGTCGGCGCGGAGCTGAAGGCGTACTGCCGCGGCGAGTACGGGCGTACCCCCGCCCCCATCGACCCGGAGGTCCGCGCGAAGATACTCGGCGACGAGAAGCCCATCGAGGGGCGCTACGCCGATTCCCTGCCCACCGACACCTACGAAAAAGCCGCCGAGAAGCTCGGCGACACCGCAAGGTGCGAGGAGGACGTCCTCTCCTACATTGCCTTCCCCTCCGTCGCAGAGAAGTTCTTCGACGAGCGCAGGGCGAACGAGGAGAAGCGGGTGCGCTACTCCGTTGAGGCGCTCTGAGGAGGCTGCTTATTATGGATATGGTCAACATTTCTATCTCCGCCGCCTCAATAACGGCGCTGCTGGGATACCTCGTGGTATTCGTGGGGCTTATTCTGCTGATGCTCGTCATCATGCTGATGAGCAGGTTCTTCATTGAGAAGAAAAAGGAAGCAGCGCCCGCGCCCGCCGCTGCCGCGCCTGCACCCGCCGCCCCTGCGGCAAAGCCCGAGGCGCACGGCACAGCCGGCGAGCTCAAGCTCTACGATACCGACCCCAGAGACGCCGCCATGGTCATGGCGATCGTCGCCGACACGCTCGGCAAGCCGCTCAATCAGCTCCGCTTCATTTCCATCAAGGAGGTCAAGGAATAATGAAATATAAAGTCACGCTCAATAACCGCGTATACGAGGTCGAGGTGGAGGAGGGCAGCGCGATGCTCGCGGACGAGTACGCCCTCGCCGCTCCCGCCGCTCCCGCACCTGCCGCACCCGTGCCCGCCGCAACCGTGCCCGCCGCAGTCGCCGCGCCTGCGCCCGCGCCCGCCGCTGCCGCGCCTCTTGCCGCCGGCGAGACCGTCAAGAGCCCCATGCCCGGCAACATCCTCAATATAAACGTCGCTCAGGGGCAAGCCGTCAAGGAGGGCGACACCCTCGTGGTTCTCGAAGCGATGAAGATGGAAAATGACGTTGTCGCGCCGCGTGACGGCACGGTCGCGCAGATCGTCGTGACCAAGGGCGCCGTGGTCGAGACCGGCTCTCCCCTCGTCATTCTGGCATAAGGGAGGAGAGCTATGGATATACTCGGTACTCTCCGGGATCTGGCGCTGGAATCCGGCTTCGCCGCGTTCTTCACGACCGCCGGCGGCTGGAAGAACCTCGTCATGATACTCATCGGCTTTTTGCTTTTGTACCTTGGCATCGCAAAGAAGTTCGAGCCGCTGCTGCTCGTCGGCATCGCGTTCGGCTGCCTTCTGTCAAACCTCAGCTACTTTATCGGCATGGGCGAGAACGCCCTCTACCACCCCGAGCTCTGGACGCAGTTTCTCGACAGCTCCAGCCCGTACTACCACAGCTACGGTCACATCATGAGCAACGCCGGACTGCTGGACTTTTTCTACATCGGCGTTAAAGCGGGCATCTACCCGTCGCTCATCTTCATGGGCGTGGGCGCGATGACGGACTTCGGTCCTCTGCTCTCCAACCCCAAGAGCCTGCTGCTGGGCGCGGCGGCTCAGCTCGGCGTGTTCGTGGCGTTCCTCGGCGCGGTTATGCTCGGCTTCACCGGACCTCAGGCGGCATCCATCGGCATCATCGGCGGCGCTGACGGTCCTACCGCGATATACCTGACCACGAAGCTCGCGCCGGAGCTGCTCGGACCCATCGCCATCGCGGCGTACTCGTACATGGCGCTCATCCCGCTCATCCAGCCGCCTATCATGAAGCTGCTGACGACGGATGAGATGCGCAAGGTCAAGATGGAGCAGACGCGCGAGGTCAGCAAGGCGGAGAAGATAATCTTCCCCATCGTTGTTGCGACGTTCGTCATTCTCCTCCTGCCCTCGACCGCGCCTTTGATTGGCTGCCTGATGCTGGGCAACCTCTTCCGCGAGACCGGCGTGACCGACCGCCTCTCCGACACATCGCAGAACGCGCTGATGAACATTGTCACCATCTTCCTTGCAACCTCCGTCGGCGCGACGATGACGGGCGACAACTTCATACAGCTCCAGACCATATACATCATCCTGCTCGGTCTTGTGGCGTTCGGCATCTCCACTGTCGGCGGACTGCTGGGCGGCGTTGCGATGTTCTACGGCTCGGGCAAGAAGATAAACCCGCTGATCGGCTCTGCGGGCGTGTCCGCGGTGCCCATGGCGGCGCGCGTGTCTCAGGACGTCGGGCGCAAGTACAACAAGACCAACTTCCTGCTCATGCACGCGATGGGTCCCAACGTCGCGGGCGTTATCGGCTCTGCCATCGCCGCGGGCTTCCTCCTCTCCGTCTTCGGCGGGTGAGCGCCTCGGCGCATATATGCCGCATAAAAACAAAACCACCGGCTTTCCGGTGGTTTTGTGCTTTTTCAATGCGTTTCGTTGTACTTTTTTATCGCTTTGGAGAGAATGTCCATCGCGCGCTCAATATCCTGCTTTTTGAGGACGTATGCCATGCGCACCTCGTTTTTCCCCTTGCCGGGCGTGGCGTAGAACGGCTCGCCGCAGGCGAACATCACAGTCTCGCCGTTGTCGTCAAACTCGTCGAGCAGCCAGCTCTGGAACGTGTCCGCATCATCGACCGGCAGCGCCGCCATCACATAGAACGCGCCCGCCGGCGTTTCGCACACGACGCCGGGGATCTCCCTCAGCTTTGCCATCATCGCGTCTCGGCGCGAGCGGTACTCCTCGCGCACGGCGGTGAAATACTCCGCGCCCACCGTGTATAGCTGCGCCGCAGCGAGCTGATCGACCGTGGCGGAGCACAGGCGGCACTGGCACCACTTCATGCACTGGCTCATAAGCTCGCGGTTGCGGCTTATCACCATGCCGATGCGCGCGCCGCACGCGGAGAAGCGCTTGGAGACGGAGTCGAGGACGACGACGTTGTCCTCGTACCCCTCGAGCTGGAGCGCGCTGACAAGCGGACCGTCGGCGTACACGAACTCCCTGTACACCTCGTCGCAGATGATGAAGAGCTCATGCTCACGCGCGACGTCCAGCATGAGCTTCAGCTCGTCATGCGTGAGGACGTTGCCGGTCGGGTTGCCGGGGTTGGTGATGAGTATGGCGCGGGTATGAGCGTTGATGCACGCCTCCACGCGCTCGCGCACGGCGTAGCGGTAGCCCTCCTCGGGGCAGGTCGGTATGGGGCGGATGCTCGCGCCCGAGAGGTTCACCGCAGTGGAGTAGTTGGGGTAGAACGGCTCGGGCACGATTATCTCGTCGCCGTCGTCGAGGATCGCCGCCATCAGCATCTGCATACCCTCGCTGCCGCCGGTGGTGACGAGCACGTCGCCGCGCGCAAGCTCCACGCCGAGCCTGGCATAGTACCCGCGCACCGCGTCTATAAGCTCCTCCACGCCGGCGGAGGGCGCGTACTCCAAAACGGGCTCGTCAAAGCTCTTGAGCGCGTCGAAATACGCCGTTGGAGTGGCAATATCGGGCTGACCGATGTTGAGGTGATATATCTTTACACCGCGCTTCTCGGCTGCCGCCGCCGCAGGGGCAAACTTGCGCATGGGGGACAGCCCGCATTTTTCTATCTTGGACGAAAACTTCATATGGCTCACTCCTTGATTTATAGTAGAATAGAATTGCTTAAATTGTATCACATTGCGGGAATTTTTTCAAGTCTTGCTCAAATGTTGACGAAGCGGCGGCGACCCTCTTGCAAAAAAGCGCATTTTGGGTTAACATTGCAGGGCACGAATAATAACGGAGGTTTGGTCATGGATATTCATGAAACGATAGAGCTTCAGGACTGCCCGTTTTGCGGCGGCACGGGACTGCTGGAGGAGGAGCACGGCTGGTGCTGGTTTGTGATGTGCCGCGACTGCGGCGCACAGACCGCCGCGTTTGAGTTCAAGACCCCGGAGGAGCGCGTCGCCGCGGCGAATCAGGCGGCGTATCTGTGGAATATCGGCAAGGTCGTCCGCGCCGATATAGGGGAGTGACCCGAACGGCGGATAAATAATACACAGCAGACCCCGACAGGGTGAGAAATCACCCCGCCGGGGTCGGTTTATGCCTTGCGCAGGAGGGGTATCACTCCCACTCGCTCCCTGAAACCGTGACCTAAACGACTTTGTATAGACCGTTTAGCTCCGATTATCAGGATTACTTAGATTATCCAAGAATTACGGTGTATTATAATTCCTGTTGTCATTGTGTTGTCACGAAGATAGGTTGGTGCAGAACCAATCTACATAGATATTATAGCGTAGTGCTCTTTGAATTGCAATACTGCTTTTCAAAATTTACACGCAATATCTTCAAAAAGCGTGCAAAACATATTGATTTTTGAGAGCTCGGGCATTATAATATAAACACGCATAATGCAAATATTGCGTGCAGAAAGTTGGTGACAGGTTGAGCAAGTACGATATCGTCAACGAAGTCTTTGATACCATCGGAGAAATTGCAAAGAAATCGGATTTTATTTCTGCCGGACTCAAAGACCAGGATGTATATGCGCTTTGTAAGCAGGGGTATCTCGAGCGTGTGAAAAAGGGGTATTACAAGCTGGCCGTTGGAGACGAGCCAAAAGAGGAGTATATCCTTTTGAAGCTGATGACACACGGGGTCGTCTGCGTGGAATCGGCTTTGTTTTACTATGGATATAGCGACTTTGCACCCCGAGAATGGTCAATTACCGTTCCACGCTCTTATTCCAGAACGGTGAAGGCGATTCAGGCGGAAGTGCCGGTGAAAGCGTACTATGTTCAGAATGATATGTACCACCTGGGCGAAACGACAGGGACATTCAACGGCGTAACGCTTCCGGTCTATGACCGTGAACGCACCGTCTGCGACTGCTTCAAGTACCGCACGAAGCTGGATAACGAGATATTCAACAAAGCCGTCAATGCTTATGTGGCGGATGAGGAGAAAAATCTTGCCAACCTTTCCAAATACGCAAAGGAAATGGGCGTTTATAAGAAAATGATGAGTGTTATGGAGGTGCTGCTGAATGGCTGACGTGGCTGCATCCGTGCTTGCACGGCTCAAAAACAAAGCTGCCGAAAGCGGCAGGAGCTATCAGCTCTGCTTGCAGCTTTTCTGCCAGGAAGAGTTCCTGCGCCGTCTAGAAAAGTCAAAATATGCAGAAAATCTCGTTCTAAAGGGCGGATTGCTCCTCTATTCCCTCACGGATTTCGATAGCCGTGTTACGGCTGATGTGGATTTTCTGCTCAGAAAGATGCCAAATACACCGGAACAGCTTCAAGCGATATTGGAGGAGATCATTGCAACCGAAACAGGCAACGATTTTATCACATTTGAAATCAAAAATGTGGCTCCCATTGCTGTGGCAAAGAAGTACGCCGGTATTGGTGCTTCCCTCGTAGCAAGGATAAAGAACACAAAAACTCCTTTTGGCATTGATTTCGGTGTGGGGGACATCATCGTGCCGAGACAGGAAAAGCGGAAGATACCAACGCAGCTTGACGGTTTTGAGGCTCCGACGGTCAATACGTATTCGCTGGAAACGACCGTTGCCGAAAAGCTGGATGCAATTCTCAGCCTGATGGAATTCTCCAGCCGGATGAAGGATTATTACGATCTCTATTATCTTGCAAACAAGTTTGATTTCAACGGGGCAACGCTGACGGAAGCGCTGAAAAAGACCTTTGAAAACCGTGGACACCACTTCGCCGTGGAACAGTTTGATCAGGTCATGGCCTTCGGCAACGACGATGCAATGCAGAAGAAATGGAAAGCGTTCTGCCGGAAGATTGACACAAAGACCGATGATTTTGATACGGTGCTGAGGACGATAAGAACATTCTTGGCAGATCCGTACAAGGCAGCGGTTACTGGAAACAAATACACAGAATCTTGGTCCGCTT
>CAKTKT010000052.1 GCA_934572325.1 uncultured Oscillospiraceae bacterium
TATTGGCAAGGGCTTTGAAGCGGCATGGGCGTATTTCCGCCCGTCAAAACCGTGTGTGCTCTTGTCAACCGAGGGTATCAAGATGAGAAATTATGTGAAGAAACGAGGGGAAGGGCTTGGCGCTGCTGGGTGAATATGCTGTCACGACGGCGAAATACGGCATGATTTTCCTGTCTCTGGCTATACTCGTGCGGTGCATACGCTCGATGCTGAGCGTCCGGTACGAGCCGGAGCTGTGGGGCTACATCCGGCGCGGACGCGAGAATCTGCCCATATATCACTGGGAAAACCTCATCGGGCGCTCCCGCTTTTCCGACATCCGCGTGGATATGCCCGGCATCGGGCGCGTGCACGCGGTGCTGACGCGCTCGGACAAGGGCGCGTGGCGGCTGTACGACGTCTTTTCCAAGGGCGGGGTATGGGTCAACGGCGTGAAGGTCGGCGCGAACGGCGTGGAGCTGCGCTCCGGCGACGTTTTGAACCTCGCGGGAACGGTGATGCGCTTTCTGCCGATAACCACCGAGCAGCGCGAGACGCTTGAGCAGCACCGCACCCGCGCGGGGCAGTCCGTCTCCCCCGCGCTGACGCTCATAGAGCTGACACTTTTTCAGGCGCTTTTGCTGACGGAGCATCTTTTCTCCGCCGCGCCCGAATACACCCGCGACATCGCGCTGGCGTTCGCGGGGCTTATATGCATACAGTGGCTGTGCTACTACGCGATGCGCTTCATCGGGCGCAGCGGCTTTGAGGTGGAGACGCTCGCGTTCTACCTCAGCTCGCTGGGTATGTCGGTGGCGGCGGCGTCCACGCCGGAGGATATGTACAAGCAGCTTCTTCTGACGGCGGCGGGCGTGGCGCTGTTTCTCGCGGACGGGTGGTGGCTGAGAAACCTCCGGCGGACGGCGCTGGCGCGTATCCCCGCCGCAGTGCTCGCGCTGGCGCTGCTGGGGCTGAACGTCGTGACAAGCGACGCGGTGTTCGGCGCGCGCAACTGGCTTGAGCTCGGCGGGTACTCGTTCCAGCCGTCGGAGTTCGTGAAGGCGCTGTACATCTACGTGGGCGCGTCCACGCTCGACCGGCTCTACCGCACGCGAAACCTCTATACGTTCATCGGCTTTTCCGCCGTGTGCGTCGTGGCGCTCGCGCTCATAGGCGACTTCGGCACGGCGCTCATCTTCTTTTCGAGCTTTCTTGTCATTTCGTTCATGCGCTCGGGCTCTGTCGCCACTGTGCTGCTGGCGGTGTCCGGCGCGGGGCTGGGCGGGTTTCTCGCCGTTTCCGTCAAGCCGTACATTGCCCAGCGCTTTGCCGCGTGGGGGCATGTGTGGGAGGATATTTACGACAAGGGCTATCAGCAGACGCGCGCCATGTCCGCCGCCGCCTCCGGCGGGCTGTTCGGCAAGGGTGCGGGCAGCGGATGGCTGGAGAACATCTTCGCAGCGAACACGGACATGGTGTTCGCCCTCGTGTGCGAGGAGCTGGGGCTGATAATCGGGATATGCACGGTGCTGGCGGTGCTGACGCTGGCGCTGTTCGCGGTGCGCTCCGCGCGGCAGGCGCGCTCGGCGTACTACTCCATCGCGGCGTGCGCCGCGATGAGCATGCTGCTGGTGCAGCTTGCGCTGAACGTGTTCGGCTCGCTGGACATTCTGCCGTTCACGGGGGTGACGTTCCCGTTCGTGTCGCGCGGCGGCTCGTCGCTGCTGGCGTGCTGGATGATGATGGCATACGTCAAGAGCGCCGACAACCGGCGCAGCGCGAGCTTCGCGGTCAACGCCGTCAAGCGCATCGCCGACGAGGAAGAGGACGACGAGGACGACTGGGAGGATGACGAATGAGAAAGATCACCAACCGGGCGGTCTCCGTGCTGCTGATCGCGGCGCTCGTGATATGCGGGATGGTGGCATACGTGCTGCGCTACATCGACCACGGGCAGGACTGGGCGCTGTATTTCTCGCGCGCGAACTCCGGCTCGACGGGGCGGATATACGACAGGCGCGGCACTACGCTCGCGTATTTCAGCGGATATGAAAATCTGTTCGCCGCGGACGAGTGGACGCGCGAGGCAAATTACCACGTCACCGGCGACTACTGGGGGCGCACGGGCACGGGCGTGCTGTCGAACTTCTGGAACGATATGCAGGGGTTCGATCTCATAAACGGCACGACGCAGGCACAGCACAGCGTCATGGTGCTCAATATCGACGCGGAGCTGAACAAGTGCATCTACGCCCGCCTGTGCCGCCTTTATAAGCCCACGGACGGGAGCGCCGAGCCCGTATACGGCGAGGACGGCAGCGAGCTTACGCCGCCGCGCGAAACGTACAACGCCGCCGTGCTCGTTTGCAACTACCGCACGGGCGAGCTTCTGGGCATGGTGTCCACGCCGTCGGTAGACCCGCTGGAAGCCGACGCGGAGCCGGCGGAGGGCGCGTATATAAACCGCTGCCTCTCGGCGGCGTTCACGCCGGGCTCGGTCTTCAAGCTCGTGACCGCCGCCGCCGCGATAGAGCGCATCCCCGATCTCTTTGACGAGGGCTTCTACTGCGAGGGAAAGATAGAGATAGCGGGCGTGCCCGTGACGTGCAAGACGCCGCACGGGCAGCAGAGCATCGAACAGGCGCTCGCAAACTCCTGCAACTGCACGTTCGCCGCGCTCGCCGTGCGGCTGGGGCAGGACGCCATGGTCGATTACGTGCGCGAGTACGGCTTTCTCGACCGGCAGAGCCTCGACGGGATAACGACCGCCGCGGGCAACTATCCCACGGAGTTCGTGGGCGATCCGGAGATAGGCTGGTCGGGCATCGGGCAATCGACGGATCTCGTCTGCCCGTACTCCATGCTGCGCTTTGTGTGTGCCGTGGCAAACGGCGGCGTGCTCGTCGAGCCGAAGCTCATAAACGACGGCGCGCAGCCCGTCTCCGAGCGCTATATGGACGGCGCGACCGCCTCGCGCCTCAGGCAGATGATGAGCTACAACGCCGTCGCCGCCTACGACGCCGAGCATAACTTCCCGGGGCTTAATATCTGCGCCAAGACCGGCACGGCGGAGGTCGGCGACGGCAGCTCGAACGCATGGTTCGTGGGCTTTCTCGACGATGAGGAGCGCCCTTACGCCTTCGTGACGATGGTCGAGCGCGGCGGCGGCGGGCTGAGCATGGCGGGCACGGTGACAAATCAGTTTTTACAGGATTACTTCAAGGAGCAATAGGGCAAAATGATAGACGTTTCTGTCAGCTCGCTGGTCAAATCCTTCGAGACGGGCAAAAATATACTGGACGGACTGAGCTTTTCGGTGAACACCGGAGAGCGCGTGGGCATACTCGGTCACAACGGCTGCGGCAAGACAACGCTTTTCCGCATACTCACGGGCGAGCTGGACTATGACGAGGGCGAGGTGATGACAGCGCCGGGCAAGCGCCTCGGGCTCATATCGCAGATACCGGTCTACCCCGCAGGGTGGACGGTGGAGGACGTGCTGCGCGATGCGCACCGGCGGCTTTACGCCATCTCCCGCCGCCTCGACGAGCTGACGGGCATGATGGAGAGCGACAGCTCCGCCGCGCTGCTGGCGGAGTATGACCGATTGAGCGAGGATTTCCGCCGTCTCGGCGGGTACGACATGGACGTTGACCGCAACCGCGTGGCAAACGGGCTGGACATCCCGCGCGCGATGCGCGAGCAGCCGTTCGACTCGCTCTCCGGCGGTGAGAAAACGCGCGTCAACCTCGCGCGGCTCATCCTCGAGGACACGGACATACTGCTGCTCGACGAGCCGACGAACCATCTCGATCTTCACGCGACGGAGTGGCTGGAGGACTATCTGCTGCATTTTCGCGGAACGGTGCTCGTGATAAGCCACGACCGGTGGTTTCTTGACCGCGTGGTGCAGCGCTCCATCGAAATATCCGACGGCAGGGCGGAGCTTTACAGCGGGAATTACAGCTTCTATGTCGAGGAGCGGCAGCGCCGCTTTGATGAGAAGCTGAAAAAATACGAAAAGGATCAGGCGAAGATAGAGCAGCTCACCCGCGCGGCGGAGCAGATGCACCTGTGGGCGTTCATGGGCGCGGACAAGCTGCACAAGCGCGCGTTCTCCATGGAAAAGCGCATAGAAAAGCTGGCGCAGAGCGAGAAGCCCACGCAGCGGCGGAAGCTGAACGCGCGCTTCAGGGAGCGCGAGTTTAACGGGGATGAGGTGCTCACGGCGGAGAACCTGTCCAAGAGCTTCGGCGAGAGGACGCTCTTCTCCGGCGTTGAATTGCTCGTCGAGGGCGGGGAGCGCATAGCCGTCATCGGCGACAACGGCACGGGCAAGTCCACGCTCGTCAAGCTCATCATGGGCGAGCAGACGCCGGACACGGGCTGTATCACGCTCGGTCCTGCGGTGCGCACGGCGTATCTGCCGCAGATGGTGTCCTTCTCGTCGGACAGCCGCTCTGCGCTGGACACGATGCTCTACGACTGCCGCTGCCAGCCGCAGGAGGCGCGCGACCGCCTCGCCGCGTTCGGCTTTCGCGGCGAGAGCGTGTTCTCCCCTGTGGGAACGCTCTCCGGCGGGGAGAAGAGCCGGCTGAGGCTCTGTATGCTCATGGGCGGGGACGTCAATCTCCTCATCCTCGACGAGCCGACCAACCACCTCGACATCGCCAGCCGCGAGTGGATGGAGGATGCGCTGTCGGATTACGAGCAGACGCTGCTGTTCGTGTCGCACGACAGATATTTTATAGAAAAGTTCGCAACGCGGATATGGGCGCTCGCCGACGGGAGGATAACGGACTTTCGCGGCGGGTACAGCGAATACTGCCAATGGCGCGAGCGTCAGGCGGTGTTCTCGCAGAATGAGCGGAACAATTTCAAAAGGAGCGCCGTCAAAACCGAGCAGACAAAAAAGCCCGCCGCGCCGAACCGCGAGCGGACTGTCGCAAGGCTTGAGCGCGAGATCGCAAGGCTCGAGGCGGGCGCGGCGGAGATAGACAGGCTCTGCCAGGAGAACGCGACGGACTACCGGAAGCTTATGGAGCTGGGAGCGCAAAAGCAGGCGCTCGACGAAGAGCTTTTGACCCTCTATGGGAAATGGGAGGAGCTGAACGAATGAACAGGGTATTTCATTTTGAAACATGGACGGCTCTCGTCGCCGGACTTCTCGCTGCGGCGGCGGTATTCCGCTTCCTTTTGCAGGGGTATTCATACATTGCGCACACGCTCACGCTCATCGCGGCGCTTATCGTGCTTCACCGCTTTGCGCCCCCCGCGCTCTGGCGCGCGGCGGCGGTGCTGGTGAGCATCGGGCTTTTCTACTTCTGCGCCGTGGAGATACCCATCATCCTCTCCTCGCGCACGGACGCGGACGCGCAGCGGCAGTATATCGTCGTGCTCGGCGCACAGGTCAAGGGGCGGCAGCCCACGCCCTCGCTCTACTACCGCCTGTGCGGCGCACGGGAGCTGATGATAACGAACCCCGACTGCATCGCCGTTGTCTCCGGCGGGCAGGGCGACGGCGAGGAAGTGACCGAGGCGCAGTGTATGCGCGACTGGCTCGTCGAGGCAGGCATTGATCCCGCGCGCCTCCATATGGAGGACAGGGCGGAGTCCACGATGGAGAACCTTGAATACTCGTTCGACATTATCCGCTCCCTCGGCGGCGAGCCGGACGGCAATGTCACCATCCTTTCAAGCTCCTATCACCTCTTCCGCGCCAAGTCCATGGCAAAGCGCCTCGGCGTTGACGCGGCGGGGTACTCCTGCTCGCCGGGAAATCCCCTGCTGGCGCTGAATTTCTTCATCCGCGAGGCGTTCGGCGTGACGCACCTGTGGGTGTTCGGAAACTGAGGCGCAGGTATAAAAGTATATGGTTTACCCCCGCCGGAGCTGTCCGGCGGGGGTAAATATATCTTATTCACTTTCAAGCGTTTTGAGATAATCCTCAAAAACAAGTCCGGACTGCGTCACCGCCTTCGCCGTCACCGCGCCGACATAGCGGTAGTGCCACGGCTCGTAGATGATGCCGGTGGTATCGCTCGTGCCGTTGGGATAGCGCAGGATGAAGCCGTAGCGCCAGCAGTTCGTCATGAGCCACTGCTGCACCTCGGTGCGCTCCTGCCACTGGTCGAGATTGGTGTACGTCTCGCTGATAAGGTCGAGCGCAAGACCGAGCTGGTGCTCACTCGTGCCCGGCAGGGCGACGGACTGCGCCGCGAGGTCGGGCGCGTCCGCGTTCGGCACCCCCTCCGCCAGAAGGCGGAGGATCTTATTGCGGTAGAGCATTTCCTGATACTCCTGCGTGCGGTACGCCGAGCAGATGATTGGCTCATACCCCGCCGCGCGGCAGTCGGCGAGCATCTCCGTCAGCGCCCTTGCGCAGCGCCGATCGACGAGATAGCCCTCCACGCTGTCGAGCTGAACGCCGTACCCCTCCGGCACCTCGTTCCACGGGTTGACGAGGATCAAAAGCGACGCGGTGAGCTCCTCCGCGCGGTCGCGCAGCGCGGCGAGACGCGCGTTCTGCGCGGTCTGCTCGCGCGTAAGCGCGCGGCGCAGCGTCAGCACGCTCACCCGCTCGCGCACGGCGATTGCGGTGCTCTCAAGCCCCACGCTCTCCGTGAGCGCGCGCACCTCGCGCGAAAAGCTCAGCACGCGCCATGCGGCGAACGTCCCCGCCGCCAGCAGCAAAGCCGTCAGCGCCGCGAGCACGGAGAGCAGTATTCTCTTTTTCGCCTTAGTCTCCAAGCGCCTCACCTATGTATCAGAAATTGACGATGCCAAGATGCTCCAGCAGTATCTTCACGCCGATGAGAATGAGGATGATGCCGCCGGCAAGCTCCGCGCGGGATTTGTAGTGTGCGCCGAAGCGGTTGCCGATGTATATGCCGAGCGCGGACAGGCAGAACGTCGTCACGCCGATGAGCAGCGCGGCGGGCACGATGCGCACCTGCAAAAACGCGAACGTTATCCCCACGGCAAGCGCGTCTATGCTCGTTGCGACGGCGAGCAGCAGCATGGTCTTGAAGCCGAAATCGTCGTTGAGCTTTTCCGCCTCGCCGAACGACTCCTTGACCATATTGCCGCCGATGACGAGCAGCAGCGCGAACGCAATCCAGTGGTCAATATTCGTGATGAGACTTTCAAACCGTGCGCCCAGCAGGTAGCCCAGCACCGGCATAAGAAACTGAAAGCCGCCGAAATAGAGCCCCACGAGCGCCATATGCTTCTTCTCCAGCCTCTGCACGCTCAGCCCCTTGCACACGGACACGGCAAAGGCGTCCATGCTCAGCCCCACGGCGATTAGGGACAGTTCAACAAAACCCATTGCGTCATTCTCCTATATAAAATAAATAATATGCGCGAAAATGTCAATGGCAGTATTCACCGGCGGAGACACCGCCGGTGAATACTATATTATATTATTGCTATTGCCCTTTTTCAGAATTTCTCGTCGAGCTTATATGTGATGTCCTCTTTAAAGCTCAGCCTTTCCTCGCGCCCTCCGACAAGGCGGGCGATGGCGGGGATATGCTTGAGGAAAACCAGCCCCGCCGCAATGAGCATGAGCTTTACGCACAGCTCGTTATCCACCAGCAGCACCGTCACCGCGACATAGATGAGCGCGGCAGCGAGCGTGCCGAGAGAGAGGTATCTTGTGATGAGCACCGCGCCGAGCGCGACCGCCGCCGTGGCAATGCCGACGGACGGCTCGACCCACAGCCCCAGCACCGCAAGACAGAGCGTTGCGTGGCTGCCCTTGAAGTCATAGAAGAGCGGATAGAGCCGTCCGAGGACGACGCACATCCCCGCGAACGCGCGTCCCACGTCCGCGTGCCCCTTGAAGCCGAGCAGCAGCGAGCCGAAGAGTATCGGCAGAGAATCCTTTACAAGCTCCACCAGCAGCAGCCGCACCCAGCCCCACGCGCCGTATATCCGCCGGAAGTTCGACAGCCACAGATTGCCGCGCCCCAAGGCGCGAAGGCTCGTGCGGAAAACGTAGTTCGATGCGATGACCATGGTGCTCATGCTGCCGACGCCGTATGCCACAACGGCGATGAGCAGCAGCAAAAACCAGTAGAGTATCATTCCTTGTCGCCTTTCTGCCGTATTATTATGCGCACGGGCGTTCCCTCAAGCCCGAACACGGCGCGTATCTGATTTTCGATATAGCGCTGGTACGAGAAGTGGAACAGCTCTCTTGAATTGCAGAAAATTACAAAGCAGGGCGGCCTTATGCCGGTCTGGGTCATATAGTATATCTTCAGCCTGCGCCCCTTGTCCGTGGGCGGCTGGACGCGCGCCTGCGCGTCGGCGAGGACGCTGTTGAGCATGCCGGTGGTTATGCGCATATTGCTCTGATCGTTGACGAAGTTTATAAGCTCGTATATCCTGTCGATGCGCTGTCCGGTCACGGCGGAGATAAAGACGACGGGGGCATAGCTCATGAAGCTGAGATCGCGCATGACGTCCTTGCGCATTTTCTCCATCGTGCCCGTCTCCTTATCGACAAGATCCCACTTGTTGACGACTATGATGCTCGCCTTGCCCGCCTCGTGGGCAAGACCGGCGATCTTAGTGTCCTGCTCGGTTACGCCGTCGCGCGCGTCGATCATGATAAGGCACACGTCCGCGCGCTCAATGGCAAGCTGCGCGCGCATGACGGAAAATTTCTCAACGCGCTCATCCACGCGGGATTTGCGGCGGATGCCGGCGGTGTCGATGAAAACATACCTGCCGTACTTATTCTCAAGCGGAGTATCCACCGCGTCGCGCGTCGTGCCGGCGACGTCGCTGACAATGACACGCTTCTCGCCGAGCACACGGTTGACGAGCGAGGACTTGCCCACGTTCGGCTTGCCGATGACGGCGACCTTTATCCCCTCGTCCTCCGCGTCCTCGCCGTCCTGCGTCGGAAAGTGCGCGACGCAGGCGTCCAGAAGGTCGCCCGTGCCGTGCCCGTGCACGGCGGAGACGGCGATGGGATCGCCCAGCCCGAGGGCATAAAACTCATATACGGCGGGGTCTGTAGCGCCGGTGGAGTCCGCCTTGTTCACCGCGAGCACCACGGGCTTTTTTGACCGCAGCAGCATATTCGCCACGTCCTTGTCCGCCGCGGTCACGCCGGTGCGTATATCCGTCACAAGGACGATAACGTCCGCCGCGTTTATGGCGATCTGCGCCTGCTCGCGCATGAAAAGCAGGATCTCGCTGTCGGTCGTCGGCTCGATGCCGCCGGTATCGACCATGTTGAATTTCCGCCCGCACCACTCCGCCTCGGCATACAGCCGATCGCGCGTGACGCCGGGGGTGTCCTCAACGATGCTCAGCCGCTGACCGACGAGCCTGTTGAAGAGCATGGACTTGCCCACGTTCGGGCGTCCTACTATGGCTACAAGAGGTTTTGCCACTGTGTTTCCCTCCCTGATAATACTGTCATGGGGCGGCGCAGGCATACCGCTGCGTCCGCCGCGTTTTGCGGTACGCCGCGCGGCTATACATACGCAAAAGGAGGAAAGGCAATTACCCTCTCCTCCTAAAGCTTTTTTACTTGCTCTCCTCGACGCTGATGACCTGACGGCCATTGTACTGTCCACAAGCCTTGCAAGCACGATGGGGCATACAGAATGCGCCGCAGTTGGGGCACTTGACGATTGCGGGAGCATCCAGCTTCCAGACGGAAGAACGTCTCTTGTCACGTCTCTGACGCGATACTTTTCCCTTAGGGACTGCCATATTGACACCTCCTGATTACCGGCTGTTTATGAGCAGCACTGTTTTTATTCTTTATCCAAAAGCTGCTCAAGCACAGCAAATCTTGGATCAAGGGATTTCCTGCACGTGCAGGGACCAAGGTTGAGATTTTTGCCGCAGGTCGGGCACAGACCCTTGCACTCCGGCGTACACAGAAACTTCGTCTCCATGTCGAGGATAAAAAGCGTGGAGAGCATCTCGTAAAGATCGACCTCGTCGCCCTCCGTCACGAACAGCTCCGGATTCGCTCCGGCGTCCTCCTCCACGATGGTGGCGTCCAGCTTTGTGACCTTGGTGCTGGGAAATTCGCTGCCGCAGCGGTCGCAGATGCAGAGCATATCCGCCGTGAGCGTTCCTGTGAGATGGAGCACGCCGGCTTCGTTCGTCACCCTGCCCTCGGCACGGGGAAGCGCCGTATAGCGCTCGACCGAGGGAAAGTCAAGACCGTCCGTGCCAAGCTCGCACTCGAACGGGAGCGAGGCGCCGGGTATCTCTATTATATCTCTCAGGTTGAGCCGCATATCGCACCTCTTGCCATTTATCCGCTGACATCAGCCTTAATATTATAGTTTGTTTGACAAGGCTTGTCAACATAAATTTTATGTAGTATAATCGGAAACATGCGAAAAATTCACTTGATTTGGGTATGACTGCCATGAAAGAGATAAGCGTAAAGCAAAACGACGCGAACCAGCGGCTCGACCGCTTTGTCGGCAAGGCTGTGCCGCTGCTGCCGGAGTCGCTGCTGCAAAAATATATACGCCTAAAGCGCATAAAGCTCAACGGCAGGGGGGCAAAGCGCGACACGCGCCTCGCCGCGGGCGACGTATTGCAGCTTTACATCAACGACGAGTTTTTTGAGAAGCCGCGCGAGGAAAATTCCTATCTCAAGGTCGGCACGCCGAAGCTCGACATAGTATATGAGGACGAAAACATCCTCCTCGCCGACAAGAAGCCGGGCGTGCTGTGCCACAGCGCCGGCGTATGGGATTATAACACCCTTATCGCCAATATTCAAGCCTATATGGCGCAGAAGGGCGAGTGGCGACCGCGCGAGGAAAACGCCTTCGCTCCGGCGCTGTGCAACCGCATCGACCGCAACACCGGCGGCATCGTCATCGCGGCAAAGAACGCGGAGGCGCTGCGCGTCCTCAACGACAAGATCCGCGACCGCGAGATCGAGAAATACTATCTCTGCGCCGTCTCCGGCAGACCGAAGCCGCCGGAGGGCAGACTGGAGAATTATCTTTTCAAGGACGCGGCGAAAAATCAAGTCTATGTGAAGGCAAGACCGGAGGCGGGGGCAAAGACCGCCGTGACGGAATACCGCACGCTCTGCTCAAGGGGGAGGCTGTCGCTGGTGGAGTGCCGCCTGCTCACGGGGCGCACGCACCAGATACGCACACAGATGGCGCATATAGGCTGCCCCCTGCTCGGCGACGGAAAGTACGGGCGGGAGAGCTTCAACCGCGATTTCGGCGAGAAGGGTCAGGCGCTGTACTCATACCGCCTAGCGTTCGCGTTTTCGACGGACGCGGGCATTCTCAGCTACCTGCGCGGGCGGGAGTTTCGAGTGGAGCGCGTGGACTTTGCGGAGAAATATTTCGGCGTGACCGCGCTTGATTTTTAATGCGGCGCTGCCGCAGGGAGGTTTTGCCTCATGCTCAGACTTTTGGTACGGCTGTTCATACGCGACAGGGAAAATGTCCGCGACGCGGCGGTGCGCCGCGCCTACGGCACACTGTGCAGCGTGTACGGCATATTCATCAACGTGCTGCTCTTCGCGGGGAAGTACTTTGCGGGCGTCGTCTCCGGCTCTGTCGCCATCATGGCGGATGCGTTCAACAACCTCTCGGACGCGGGCTCGTCCGTCATCACGCTGCTGGGCTTTGCCATCGCCGCAAAGAAGCCCGATCCGGAGCACCCGTTCGGGCACGGGCGGGTGGAATACCTCGCGGGGCTGGGGCTGTCTGCGCTTATCGTTGTGATGGGCTTTGAGCTGGGCAAAAGCTCGGTGGAGAAGATTTTCGCACCCACGGCGGTGGAGGCGGGCGTGCTGCCCGCGGCGATACTGCTCGTGTCCATCCTCGCCAAGGTATATATGTGCGCCTACAACCGCGCGATAGGCAAAAAAATATGCTCCGCCGCGATGCAGGCGACGGCGGCGGATGCTCTGTCGGACTCCGTATCGACGCTGGTGGTGCTGCTGTCGATGGCGGTGAGCTATATTTTCAACGTGAACATCGACGGCTGGGCGGGGCTCGTCGTCGCCGTGTTCATTCTGCTGACCGGCTTCGGCGCGGCGCGGGACACAATCTCTCCCCTGCTGGGCAAAGCCCCGGACGCGGAGCTTGTCGGGCGCATACGCGAAATAGTGCTCGCGCATCCGGAGATACTGGGGCTGCACGATCTGATCGTGCACGACTACGGGCCGGGGCGGCTCGTCGTGTCGCTGCACGCGGAGGTGGACGGCAGCGGGAACATCTTCGCGCTGCATGACGCTATCGACCGCGCGGAGCGCGAGCTGAAGGCGGAGCTCGGCTGCGTGGCGACGATACACATGGACCCCATCGAGGCGGACGACACCGAGATAGCGCAGCACCGCCACGCCGTGACGGAGCTGCTGCAAACGCACATATCGCCGGAGATAAGCGTGCACGACTTCCGCATGGTGCCGGGCACGACGCACACCAACCTCATCTTCGACGCCGTTGCGCCCGTTGACTTCAAAATGACGGACGAGGAGCTGGCGGAGAGGATACGCGCGCTCGTCCACTCCACTTGGGCAGAGCACTACGCGGTCGTGACGATAGACCGGACGTATATGTAATACAGGCTGAAAAAATCCCCGTCTCATGAGCGTTGACATAGGAAAACAAGCAGAAACCCAGTAAAATCAACGCTTTTAGGGGCAGAGGGCAAACAGGTTAGCTCAAAAATTGAATAACCAAGCGTCAAAAGGGATGTTACCGCAAGGCAGCATCCC
>CAKTKT010000053.1 GCA_934572325.1 uncultured Oscillospiraceae bacterium
CGCGCTCAGCGACTTTGAGCGTATCAGCGACCACGCGGTCAACATCTCCGAAAACGCGCAGGAGAAGAACGACAAGCACATCAGGTTTTCCAGCGATGCCGAGCATGAGCTGCGCGTGCTCAACAGCGCGATAGAGGATATACTCGCGCTGTCCGTAAGCTCGTTCGTCAACGACGACATCAACGCCGCCTATTGCGTTGAGCCGCTGGAGGAGCGGATAGACGTGCTGTGCGACGAGATGAAGCTGCGCCATGTCGATCGCCTGCAGCGGGGCGAATGTTCGCTGGGGAACGGCTTTCTTTTCAACGACCTGCTGACGAACTTCGAGCGCGTGGCGGATCACTGCTCGAACATTGCCATCGCCCTCATCGAGCTGCACGCGCACGAGTACGACACGCACACCTATGTCATCAACCTCAAGGAGCTGCACTCGCACAATTTTGACAAGCTCTATGCCGAGTACAGCGAGAGATATAAGATATAGTGATATAAAAAATATGGTTTTTACTCGAGGGCAGCATCACAGCATTGCAAAGAGCCTTTTCATCATATCGGGCGGGTAATCCACAAATTCACCGCTTTCGAGCATGGCGAGGATCGCCTCCGGCGCTTCAAACCTAAGCTCGCTGACCTCCTCCCGCTGAAACGAATAATCTTCTGTGCGCTGCCCGCGTCTGAGGATATAAATATCATCGAAAACGCAGCCGAAAGGCTCGGTGAGGGCAAAGCGAAGCTCCTCGCGCCGGCAGGATATTCCAAGCTCCTCCTTTGCCTCGCGCACGGCGGCGTCAAGGCTGCTCTCCCCGCTTTTCGCAAAGCCGCCCGCGCTGAGATCCCAGACGCCGGGGTATCTGTCCTTGGTATATGCGCGGCGCTGGATAAGAAGCATGTTTTCGCCGTTGAATACGCACAGATGCACGACCGTCAAATACTCCCCCGGCAAAAGCTCCGCTCCACGCCCGATCGTGCGTCCGGTTTTTTTGCGGTCAATATCATATACATCTAATAATTCCATATCTGCTCCGACGACCCCGCCCGTATTTCCTCACGGGCGGGGTCTGTTTACAGGCTCATTTATTTGGAATGTGGATGGCCTTCTTGTCCGCCGCAAGGCAGACCTCGCGCAGCGCCTCCGCCACGGTGGGATGGCAGTGGATGGTCTCGCTCAGCTCCTCAAGCGTCGCTTCGAGCTTTATCGCAAGAGCCGCCTCTTCGATAAGCTCGGTCGCGCTCGGGGCAAGTATATGCACGCCGAGGAGCTCCCCGTATTTAGCGCCGGCAAGCACCTTTATCATGCCGTCGGTATGACCGGCAACAAGGCTTCTTCCATTGCCGCTCGTCGGGAAGCGCCCGACCTTATACTCGATGCCGAGAGCCTTTGCCCTTTCCTCGGTATAGCCCACGCCGGCAAACTCAGGTCCGACATACGCGCAGCTCGGGCTCATGTCCGCGTCAAAGCTGCCGCTGCCGCCCATTGCGTTCTCGGCAGCGATCTCGCCCATTGCCATGGCGGCATGGGCAAGCATGAGCTTTCCGGTGCAGTCTCCGATGGCATAGATGCCGGAAACATTGGTCTCCAGCCTATCATTCGTCAGGATAAAGCCGTTTTCCGTCTTGATCCCGGCTTTATCCGGTCTCAGCGTCTCGGTGAGCGGGGCGCGCCCGACGGCAAGAAGCACCTTTTCGACCTCGAACAGCTTTTCGCCCTCGGGGCATTTGACCCTGACGCGAGCGCCCTTTTCGCCGCCCTCAACGGAGAGGACGGTTGACGAGGTGTGAATATCAAGCCCCTCGCCGCTGAGCTTTGCCTGAAGCAAGCCGGTCAGCTCCGCGTCCATGAGCGGGAGAAGCCTCGGCTGAGCCTCGATAACGCTCACCCTCGCGCCGTAGCGGTGATACACCGTGCCGAGCTCAAGCCCGATCACTCCGCCGCCGATGACGAGAAGGCTTTCGGGAATGTGGTCAAGGGTGAGACAGGCGGTGGAGTCGATGCAGGCGGCGCTGTCCTTTACTCCGGGTATGCCGGGTATAATGGGATACGAGCCGGAGGCGATGATTATCTTCTCGGCGCTGTACTCCCTGCCGTTGACCGCAACGGTTTTCTCGCCGGTAAAGACGGCCTCCCCCTGCGCCAAAGCGATCTTATTCATCCTGATAAGAGCCTTGACGCCGGAGGTGAGTCTTGTGACAACGGACGCGCGGAAGCCCTGAACCTTCTCCCAGTCAACAGAAACGTCGCCGCAGGCGATGCCTATATCGGCGCTCGAAGTAGCAAGCTCATAGATCTCGGAGGTGTGGAGCATAGCCTTTGTGGGCATACAGCCGCGGTTAAGGCAGGTGCCGCCGACCTCTCCCTTTTCAATGAGCGTGACCTTCGCGCCCAACTGCGCCGCGCGAATTGCCGCCGTATAGCCGCCCGGACCGCCGCCGATGACCAGAACGCTGCCGCCCTCAGGCGCAGCCTCCGCCTTAGCCGTGGGAGCTGACGCGGGAGTCTCGGACGCTGTCAGTGCGCTGATGTCCTCGTCGGTCGCAGCGATGATCGCGATCTTGCCCAGCACGGGAACGCTCGCCCCGTCCTGAACGAATAAATGACGCAGTATACCCGACGCCGAGGCTTCGATGGTATTTGTGAGCTTGTCGGTTTCGACCTCGAAAAGCGGCTCTCCCTCGCTGACCGCGTCTCCGACCTTCTTCAGCCATTTGCTGACCGTGCCCTCGGTCATTGTGAGACCGAGCTTTGGCATTACGACTGTCTTTGCCATATCTGCTGCCTCCTTATGCCAGAATAAGAGCCGGATTTTCCAACAGGGTCTTGACGCGCTTCAGAAATTCCGCCGCCACAGAGCCGTCAACCGCGCGGTGGTCTGCCGTGAGGCTGAGCGTCATCATCGGGCGTATGACCATCTCGCCGTTACGCACAACGACTCTGTCCTCCATGGTTGTTACGCCGAGTATGGCAACCTCCGGCTGATTTATAATGGGAGTAAAGCTCTCAATGCCGTACATTCCGAGATTTGTGATGGTAAACGTGCCGCCGCGGAGCTTCTCCATCGGCAGACCGCCCTCTCTTGCCAGCTTTGCCAGCTCCTTGATCTCCGCGGATATATCCGTGAGGCTCTTTTTGTCCGCGTCGCGCACGTTGGGAACGACAAGCCCGTTCTCCAGCGCGACCGCAACGCCCATATTTACATAGTGCTTGTAGATGATATTATTATCCTCTATCGAGCAGTTGAGAAGCGGAAATTCCGTCAGCGCCTTGGCGACAAATTTCACCAGCAAATCAGTGTAGCTCACCTTAATATCATTTGCCTTGAGCTGCTCGCGGTAAAGCTTCATGCGGCTCATGTCAACCGAGAGATTGAAGGTGACGGTGGGGGAGGTCATATGAGAATTGAGCATGTTCCTTGCAATCGCCTTGCGCATACCGTTCATGGGAACGCTCTCCTCGCGCCTCGGCTCTTCGCCCTTTTCCCTCGTGCTCTCAAGATATTTCAGAATATCCTCCGCCAGCACCCTGCCGTGCCCGCCGAGCTCCGTCAGGTCGATGCCGAGATCCGCGGCGACCTTTGCCGCAAGAGGAGACGCCTTTACGGTCTGCTCCTCCTGCGCGGCGGGCGCGGGCTTATAGTTTTTGACGTCCTCCTCGGTGATGCGGCCGTTGGGACCCGTGCCGCGTACAAGAGAAATATCTATGCCCATTTCCTTTGCCAGCTTCTTTGCGACGGGCGTGGCGACAACTCTGCCGCCTGCGGGCTTTGCCGGAGGCGCGACCGCGGTCTGCCCCGAAGCCGCCGGAGCTTCCGCGACCTTTGGCGGCTCTGCCGCGCCCAGCAGAGCGCCGATATCCTCGTCCGCCGCGGCGATGATCGCTATCTTGTCCAAAACGGGAACGGTCGCCCCGTCGTGCGCAAAAATATGTCTCAGCACGCCGGAGGCAGACGCCTCGATAGTATTTGTGAGCTTGTCGGTTTCGACCTCGAAGAGCGGCTCTCCCTCGTTGACCGCGTCTCCGACCTTCTTCAGCCATTTACTGACCGTACCCTCGGTCATTGTGAGACCGAGCTTTGGCATGACCACTACCTTTGCCATAGTAACCTCCTGTTATATGTATTTATTATTTGCGAAAGGGGGCTCAGCCCCTGAACAGTCCGAGCTCCTGTGCCCTTGATACGGCCAAGCGCGGGATGACCCTCCACGGTCCGTCATCCGAAATGACAAAATCGACCCTGTCGCCCGCAAACAGCTTCACCTCGCGCTCTCCGTCGAGCGCTATCATGCAGGGCTTTTCCGCAACGACGGTATAGCCTTGACCGATGGGGAGCTCCCGCTGCGCCGCGACGCTCATGGGGGTGAGGATTCCCGCCGCGATGGGAGCTTTTACGGGAATACCGCCGCCGCCAAGCTCGACGGCATAACCGAAGGGCTCGCGCTCATCGACGATCTTATGCGCGCCCGGCACTGCGGAAAACCCGATGCTTGCCGGATGGCAGCGGGTCACGATGATATGGCTTATCTTTGCGGGATTCCATATCGCCTTCGCGCCTGCAAATTCATCGTCGGATATTACGGCGTCGATAAGCGCCATATCCTTGTACTCACCGTTGACGTAGACCTTAATGCGCTTATCGTGTATGCATACGCTGTACGGCTCATCCATCATGGCAACGGCGGCGGCGGCAAGCCCGGCGACCGTGCCCTCCATCATTATGGGATAGACGTTATTCGTGCCTGTCGAAACAGAAAGAATGGGCGTTTTTTCAAGCCCCTTTGCCGCCGCCCTTGAGGTACCGTCCCCTCCGAGAACGACGATGCAGCCGACCCCCTCCGCCTCCATCATCCGAGCCGCCTGAACGGTGTCGGACATTGAGGCTTCAAAATCGAAATCCAGCACCTCTATGGGGCAGCACGCCATTTTATCGTCCTCAAGCTGATATTTCACGCTGTAGCCCATGGTGAAGGTATCGGGCATAAATAAGACCTTATCAATACCCAGCCCGTAGGCCGCAAGAACGATCCTCTTGCAGATATTGACCTTCTCGTTGTTGTCAATGGTCGTGGCATAGGATACGAGCCTGCGGATGTCCTTGCCGGATTGGGGATTAGCTATAATACCGATGGACGCCATGCTTTCCCTCCCAGTGCGCAAGCCCCGCCCGATCCGCCTTGGGTAACCGCTGATTAAATACGTCAGATGGCTGGGCGAGAGAATTTTTTGGCTGATAAAATGAGCTTTTTGCAGGAATACTTTGTGTATTTCAAAAAAAGCTCATGAAATCAGACGGAAAATTATCCGTTCAGACGCTGACAGCTATTTATTCAGCGGTTACCTTGGCAGAACGAACGCAGCTCGCTTAATATCTGTGCTGCGACTGTAAGGCGCAGCACAGATCATCAGTTTTTTCGTGTTTTCAGGAATGACCGGAATCAGAACATTTTCTTCGCGGCAAGCACAATGTCTCTCTCGTTGGGCATATAATACTGCTCAAGGTTCGGCGCAAAGGGAACGGGCGTATCGAGTGAGCCTATTCTTGCCACGGGGGCGTCGAGCAGATCAAACATCTCCTCGGAAATGATTGCGCTTATTTCGCCGCCGTAACCGCCGCGCTTTGTCTCCTCGGTGATGACTATTGCCTTGTGAGTCTTTTCAAGGCTTTCCCTTATAAGCTCCTTGTCCAGCGGGAAGAGGCTTCTGATATCAATAACCTCCGCCTTGATGCCCTCCGATGCAAGCAGCTTTGCGGCGTCCAGCGCGGTATAGACCTGACGACCGTAGGTAATGATGGTCAGATCCTCGCCCTCAAGCGCGATGCGCCCCTTGCCGAGCGGAATAGGCTTCTTGCTGGTGACCTCTCCCTTCGTGGCGTAGAGGCACTTGTTCTCAAAGAACATTACAGGGTTGTCGTCATCAATGGAGGACAGCAGCAGCCCCAGCGCATCCTGGGCGTTGCTCGGGTACACAACCTTAAGCCCGGGAACATGGGTCAGCCACGCCTCAAGGCTCTGGCAGTGCTGAGCCGCGCCGCCCGTGCCCGCGCCGGCGGGAAGGCGGACGACCATGGGCATAGAAATCTTGCCGCCGAACATGAAGCGCATTTTTGCGGCCTGATTAACAAGCTGATCCATGCCGACAGTAAGGAAGTCATTGAACATAAGCTCCGCAATGGGTCTCAGCCCGGTGGCGGCGCTTCCCACGGCGCATCCGATAATTGCGCCCTCGGAAATAGGCGTGTCTCTTACCCGCTCAGGTCCAAATTCATCAAACATTCCGGCGCTGACGCCAAAGCAGCCGCCGAAAGCGCCCACATCCTCGCCGAAAAGCACGACGGTGGGATCCTCTCGCATCCGGATGGACATTGCCTCGCGGATTGCTTCACCGTAAGTCATCATACTCATCTTTCACGCACCTCCGCAACAAGATCGGAATAAACATCCACGACAGCACTCTCCTCAGGGGCATAGGGCTGAGCGTCGGCAAATTCGATGGCGTCGTCGATCTGCTTTGCAACCGCGTCCTTGACGGTCTTTATCTCCTCCGCGGTCATTACGCCGTTTTCCTCAAGATACTTTTCAAAGCGGGGCATGGGATCCTTCGCCATCCACGCGGACTGCTCATCCTTGGGCTTGTAGGTGGCGGGGTCGCCCTCAAAATGACCGTGCTGGCGGTAGGTCTTGCACTCGATAAGAGTGGGACCCTTGCCCGCTCTCGCTCTTGCCACGGCCTCCTCTGCCGCCTCATATACGGCAACGGGGTCGTTGCCGTCAACCGCAACGCCGGGGATGTTGTAGGCGGCGCCTCTGTCGGCAATGTCCTTGATGGCCTGGTGGCGATCCTGACTCATGGAGATGCCGTAATGGTTGTTCTCGCAAACGAAAACGATCGGCAGCTTCCAGATGGACGCCATGTTCAGCGATTCATGGAAGGTGCCCTGGTTGGTGGAGCCGTCGCCGAAGAAGCATACGCAGACCTGATCGGTCTTGCGGAGCTTGCAGGAGAGCCCCGCGCCTATGGAGATGCAGTGTCCCGCGCCGACGATGCCGTTTGCGCCGAGGATGCCCTTGTTCCTGTCCGCAATATGCATCGAGCCGCCCTTGCCCTTGCAGTAGCCCGTATATCTGCCGAAGAGCTCTGCCATCATGAGATTCAGGTCGCCGTCCTTTGCGATGATGTGACCGTGACCGCGATGTGTGCTTGTGATGAAGTCATCGTCGCGCAGGCACTCGCATACTGCCGGAGCGATCGCCTCTTCGCCCAGATACAGGTGCGCAAAGCCGTAGATCTTGCCTTCCGCGAACAGCTTTGCTGCCGCAGACTCAAAGGCGCGGATACGGCACATGCGCGTGTAGATATCCTTCATCTGTTCTTTGCTGATTGCCACTATAAAGCCTCCTTAATATAGTATTTTTACGCCGGGAATAGCTTTAAGGATAATTTGGGATATACGCTCCCTGTCTATAAATAATAATAGCATATTCGCAAACTATTCTCAATGATAATATGCCATAAATCTCAATTTCAGCACACTTTAACAATTATTACGGCGTTGCTTTGTGCATATATAAGCCGGTCTCATTATTGTCAACGACTTAACGCAATAATTCTCATTTATTCTCACGTGCAAGAGATCCCTGCGACGATTTGAGACTATGATATTGGCATTTTGGGTTTACATAACTCTTAACCGTCGTGAAAAAAGCACAAAAAATTCGGCTGCCCGGATAGCTTTTTCCGCTTCAGACAGCCGATGATACTTTGTGAGAATATTATTGCCTTTTGAGCTTCTTGGGGTTGATCCCGTAGGTTCTGAGCCTTCTGTATAAGGTCGCCCGACTTGTTCCGAGCTGCTTTGCAGCCGCCTCCACGTCGCCGGAGCTAAGCTCCAGCGCAGCCATGATCTGGGTCTTCCTGTCGTTTCCCGCCTCGCGCGCGGATGGGCTTTCGCCGCTGTGCGGCGGCTTATCCAGCGCGTATGCCAGACTTTTTTCCGACAGCACAGCATCCGTTTCCGAGTAGAACGCCCGCTCTATGCTGTTTTGTAGCTGGCGGACATTCCCCGGCCAGCCGCAGACCTCCAGACCGGTGATAAACGCCTCGTCCATGCTCTTTTTTATCTCGGGGCTTGCTTCATTCAGCTTTGCGAGCATCTGCCTTGCATAAGTCTCGATATCCTCCCGCCTCTCGCGGAGCGCCGGAACGTCGATTTTCAGGATATTCAGCCTGTGATAGAGATCCTGACGGAACGAGCCCTCCGCTATAAGCTCCTCAAGATTGCGGCTCGAGGAGGCGATTATGCGGATATTCAGGGATATATCGCGCTTTCCGCCAATCCTCCGCAGGCTGTGCTTTTCCACCACGTGAAGGAGCTTGGTCTGAAACTCCATAGGAAGCTCCGATATTTCCTCCAAAAACAGCGTTCCGTTCTGGGCGAGCTCGAAGCGCCCCGGGCTGCTTTCCGTGATCTTTCCGCCGTATGCGCCGACCTCGCAGCCGAAGAGATCCGCCTCCAGGGTATCTCTGTGGATGGTGCAGCAGTTTATCGTCACGAACGAACCGCCGCTGCTTGCGCCGGCGTTATGGATCGCCTCGGCGATAAGCTCCTTCCGCGTTCCGCTTTCGCCCTCGATGAGGATGTTGCCGTCATATTCCGAAAACCGCTTTGCAAGGGCAAGCGTTTTCTGCATGGCGGCGCTGCGGCAGATGAAAGCATCGAAGGTGCAGACGGCTCTGTTGCGGCTCAGACGGTTGACGGAGTTTAGGATGTGCTTTTGCTTTCTGAGCGTGACGCTGAAGGTCGGAGCGCCGAGCCAGTTGATATGGCGAATGCTCGCGCCGCAGTAAAAGCCCCGCTCGCTGAGAAGAAAGAGCGTATCGTCGGTGAAGTAGTCCTTCCCCGAATCCCATGGTACATTGGGCAGCGCCGACCTGAAATCAAGCTGAGACAGGCTGACCTCGTCCATTTTTGTGAGCTTTTTTGCCGCGTTATTTTCCCAGAACGGCTTGAGCTCGCCGTTCAGCAGGAATATCGCATCGCTTGCCGCGTCAAGAGCGGTGCGCATAAGCTCGGCGTGGCGCTGCTCCTTAAGCTGCGCCTCAATGCTGCCCGCGGCAGCGATGGCAAGGGCGAGCGTATGAGAATGTACGGTTTCCGCCAAGCCCGAAAAGTTTATGCAGCCTATCAACTCGCCGTCCACACCGTGAATGGGCGCGGCGGAGCAGGTCCACGGGTGATGGCTGCGGCAATAATGCTCTGCCCCCGCCATCTGCGTGGGCTTGTCAAATTCAAGGGCGACGCTTATGGCGTTTGTGCCGACCTCCATGCTGTTCCACAGACAGCCCTTGCCGAAGCGGAGATCCTCGCTTTTTCTGTTAATATCCACATCGCCCATGGTTTCAAGAATATAGCCCACGCTGTCGGTGAGAACGATAAGATAATGGGACTTGTCCAGCACCTCGAACACGCTTTTCATGACCGGCAGAGCAATATCCAGCAGATGCCGGTTCGCCTTGTATATGCTGTCAAACAGCGCGCCGTCGGCGCACTTTCCCTTTCCGGCGGAGGGATTAACGCCCCATTGCCGGCAGCGTCTCCACGACTCCGCGATCTCGGGGCAAAGATCATCATCGATCTTCCCGTCGTATATGAAGTCCGCCCATATCTCTTTCTGGCGCTCAAAATCCATGCCTGTCCGCTCCTCGTATAATAAATCTAAAAGTTAGTGCTTCAGCTATCGGCAGACGCTCTCAGGCAAAAAAGCTCTCCGCTATTTCTTCCCGCGTGATGCCGCCGAATATCGACCGTATGTCATGCTCCGCCAAAACCGCCATGAGCGCGTCTGTGTTATAAGCGATACCGCGAAGCGCGTTTTCAAGCCCGCAGCAGTCGGAGGTCGCCATGAAATCGCCGGAAAAGTGCGCCCGCAATACCGCGCCGTCCTTCAGCAAAAGCCTCACTTCAAGCGTTCCGCCGGAAAAGCGTTTTCTGCTTTTATAAGTATATTCGGGGTTTCTGCCGTATGTCCATTGCTCAGAGCGGTACTTTTCATCCGCCAAGCGCCTGATTTGAGCCAGCTCCCGCTCCGCCGGGATATACTGCTTCGCGCCCGCGCCGCTGATACGGCGGAGGAGCGCCGCCTTAAAGTCGTCTATGGTCATTTCCGGCGGCAGGTGATCCGCGATATTTCCCACTCGGCTGCGGACGGACTTCGTGCTCTTTGAAGAAAACTTCTCCGGATCGACATTCAATGCGCCCGAGATCATCGCCATGTCCGATTTAAAGAGCAGGGTGCCGTGGTGGAGGATACGCCCGCAGCAGACCCGCTGCGCCACTCCCGAGACCTTTTTGCCGTCGATGAGAATGTCGTTCCGACCACTGACGGCAGCCGTCACCCCAAGCGCGGCAAGAGCCTCGCATATAGGTCTTGACAGCTTTTCAATGCTGATCTCCTCGGCGCTTCCGGCGTCGGTGATAAAGGAATAGTTGAGGTTTCCCAAGTCGTGGTAGACCGCGCCTCCGCCGGTTGTACGCCTGACGACCGTGATGCCGTTATCACGGACGAAATCCGGATCTATCTCCTCGGAGGTGTTTTGATTAAGCCCGACCACGACGGTGTTTTTATTCTGCCACAGCATGAGCCAGTCTCCGTCCGTCTTGTTGGTGAGCAGATATTCCTCAAAGGCCAGATTATAGCAGGGGTCAAAGCTGCCTGTTTCCGCATAATACATTACGTTCGCCTCCTTTTCTCATAATATATCTATAATATGAGAATTTGTCAACAAAAACAGGATAACAATTTTGAAAAACGGCTTAATTCTCATTTCGCGGAGAATTAAGCCGCTTTTCGGCTTTCGCTCAAATAAAGCATGAATGTGGAAAAACCCCGTCCGCATACATGAAATTTTCATAATTACGTGCTATCATAAACGTAAAATGAATTTTTGGACGGGGGAATGGATATGAAGCATCCGGCGCTGGCAAGGGTGATGGCGGTCACGCTTGCGATAATGTGCGTCATTATGCTCATTATCGGCGCGCTCGGCTTCGGCAAGGCTGAAAAGCGGCTGGACGGGGACGACGCGGACTATGAAAGGCTGACGGAGCGGATAGTGACGTATAAGGAGCTCACGGCAAAGCTCGCGGACGCGGAGAGCTATAAGCAGGCTTCCGCCGCGCTCGACGAGCACCAACAGCAGCACGACGAGGACGCCGCGCAGTACCGCACCGACCTTGCCGAGCGCACCGCGAAGCAGGGCGGCTATAAGAAGGGCGCGGACGCGCTGTGGGAGGCGAAGCCCGCCGTTGACGCGGGCGCAAAGGCGTATTACGAGGCCGAGAGCAAGTTCAAAGCCGCCGAGGCGGAGTATAACACGAAGATGGCGGAAATGTCGGCACAGCGTGGGCAGCTTGCCACGTTGCAAGGTGTCTGCGCATCTGCACCCGCGCTGCCGGCAGAACCGACAGCGCCGACAGAACCGACAGCGCCGACACCGCCGAATGATGATAGCAGCGATGAGGAGAAAGCGGCGTATGAGACGGCAGTGGAGCAATATAATAGCGATATGGCGGCGTATGCTGCTTTAAACACCGAGTACCAAGCCGACCTTACCGTCTATAATGCGGCACTTCAGCAGATCACCGCCGCACGTGCGCAGATTATGGCGGGCGTGGGCGGCGCACTCTCGCAGATGGGCATTCCCGCAGACAGCCCAGAGGCGGCGTCCGCCGCGCTTGGCGGGCTGATCGCGCAGATAGATCAGGGCATGGCGGCAGCCGGAGAGCAGATGAACAAAGCGCGAGAGCAGCTAGCTTCGGCAAAGTCCGCCGTGGAGTCCGCCCAGATGAAAGTGAACGGAAATCTTGAGCAGATATGGTATGAGCTTGGCAAGATGGAGGATGAAGAGCCGGAGCTTGAGCAGAAGCGCGAGGAGCTTTTGAACGAGGCGGTGGAGCTGGCGGAGGAGAAAGCCGCCGCCGAGGAGCGCCGCGAGGACGAGCGGAAGCTCGGCGCGACGCGCCGTACGCTCAAGGGCTACGACGGGATAAAGGCAAAGCTCACGGACGATGCGGAGCTGGGCGAGGTCGCGGCGCAGTACGCGGATGAGTACCGTGCCGAGTACACCCGCGCGCACACCGCGCGCGTTGCGATAAGCGTGCTGGAGGTGCTGGGCGGCGTGCTGGGGCTATGCTGTCTTCCGGCGGCGTTTGAAAAAAGCCGCAGCCGCCTTGTGCTCATCGCGCCCGCCGCAGCCGCCCTTGTGTGCGCCGCCGCGGCGGAGATCACCGCCGCCATGCTGGCGCTGGGGCAGTGCTACGCGGCGCTCCCCGTGCTCATCTTCGCGCCGCTCTATCTTCTCGCGGCGATCCCAAAAAACAAGCCGCCGGTACAGACACAGGAATAGGGAACAACAGCTCCGCGGCGATCTCGCCGCGGAGCTGTGCGCTGTGTGAAGGCTTCGATTTGCCGACGGTCACGTTTGCGCTTTTTCACCGGCGGATGCATCCCGCGGCGGCACACATGTAGGTTTGTCAAACATATTGTACAGTAATCTCAGCGGGAGACAGCCAGCGGAGGGGTCTCATGGGCAAGTTGTT